>JBEELT010000202.1:0-3020 GCA_041167995.1 Verrucomicrobiota bacterium | reverse complement strand
GGACGGCGCTCCTCGCCGTCGCGCTCGGGTTTGACCTGCACCGGTCGACCCAGGGCGCCTACGCCCTGTCGCGTAACTTCTACGGGGTACTGAAGGTGACGGAACACCACGCGGGCGATCCGTCCGAGCACCGGCTGACCCTCCAGCACGGCGGCACGACTCACGGCCTGCAATACACCGACCCGAACCTACGTCATCTCCCCGCGACCTATTACACCGCGACCAGCGGCGTCGGTCGGCTCTTCCAGGCGGACCGGCCGGAAGGTGGCCGCAAGGTTGCGGTGGTGGGTTTGGGCACCGGCAGCCTCTCGGCGTGGGGGCGGCAGGGCGACCTCTTCCGTTTCTACGAGATCAACGACGACATCGTGAAGCTGGCCCGCGGGACGTTCACATTCCTGCGCGAGACGAAGGCGAAGGTGGAGATCGCGATGGGCGACGCGCGCCTGAGCCTCGAACGCGAACCGAGCCAGGACTTCGACATCATCGTGCTGGATGCCTTCAGCAGCGATGCGATCCCGGTGCACCTGCTCACGGACGAGGCGATCTCGACCTACCTGCGCCACCTGGCACCGGGCGGCACGCTGGCCGTGCACATCTCCAACCGCTCCCTGAACCTCGAGCCCGTGGTAATGTTGCTGGCCCGCAAGCATGGACTGCAGGCTGCGATCATCCATGACAGCGATGAGACCGCTGATAACGGCAACCTCGAGACGCTCGGCATCTACGCGTCCGACTGGGTCCTACTGAGCCGCAACCGCCGCGTGCTCGACCGCCCGATCATCGAGTCGGCCGGGGCCCATGCCCAGCCCATCCCGCCCCGGGTCAAGCTCTGGACGGACGAACAGAGCGACCTCCTGAGCATCCTCCTCACCGAGCCGGGCACCTTCCTGCACTGGCTGAAGAACCTTTGATCCCATGCGCCCCGCCCTCCTCGCCTCCCTCCTCCTGACCTGCACCGCCGCGCTGTTCGCCGCGGAGAGCGCCGGCCCGTTCGCAGCCTGGAGCCGCCACGGGTCGTTACCGATCCTGACCGATGCCGCCGGGGTCGACCTACCGGCGACGGAATCGGTCGAGGACTTCCCGCTCCTCGTCCGCCTGCACGGCGACTGGTTCCCCTTCGCCGAGGCCAGGAGCCACGGCGAGGACCTACGCTTCACGGACAGCCAAGGCCGGGCCTTGCCGCACCAGATCGAGGCCTGGGACGCCGCGGGCGGTACGGCGGCGATCTGGGTACGCATCCCGCGCATCGCGGGCCAGCAACGGCAAGCCTTGCACCTGCACTGGGGCAAGGCCGACGCGACGGACGCGTCCGACGGCGCCGCGGTCTTCAACGAGGGTAACCACTACCTGACGGTCTGGCACCTCGGAGAAAACTCCGCGGACGCGACCGGCCGATGGTCGGCCAAGGATACCGGCACGACCGCGACGACCGGCATGATCGGCCCCGCCCGCCGCTTCCCCGGCAAGGCCGGCCTCTTCGTCGGGGATAAGCTCACGGGCTTCCCCACGGGCTCCCAGCCGCACTCGACCGAGGCCTGGTTCCGTCCCGCGCAAACCAACGGCAACGTCCTCGCCTGGGGCAACGAACAAGGTCAGGGCAAGGTGGTCATGCACTACCGCAGCCCCTCGCACGTGAAGATGGAGTGCTACTTCTCGGACGCGGATGTCCAGAGCGCCCCATTCCCCGCCGGGGAATGGGTCCACGTCGTCCACACCTACGCGCCCGGCGACTCCCGCGTCTACGTCAACGGCGTGCTGGCCAACGCCGCCAAAGGTCGCTCGACGCCGCTGAACCTCCGCACCCCCGCCCGCTTCTGGATCGGCGGCTGGTATCATAATTATAACTTCGTCGGCGACATCGACGAGGTGCGCGTCTCCAAGGTCGCGCGGTCCGCCGCCTGGGTCCGGCTCAGCCACGCCAACCAAGGCCCCCAGCAAAACCTGCACGGGCTGCTCGCCGTCGCCGGCCAAGGCGCGGCCACGCTGACGCCCGCGCGGGCCGAAATCACCGAAGGCGGGAACCTGCCCTTCGCCTTGGTCGCGCCCGGCGCCCAGAAGGTGACCTGGCTCGTCGTCCGCGCGGGCCGCGAGCAGGTCGTCGCCGTGGATCGGCTCCGCTTCGAGCTGCCGGCGGGACGGACGCAGGGCGACGCCACCGCCCAGGTGATCGCCCGCGTCGTCACGGCGGAGCGCACCGTCGACCTCGTCGCCGCGGTCGCGATCCGCGAGGCCATCCCGGAGCCGGCGGTCCGTCTGCAGGCGCCCGCCCGCTGGGACGGGCGGAGCCCGCTCGACCTGACGTTGGTCGCCGACAACCAGGAGGCCTTGACCAAGGCCGGGGCGGGGACGCTCGCGGTCCACTGGCAGGCCGATAGCTTTGCGGTGACGCAGGAAGCCCGCGGCACCACCTTGCGCCTGACGCGGGCGCAGCGCAGCGGCCCGCTCAAGGTTCAGGCCACCATCGACAACGGCGGTGCGCCGACGACCGCCAGCGCGACGATCGAGGTACGGGAGCCAGCCCAGGACAACTGGGTCACCCGGACCGCCGACGCCGACGAGAAACCAGCCGACCATCAGTTCTACGCACGCGATGACCGCGGCGAAGGTAGCCTGCACTGCAACGGCCAAGTGGACCGCCCCGGCGCCCAACTCACCCTTACCGTCACCGTCGACGGCCGGCCTTACGCGCAACAGGCTCCGACCATCGCGGGTGACCGTTACACCTGCGAGGTCCGGCTGAAACCCGGCCTCGTGCGTTACCGCGCCGTGCTGACCTCCGAGCGCGACGGCCAGAAGACCACCCTCCACGAGGCCGATGACCTAGTCTGCGGGGACGCCTTCATTATCATCGGGCAATCCAACGCAGTCTCGACCGACTGGGGCAAGGGCGAGGGCACCTATCGCAGCGAATGGCTCCGGACCTTCGGCAGCATGTCGGGTAGCCCGCAGGGCTTGCGCCAATGGGGACCGGCGGTGCATCGCGACCACCAAGGCGGCAAGCTGCAGGTCGGCTACTGGGC
>JBEELT010000201.1:0-3042 GCA_041167995.1 Verrucomicrobiota bacterium | reverse complement strand
ATAGACTAGGGGTCGAAGGTGACCAAAGACCCCCTGCCCTGTCAATCCGACAAGGAAGGGGCCCGAAAACCGCCTCAGAAGCTGAATTTCCAAGCCGACAGGCGGCGCTGGACCTCGGCGATGACCTCGGCCTCGCCCGCTTCACCCTTGTCGGAGACGAAGGTGACGGAGAAACGGACGAAGGAACCGCAGTCGTCCCACGGCACGGTGGAGATGAGGTGCTCGGTGATCATCCACTGCGAGAAGGCCTCGCCGGACTCGAAGGAGACCGTGCCGGACGGGCCGGTGGCGGACTTCGGGGCGGGCATGTAGAGGAAGAAGCCGGCGCCGGGCTTGCGCACCTGGAAGCCGAGCTGGGCGAGCACGCCGACAAGTTTGTCCATGCGGCGGGAATACTTGGCGGCGATGGCCTTCGGGATGGAGACCTCGTCGAGACCGGCGGCGCCGGCCTTCTGGATGCCGAGGAACTGGCCGGAGTCGGAATTATCCTTCACGTCGCCGTAGGCGCGGACGAGCAGCGCGTTGCCGGCGACGAAGCCGATGCGCCAGCCGGTCATGTTGTGGCTCTTGGAGAGCGAGTGCAGCTCGAGGGCGACGTCCTTCGCGCCCGGGACCTGGAGGATGGAAAGCTGCTCGGCGCCGAAGTGCAGCGAGCCGTAGGCGGCGTCCTGGATGACGACGAGGTTGTGCTGCTTGGCGAAGGCGACGACTTCCTCGTAGAACTTGCGGGTGGCGCAGGCGCCGGTCGGGTTGTTCGGGTAGTTGATGACGAGCACCTTGGCCTTGGCCAGGATGTCCGCGGGGATCGACTTGAGGTCGGGCAGGAAATGGTTCTCGGCGGTGAGCTTCAGGTTATGCACGAGGCCGCCGTAGTACTTGGCGTGCGTGCCGAAGACCGGGTAGCCCGGGACGGTCATGAGGACGTAGTCGCCAGGGTTGATGAGGCAGGCCGGCAGGATCGAGAGCGCGGCCTTGGAGCCGATCGAGTGGAGGACCTCGGTGTCCGGGTCGACGGTCACACCGAAGAGGTTCTGCATGTAGCGCGCCGCGGCCTGCTTGAAGTCCCCGCCGCCGTTGTCGGCGTAGCCGCGGTTCTCGGGCTTGGCGGCCTCCGTCTGGAGCGCCTTGACCACCATCGGGAAAGCCATCTCGTCGGGCTCGCCCACGCCGAGGTCGATCAGGGCCACGTCGGGCTTGGCCTTCTTGGCGGCGGCCTTGGCGCGCTTGATCTTCTCGAACTTGTAGATGGCGGTCGACTTGCCGTAGTTGGCCCCGCCGATGCGTTCGGCGAAGAGCTGCTGGATGTAGGACTCGGACATGGTGATGAGGCCTTGAAAAAGCGGGGGAAACGCCGGATGGCAAGCGGACTCCGCCCCGGGGCTTGCCCCGCCCCGCCGGCCCGTCCACCCTAGGCCATGGAAACGAACGACCAGGCCGGGAAAGCGCGGCCGGACGGCCATGGCAGCCTCGCGATGTTCCTCGGGCTGGGCGGGCTGACCCTGCTGGTCGGCGGGCTGGGCGCGTTGGCGACCGCGCGCGGCGTCGCGGACTGGTACCCCACCCTGGTCAAACCCTCCTTCAACCCGCCGAACGGGGTCTTCGGACCCGTGTGGACGACGCTCTACCTGCTCATGGCCACCTCGATGTGGCTGGTGTGGAAGTCACCCAGCCCCCTCCGCAAGGTCACTAAACTGACCTTCTTCGGGATGCTCAGCGTCAACGCGCTCTGGTCGCTCCTCTTCTTCGGGATGCACCTCCCCGGCCTCGCGCTCGTGGACCTGCTGCTCTACCTCATCCTCCTGACGCTCTGGTACCGCCAGCTGCGCGCGCAGGACCGGCTCGCCGCCCGGCTGCAATGGCCGCACCTCGCCTGGGTCGGCTTCGCCGGCGCGCTCAACGCGTCGATCTGGTGGCTGAACCAATAAGAAGGCCCCGGGAACCGGGGCCTTCGTGACGGACTGGCGGACGCCTTAGTCGGCGAGCTTCGTCCAGCGGGCGTTGCCTTTGGAAGACTTCACCGCGGCCTCGATGAAGGCCATACCGGTGACGCCGTCGTCGATCGACGGGAAGTCGTAGCCGGCCTTCGGGGCCTTGCGGCCTTCGAGACGGTCGGTGATGGCTTCCGCGGCGGCGCGATAGATGTTCGCGAAGGCTTCGATGAAAGCTTCGGGGTGGCCGAACGGCGTACGGCTATACTTCTTGCAGGCTTCGCCGTTGTAGGAGTTGCCGCGACGGTGCGTCTGGCGGGGCTGGTCGAGATACTTCACGATCAGCTCATTCGGATGCTCCTGATGCCACTCGAGGGAGGCCAGCGTGCCGTAGACGCGAATGTTGAGGTTATTCTCGTCGCCCGTGGAGATCTGCGAGGCGTGCAGGACGCCCTTCGCGCCACCCTTGTAGCGAACGAGCATGTTGGCGTCATCATCCAGCAGACGGCCCGGGATGTAGGTGCTGAGGTCAGCGGCGATCTCTGCGATTTCGAGACCGGTGACATACTGGACGAGATTCTCGGCGTGCGTACCGATGTCGCCGACGCAGTTCGAGACGCCGGAGCAGTTCGGATCCATGCGCCAGTTGGCAATCTTCTGGATCTTGCCGGACTGGAGGGCGCCGATGGCGTAGCCCTGCGGGTATTCGACCAGGACCTTGTTGATTTTGCCGAGCTTGCCGGCGGCCACGAAGTCGCGGGCTTCCTTGACCATCGGGTAACCGGTGTAGTTATGGAGCAGCGCGAAGACCAAGCCGCTCTTCTTGACGACGGCGCGGAGTTTCTTGCCCTCGGCGAGGGAGAACGCCAGGGGCTTCTCGCAGATCACGTGAATGCCGGCCTCAAGGAAGGCCTTGGCTACGGGGTAGTGCATGTCGTTGCGGGCGACGATCGATACGAAGTCGATGCGGTCGCCCAGCGGGCGCTTGGCCTCGGCCTTGGCCATCTCGGCGTACGAGGCATACACGCGGGCGGGGTCGAGGCAGAAGTCCTGGCCAGACAGGCGAGACTTATCGGGGTCCGAGGAGAACGCGCCGGCGACGAGCTCGATCTTG
>JBEELT010000200.1:0-3047 GCA_041167995.1 Verrucomicrobiota bacterium | reverse complement strand
GCGACCCTCTTTCCGGCCGCTCCTACGTGTATCAGGCGATGCGCGTGACCGGCGCGGGCAATCCGCTCACGCCTTACGAGCAGACGCTCCCGGGCAAGCTCCCGCAGCGCAAGATCACCACCGGCGCCGCCGCCGGCTACTCCTCTTACGGCAACCAGATCGGCCTCGCGACCGGCCTGGTCTCCGAACACTACCACCCGGGCTACGTGGCCAAGCGCATGGAGATCGGCGCGGTCGTCGCCGCGGGTCCCCGTGACTGCGTGCGCCGCGAGGTGCCGACTCCGGGCGACGTCATCGTGCTCGTCGGTGGCCGCACCGGCCGCGACGGCGTGGGTGGCGCGACGGGTTCCTCCAAGGAACACACCGAGACGGCCCTCCAGAATTCCGCCGAGGTCCAGAAGGGCGACGCCCCGACCGAGCGCAAGCTGCAGCGTCTCTTCCGCGATCCGGCCGTCAGCCGCCTGATCAAGCGTTGCAATGACTTCGGCGCCGGCGGCGTGTCCGTCGCCATCGGCGAGCTCGCCCCTTCGCTCCACATCCACCTCGACCGCGTGCCGCTCAAGTATGACGGCCTCGACGGTTCCGAGATCGCCCTGTCCGAATCGCAGGAACGCATGGCCGTCGTCCTCGAGCCCAAGGACGTCGCCGCCTTCCTCGCCGCCGCCCGCCGCGAGAACCTCGAAGCGGTCCAGGTCGCCGACGTCACCGACTCCGGCCGCCTGATCATGGAATGGCGTGGTCAGCGCGTCGTCGACATCGCCCGCGACTTCCTCGACACCAACGGCGTCACGCAGTCCGCGTCCGCGAAGGTGCTCGCGCCCGACGCTTCCAAGAATCCTTTCCAGGCCGGCTCCGCGCCGACCGTCGACGACCTCCGCAAGGCGGTCTCCGATCTCCCGAACGCCGCCCAGCGCGGCCTCGTTGAGCGCTTCGACGCCTCGATCGGCGCCAACACGGTGCTTCATCCTTTCGGCGGCGCGACGCAGTCGACCCCGCAGGAAGCCATGGCCGCCAAGCTGCCGGTCCTCGGCGGCGAGACGGACGTCTGTACGATCATGGCCTACGGTTTCAATCCCGTCGTCGCCCAGTGGTCGCCCGGCCACGGCGCGGTCTGCGCGGTGGTGGAATCGCTCGCCCGCCTGACCGCCGCCGGCGGCAATCCGGCCCGCGCGCGCCTGACGCTCCAGGAATATTTCGAAAAGCTCGGCCAGGATTCCTCCCGCTGGGGCAAGCCGCTCGTCGCGCTCCTCGGCGCGCTCGACGCGCAGCTCGAGTTCGGCACGGCCGCCATCGGCGGCAAGGATAGCATGTCGGGTTCGTTCAAGGACCTCGACGTCCCGCCCACGCTCGTCTCGTTCGCCATCGTCCCGGGCAAGGCCAGCCAGGTCGTCTCCGCCGAATTCAAGCAGGCCGGCTCCACGGTCGTGGTCGTCGACGTGCCTCGCACGTCCGCGCTCCTGCCTGACCTCAAAATCGCCCGCGAGCGCCTCGCTGCCATCCACGCCCTCGTCGTCGCCGGCAAGGTCCGCGCCGCCGCTGCGGTTCGTCAGGGCGGCATCGGCCACGCGCTCGTGCGCATGTCCTTCGGCAACCGCCTCGGCGTGACGCTCTCCGCCGCGCCTGCCGCCGACTTCCTCATTCCGGCCTACGGTTCCGTCGTGCTCGAAGTCGCTTCTGCCGCCGACCTCGGCGCGCTCCCGTATCGCGTGCTCGGCCAGACCAACGCCGACGCCAAGATCGCCTGGCCCGGTGCGTCCGTCGCCGTCGCCGAGCTCCTCGCTGCGCACGAAGGCGTGCTCGAGTCCGTCTTCCCGACCAAGGCCGGCGAGCCGCAGGGTACGCCCGCTCCGATCAGCTTCACTGTCCGCTCCGGCCTCAAGCCCAAGGCCCGCGTCGCCAAGCCGCGCGTGATCATCCCGGTCTTCCCCGGTAGCAATTGCGAATACGACACCGCCCGCGCGTTCCGTCTCGCCGGCGCCGAGCCCGAGATCCTCGTCCTGCGCAACCTCGATGCCGCCGGCCTCGGCGAATCGCTCAAGGCCCTAGCCGATGCCATCTCCCGCTCGCAGATCCTTATGATCCCCGGCGGCTTCTCCGCCGGCGACGAACCGGACGGCTCCGGCAAGTTCATCGCCGCCATCATCAAGGCCCCCATCGTGCGCGACGCCGTCATGGAGCTGCTCAAGTCACGCGACGGCCTCGCCCTCGGCATCTGCAACGGCTTCCAGGCGCTCATCAAGACCGGACTCGTCCCGTATGGCGAGATCCGCGACGTCGACGCCTCCGCTCCGACCCTCTTCCACAACCGCATCGCCCGACACATCTCGCGTTACGCCCATACCCGCGTCGCCTCGGTCAAGTCGCCGTGGCTCGCGCGCATGGACGTCGGCCAGGTGCACACCATACCGCTCTCGCACGGCGAAGGCCGCTTCACCGCACCTGCGTCCGTCATCGCCGACCTCGTCAAGAACGGCCAGGTCGCCTTCCAGTATTGCGACGCCGCCGGCGCGCCCTCGAACCGCATCGAGTTCAATCCCAACGGATCGCTCGAAGCCGTCGAAGGCATCACCAGCCCGTGCGGCCGCGTCATCGGCAAGATGGGCCACTCCGAGCGCACCGGCGCGCACGTCGCCAAGAACATCCCCGGCGACAAGCACCAGCCCCTCTTCCAGGGCGGGGTAGATTACTTTGCGTAAGCCCAGGTAGGGGCAGCACCGCGTGCTGCCCTAGTTACCCCTCGCAAAGGACAGCACCACGTGCTGTCCTTTTCTTTTTGGTATGAGTGCTCTCCCCTTAATCACCTAAAAGCCAAATGTGTGATAGTTAACTATCAGGTGTGTCTTCTTCAGGCTTTTCCTCGTCTTCGGATATGTTTTCGAGTGTGCCGCTTCCTCCAAGACAGTTAGGGCGATCAACTAAAAAAGAAGTAATGCCAATTTCATCAAACTGCCCTTTTTTAAGATATAGTAAGCGCTCTGATGGCGTAATGCCGACGAGTCGATTTACGAATTCTCGGCGTTGATTGTGGGTGTCGAATTCAATCACCA
>JBEELT010000199.1:0-3091 GCA_041167995.1 Verrucomicrobiota bacterium | reverse complement strand
TAGCGCCCACCTGCTCGTCGACGGCGACAAGATGTCCAAGAGCAAGGGCAACCTCTACACCCTCGACGACCTGGTCGCCAAGGGCTTCACCCCGATGGAGGTGCGCTACGCCCTCATCAGCGGCCATTACCGGACCTCGCTGAACTTCACCCTCCACGGCGTGGAGAACGCCCGGTCCGCCCTCGGTAAGCTGGAGCGCTGGACCGACCGTCTCCTCGAGGTCGCCGGCTTCACCCGGGCGGAGTTCGCCGCCCCGGCTGTCCAGGAGACCCAGACCGCCTGGGGGCGCTTCGCCCCCGCCTGGGCGATCCTCCAAGAGGACCTGAATATCCCGGGTTGCCTCGGGCAGGTCTTCACCGTCGTCGGGGAGCAGGTCGAGGTCACCCCGGCCCAGGCCCGTCACGATGTCGTCGGGCTGGCCAAGATCCTTCATGCTCTCGGGCTGGCGCTTTTCATGGCCAAGGCGGCGGTGGCCATCCCCCCGGCCGTGGCCGACCTGGGCGCCCGGCGCTGGGCCGCCAAGCAGGCCAAGGACTTCGCGACGGCCGACCAGCTGCGGAAGGAACTGACCGCCCTCGGTTGGGCCATGCTCGACCGCAAGGACGGGTACGACCTCAAGCCGGCCTAGTTCCTTCTGGAATGTTGATAAGTGTCCGTTGAAGCCGCCCGGCGGACGGGCAGAGTGGCGGTCATGTCCACCGAAAAGCCTTCCCGTCTGGTCAGCCCCACCTTCTTCCCCTCGCTCGCCTTCCTCCTCTTCGGTGTCGCGCTCGCCCTCGCGTTCGTCATCGCCTCCGACAAGGTCGGCAAGTCAATCGGCCAGTTCCGCCAGAACCGTCCGGAGATCACCGTCAAGGGCGTCGCGACGCTCGACGTCACGTCGGGGCAGGGCAGCCTCTCTGGCTCCATCGTCTGGCGCGGCGAGGATTTCGCCGCGGGCCGCGCCGCTCTGGCCAGCCAGCGCGCCGAACTGCTGAAGGCGCTGAAGCTCGCCGGGTTCGCCGAGCAGGAGGTCGTCTTCGAGGCCACCGACCTCACCCGCTACGAGCCGGCGGTCTTCGTGGAGTACGCTAGCCAAGGCGAAGGGGCGCGGACTCCGGTCCAGCGGGCGCCGATCGACTTCAACCGCTTCGCCCGCGGCAAGGTGCCCGAGTTCGGGCTGACGCAGTCCTTCACCCTCGAGTCGACGAACGTGGCCCGCATCCAGGAGTTCGCCCGCCGGGAAGTCTTCCTGGAGCAGGGAGTCGTCCTTGGCCGTAGCTCGCCGATTTTCCGGCTCGTGAAACTCAACGAGGTGAAGAAGGAGCTGCTCGAGGCCGCCGCCCTGGATGCCCAGCGGCGCGCCGCGACCCTGGTGAACGGTTCCGGCTCCAAGGTCGGCTCCCTGCTCGAGGCCTCCCAGGGGGTCATCCAGATCAGCGCCAAGGACCGTGTGGGCGAGTCCGACAGCAACAGCGTCGACCTCTACTCCATCGACAAGACCATCCGCGTGGTGGTCACGATGCGCTTCGAGATCACGAAGGAATAGCGGCCGGAGGGGGTGGAGCGGGGCCTCGCCTCCGTCCTTGCCCTCCGCCCCGGGAGACCCTAGCGGTAAGGACGCTTTTCCATCATGTCCTCCCGCCCGCAGATGACTCCCCTCGAGGAGCTCCGTCACTCCGCCGCCCACATGCTGGGCGCCGCGGTCCTCCGCCTCTTCCCGGAGGCCCAGCTGGACATCGGGCCGCCCACCGACCAGGGCTTCTACTACGATTTCGATCTCCCGCACAACTTCACGGCGGACGACCTCGTGAAGATCGAGGAGGAGATGCGCCGCATCGCCAAGGAGAACCAGAAGTTCGAGCGCTTCGAGTGCACCCGCGAGGAAGCCGAGAAGCTCCTCCGCGAGCGCGGCCAGGTCGCCTTCAAGCTCGGCCGCCTCGCCGACGTCCCCGCTGGCGAGACCATCTCCTTCTACAAGAACGGCGAGTTCGTCGATCTCTGCGCCGGCACCCACGTGCGTTACAGCTCGCAGGTCAAGGCCATCAAACTGCTGAGCATCGCCGGCACGTACCACCGCGGCGACGAGAAGAACCAGCAGCTGCAGCGCATCTACGGCACGGCCTTCCCGACGAAGGACGAGCTCGAGCAGCATCTCCAGCGCCAGGAGGAGGCCAAGAAGCGCGACCACCGCAAACTGGGCAAGGAGCTGAAGCTCTTCCACATCGACGAGAAGGTCGGCCAGGGCCTCATCCTCTGGACCCCGAACGGCGCCGTCGTCCGCCAGGAACTCCAGAACTTCATCTCGGAGCAGCTGTTCCGCACGGGCTACAAGCAGGTCTTCACGCCGCACATCGGCAACCTCGACCTCTACCGGACCTCCGGCCACTTCCCCTACTACAAGGACGCCCAGTTCCCCCCGCTCGTCGAGCGCGAGGCGATGGAGCTCCTGGCCAAGGAAGGCTGCGGTTGCGGCGAACTGACGAACCGCCTCGAGGACGGCACCGTCCAGGGCTTCCTGCTGAAGCCGATGAACTGCCCGCACCACATCCGGATCTTCGACTCGCAGCCGCACTCCTACCGCGACCTCCCGGTCCGCCTCGCCGAGTTCGGCACGGTCTACCGCTGGGAGCAGTCCGGCGAGCTCAACGGCATGACCCGCGTCCGCGGCTTCACCCAGGACGACGGGCACCTCTTCTGCACCGAGGACCAGGTCGGCCAGGAGGTCCTCGGTTGCCTCGAGCTCGTCAAGGTCGTGCTGAAGACGCTCGGCCTGAACGATTACCGCGTGCGCGTGGGCCTGCGCAATCCGGACTCCAACAAGTACACGGGCGACGCCGCCAACTGGGACAAGGCCGAGGCCGCCTGCCGCGCCGCCGCCGCGACCCTCGGCGTGGCCTTCACCGAGGAGCCCGGCGAGGCCGCCTTCTACGGCCCGAAGATCGACTTCGTGGTCCGCGACGTCATCGGCCGCGAATGGCAGCTCGGCACGGTGCAGGTCGACTTCAACCTGCCGATCCGCTTCGACCTTTCCTACACCGGCGCGGACAACAAGCCGCACCGTCCGGTGATGATCCACCACGCGCCCTTCGGTTCGATGGAGCGCTTCGTG
>JBEELT010000198.1:0-3095 GCA_041167995.1 Verrucomicrobiota bacterium | reverse complement strand
GGCCGCCGAGGCCAAGAAGACCGCCCAGGGCGCCTGATCACCTCCCCATTTCCCAATCAGCCGGAGGACCACCTCCGGCTTTTTTGTATCTACAGTCAAAGGGAGGCAAGGGGAGCGGTCAGGACTTCGGCCGGTGTCCGGCCGGCGGCGCGGAGCTCGCGGATCGATAGTCCGGCGGAGCGCTTGGCGAGGCGGCGCCCTTGGGCGTCGACGATCAAGGGCGCGTGGGCCCACGTCGGCGCGGTCCAGCCGAGCGCCCGATAGAGCAGCAGTTGGCGCGCGGTCGACAGCAGCAGGTCGGCGCCTCGCACCACTTCGGTGATGCCCATCGCCTGGTCGTCGGCGACCACGGCCAGTTCGTAGGCTGGGAATCCGTCCTTGCGCCAAACTAGGAAATCCCCGAAATCCCGCCCGGCGACGAACGCCAGCGGACCGCACAGAGCATCGGTGAACGCGATCGTCTCGCCGTCGGGCACTCGGAAGCGCCAGTTGCTCGCGCCGGGCGCGGTCAGTTCGCGGCCCAGCCCTTCGGCGGGGCGGAGGTCGGGCGGAAAGATTGGTTCGGCATCATCCTCCGCGTGTGGGGCGGTCAGCGCCCGCGCGACGTCCTGGCGGGATTTGTCGCAGGGGTAGAGCGTGCCGGTGGCCTGCAGCCGACGCCAGGCCACCGCGAACCAAGGCAGCCGCTCCGACTGCACGTAGGGCCCGCAGGGCCCGCCGACGTCGGGGCCTTCCTGCCAGTCGAGCCCGAGCCAGCGGAGGTCCGCCATTGCGGCAGCCGCGAACTCCGGTCGGCAGCGGGAGGCGTCGAGGTCCTCTGTCCGGTAGACGAGTGTCCCGCCCTCGCGACGTGCGCGTTCGGCCGCCAAGGCGAACGTGCGCGCGTGGCCGACGTGGAGGAGGCCGGTGGGCGTGGGCGCTAACCGACCGCGCGGCATCAGAGCGGATTGCCCGTGGGGATGAACTCCCACGGCACGTCGAACTCCGCCGCGACCGCCGCGGCGAGGGCTTTCACGCCCCAGGTCTCGGTGGCGTAATGCCCGCAGGGGTAGAGGTTCCAGCCCTGCTCGTGGGCCTCGTTGAAATGCTCCTCGCGCAGTTCGCCGGTGATCAAGGTGTCGCAGTCCTCCGCGCGGAGGTGTTCGAGCGCGCTGCGGCCGCTGCCGCTGAGGATCGCGATCTTCTTGGGCCGGGCGGAACCGAATTCGATGCCCGTGAAAGTCGTCGGGTAGCTCTGCTTCAGTCGGCGCTTCAAGGTCGCACGTGGGATGCCCTGGCAGAGGCAGGCGATGGGCAGACCTTCGTAGTCCACGAACCAATCCACGACCTTGAGGCCGAGGTCGGCCGCGATGAGGGCGTTGTTGCCGATGGCCGGGTGGGCATCGAGCGGCAGGTGGCTGGAGTAGAGTGAGAGTTCGGCTTTCTTGAGTGCGGCGAGACGCAGGCGACGCACCTGGCGCTCGGGCGAGATCGGGCGCCAGTTCATGCCGTGGTGGACGATGAGGAAGTCCACGCCGCGTTGGGCGGCCAGTTCGAAGACCTTCGCGCCCGCATCGACCGCCGCTCCGACCTTACGAACGCGGGTCTTGCCACGGTGCTGCAGCCCATTGTCGGCCCCCGGGAAGTCCGCGATCTCCTTGCGGTTCGTGAGCTGGTCGCAGAAACGGGCGATGCGGAGGGCGTCGGCGGGCATGGTTAGAGCGGTTTCAGGTCGGCGGGCAAGGGCGCCGGGCGGTCGAGCGTCGCCGGGTCGAATGTCACCGCGTCGAAGCGACGGCGGACCGCGGCCTCCGTCACCCGAAGCAGGTCGATGTCGCGCGAGGCCTCATCGCGCACGCTGCACGCCCCGAGGATCCATTGCTCGTCGACCTTCGAGAATTCCTCCACCTGCAGGGTGCGTCGCGCGGCGCCGGCGGCGTCGAGGGAGGTCGCCTGGACCAGCGCGCCGTAGGTCCGGTCGAGCGCGAAGGTCACCTTGGCCGGTTCGGTCTGGAGCGGGTTGGCGGCCAGGAAGAAATGCACCGGGCGACCGCGGCTGCGTTCGGTCTTCACGTAACGCGTGTCCTCCCAGTGCGTGTAGGGCAGGGCGAGGTCGGAGGGTAGCAACAACAGGCCCGGCGCGAGGGGTTCATCCGTTCGGGGATTTTCGAGGGTGCGTCCTCCGCGGCGCAGCCAGAGGCGGGAACCTTGCGCCGACTTCGTGGCGATGAACGCCAGCGCCGGGGTGCCGTTCGACGGGCGCAACTCGACGCGGACGCGGGGTCCCTCCGGGCTCCAGCCGGCCCAGACGACGCCGGGGACGGGCGGGGCGGAATCGCCGCGTCTGGGCTTGTGCGTCACCTCGAACTTGAAGCAAAGGTCGCCGTTGAGGCGTGACGCCTGAAAATCGTGCAGGACCTCTTTCGCCTGGGGTGCGGTGAGCTGGATGTAATCGTCCCCTCCCGCGCCCGGAGGTAGGGAGAACGCGAGGCTAGCCGACAGCAGCGCTACCCAGCGGACGGTCAGGCTGAGCAGTGGTGTGCGCACCGGGGATTACTTGGCCGGAACCGGGGCAGCCGGAGCGGCCGGAGTTACCGGGGACTTCGCGGCCGGAGTTACCGGGGCGGCCGGAGTCGCCAGAGCCGACGGGGCAGCCGGCGTGGTGGCGGAAGCGGGGGCGGTAGCCGGGGCCTTGGCGGCCGGGTCGACCTTGGCGGGTGCGGCGGGGGTCGCCGCCGTGGTCGCGGGGGTCAGGGCCGAGGTGGTCTTGCTGGCGCGACCGACGAAGCCGAGGTACAGGCCGAAGCTAAGCAGGAAGAGCAGGACCGTGAGGGTGGTCGTCAGTTTGGAAAGGACATTGGCCGACTCCCCGCCGAAGACGGATTCGGCCGCGCCGCCGCCGAGGGCCGAGCCCATGCCAGCGTTCGCGCTGGGACGCTGCATCAGGATGATCAGAACGACCAGGAGGCAGACCAGGAAGAGGATGACGACGGAGGCGTAGAGCAGGAAGTCCTTCATCCCCGTATCCAAGGGGTGCCTGCCCCATAAAACAACGCCAAAATCAGGCCTGGACGTAGGCCCCGCCGGCGACCCGATAGGTCAGCCAAGTCCCGGAC
>JBEELT010000197.1:0-3100 GCA_041167995.1 Verrucomicrobiota bacterium | reverse complement strand
GGCCGAGCGACTGGCGGCCGGCGGCTCCCGCGTCCTGCGCCTGCGCGAGCCGGGCGGCACGCCGTTGGGCGAGACCATGCGCGACGTCCTGAAGCGTCCGGGGTCCGTCATCGCGCCGGAGGCCGAGGCCCTGCTCTTCGCCGCCTGCCGCGCCCAGTTGGTCGCGGAAGTGATCGCCCCGGCGCTTGCCGGCGGCGCCGTCGTGCTCTGCGACCGCTTCATCGACTCCACCGTCGCCTACCAGTCCGGCGGTCGCGGGCTGGAGCGCACCGCCATCGAGGTCGCCAATCGCCTGGCCTGCGGCGCCCTCCGTCCGCACCTCACCATCCTGCTCGACCTCGACCCGTCCCGCGGGCTGGGTCGCGCTTCGCTGCGCGACCACGGCCGCTCCGACCGCTTCGAGGCTTTGGGCGAGGAGTTTCACCGTCGAGTGCGCGCCTCCTACCACGCCTTGGTCCGCGAGGAGCCCGCCCGCTTCCGCGTCCTCGACGCCGACCGTTCCCCCGACCTCATCTCCGAGGAGATCTGGCATGAAGTCCAAGCTCGCTTCGCCTGAGGTCGACGACCTGCCGGCCCTTAAGGTCCTGCTGCGCGCCCGCGCCGAGGGCCGTATGCCCCATGCGGTCCTGCTGACTGGGGCCGATGGCGAGGTGCTGGCGCGCGCGGCCGAACGTCTGGCCGCGATCCACCTCGGCGTGCCGGACCCGCTCGCGCACGCCGACTGCCGCGTGCTGCGACCGGCCAAGAAGTCGCGCCGTATCAACATCGAGTCCACGCAGGAAGTCGTGGCCGCGCTCCGCCTTACCTCGGTCTCCGCCCGTCGCGTCGTGCTGGTGCACGAGCCCGACCGTTTCATGTCCGAGGGCGCCAATTGCTTCCTCAAGACGCTCGAGGAGCCGCCGCCCGGCACGTTGATCGTGCTGCAGACGGCCAACTATTACCGGGTGCTCCCGACGATCCTCAGCCGTTGCCTGCGCTTCCATGTCGGGGGCGAGGCCCCGGCGATCAAGGATCCCGCCTGGGCCGATTGGCTGCGCGAGTTCGACCGCCTGCTGGTCAAGCTCGCCGGCCCGACCTTGCCGCGCTCCGCCGAATTGTTCATCCCCGCCTACGCGCTCTGCGCCCGCTTCGAGGTGCTGCTGGAGCTTTTCACCGAGGAGGCCCTGAAGCTGGCCCCCGAACCCGCGCCCGGCGACGACGATGAGGAGGAGGTCGAGCTGGCCCATGAGGAATCGATCCGCCGCGGCATCCGCGCGCGTCTCCTCACGGCGATGGAGGAGCGCCTCCGGCTGGCGGGACGCCAGCATCCCGATTGCCTGTCGCAGGTCGCCGCGGCGATCGACCTGCTCGAGGAGGCGCGCGCCCGCCTCGAGCTGAACTACCAGGTCCTCGCCGGCCTCGAGCAGTTCTTCCTGCGCCTGCTGCGGCTCTTCGCGCTGCGCGCCCGCGCCTGATTTTCCGCCATGTCCCGCCTGTTCGCCTCCCTCCTCCTGTTCGCCGCCTCCTTGGGCGCGGCCGACGACGCCCGCCGGCCCGAGGTCGAGCGCGCCATCGCCCGCATGTCCCCGACCATCGTGCGCATCGAGGTGATCTCGGAGGACGGTTCCGAAGGCCGCATGCTCCGCCAGCATTCGGTCGGCTCCGGGGCCATCATCGACGCGCAGGGCCGCGTCATCACGAACTACCACGTCGCCGGCCGCGGCGCGACGTTCCTGTGCCGGCTCGCCGACCGCGAGGAACTTCCGGCGACCTTGGTCGGCGCCGACGCCATGACCGACGTCGCGGTGATCCAGCTCGACCTTTCCCGCCGCCGCGCGAAGACCCCCTTGCCGGTGGCCGAGTTCGCGGATTCCGACCGCGTGCGCGCGGGTGACACGGTGCTCTCGATGGGCTGCCCGGCGGGACTGACGCAGTCCGTCACCCTCGGCATCATCGCCAACGACGCCATGGTCATGACGCGCTTCGTCGGCGCGATGAGCCTGGACGGCGAATCGGTCGGCGAACTGGTCCGCTGGTTCGGCCATGACGCGGTCATCTTCGGCGGCAACTCCGGCGGTCCGCTGGTCGACACGCAGGGCCGAATCGTCGGCATCAACGAGATCGGCATCGGCAGCCTGGGCGGCGCGATCCCCGCCAACACCGCCCGCACCGTGGCCACCGAGCTCATCGCCGGCGGCCGCGTGGTCCGCGGCTGGCTCGGCCTCGAGGTGCAACCGCTGCTGCGCTCGTTGTCCGGCGAGGGCCGGCGCGGCGTGCTCGTGCGTTCCGTCCTGCGCGGCTCCCCGGCGGCGGCCGCCGGACTCCGGCAGGGCGATCTCCTGACGTCGCTCGCCGGCCAGCTGGTTCATGCCGATTGCGATGAGCAGATGCCGACCTACCACGGCCAAGTCGCGGCCTTGCGTCCCGGCCGCGAGGTCCCGCTGGAGTTCGTCCGCGACGGCGCCGTCCGCACGGTCGTCGCGACCGCCGCCGAACGTCCCGCCAATATCGCCCGCGAGGCCGAGCTCGCCTCCTGGGGGGTCACCGTCCGCGACCAGACCCGGCTTTCCGCCCTGCGCGCCAAGCGACCAAACCAGGATGGCGTCGTCGTCGATTCGCTCCGCCCCGGCGGTCCCGCCGCCGAGGCCAAGCCGGCGTTGCTCGAGGGCGACCTCCTCGTCGCGCTCGGCGGCCGACCGGTGAAGGACGTGGCCGCCCTCCGCGCCGTCTCGCGCGAGCTCCTCCAAGGCAAGACGGAGCCCGAGTCCGTGCTGGTCGCGTTCGTGCGCGCCGGGGCCGAGCTGATCTCCGTCGTGCGCATCGGGCCCGAGGTCGATGCCGCCGTCGCGCCGCGCGCCGCGCGCCCTTGGGCCGGCTTCGCCAGTCAGGTGCTCACCGCCGAGCTGGCCAAGGCGCTCGGCCTGAAGGGCAAGGCCGGCATCCGCGTCACGCAGGTCGTCGCCGGTTCCACCGCCGAGCTGGCCGGCCTCAAGGTCGGCGACCTGTGCTTCAAACTCGACGGCAAGGTGATTCCTGCCCGCCGGCCCGAGGACGCGGAGGTCTTCGGCGCCTTGCTCCGTGACTACCCCGTCGGGGCCGAGGTCGAACTCGAAGGCCAGCG
>JBEELT010000196.1:0-3117 GCA_041167995.1 Verrucomicrobiota bacterium | reverse complement strand
AGCGCGAGCTGCGCCCAGAGGGATTCGACGTAGCCCTTCTCCTTCACCGCGCGGGTGACGTCGAAGTGGTCGCCCCAGCAGGCGAGTTCGACGCCTTCGTAGCCCATGGCTTTGACCTTGGGCAGGAGTTCGGCGATCGGGAGGTCGGCCCACTGGCCGGTGAAGAGGGTGACAGGACGCTGGGACATGGTGGTGCGGGGGTGAGCCGACAATGTCAGCCCATCACCCGCCTTTGTTCAAGCGGGCAATGCGGGAAAGCGGTCGAAACCCACCCTTCAGGCCAAGGCTTGGGCGAGCTGCGCCTCGAGGGCGTCGTAGGCCGCCCGGAGAGCCGGGTTCGGCAGGACGACCCCGGGGGCCGGGGCGCAGAAAACCGCTTCCAGATCGGCCATCTTGGCCCCGCAAGCCCCCTCGGCGGCACGCAGGGCGGCACCTAGGGCAGCGGAGTCGGAAACGGCCAGACGGAGCACCGGGGCACCGAAGACATCGGCGAAGATCTTGGCGACGGAAGGATTCTCGGAAGCGCCACCGGTGAGCAAGAGCTGCGTGGTCGGCGTGCCGACCCAGCGGCTGTGCAGGCGGAGGCTGAGCGCCTGACCTTCGACGGCGGCGCGCGGAAGCGAAGCCTGGGTGGCGGGGGCGCCGAGGGCGATGCGACCGGCGGGTCGGCGCGGGGTGATTTCCGCCTCCTCCATCGGGAGTACGGCGGAGACGGCGGCCGGAGACGCGTCGACGGCAGCGGAGAAAGCAATCCAATCGGCGTGACCGCATTCGCGGCGGATGGCCTCGCGGGCGAGCGAGCCGTTGCGCACGCAGACGAGGCTCATGCTCCCACCCATCGGATTACCAAAAGCGTGCCCAAGTCCGGCGGAGTCGGTGCGGATGCCTTCGATCGCGGCGAAGAGCGTGTCGCTCGTGCCAAGGCTGATGACGACCTTGCCGGGCTTCGAGGCGCCCATGCCGACGAGGCTGGAGGGATTATCGCCGGTGCCGATGACGACCCGGCACTTCGGCGAGAAGCCGTGACGGGCGACGAAGTAGGCGGAGATGCCGCCGGCCACGGTCGCACCGGGGCGCACGGGCGGGAGCTTCGCGGCGAGGTCCGGCGCGGTCGCGGCGAGCGCGGGCGGAGCCCAGTCGCCCGTCCGGATATCCATCAGGTTCATGCCGGCACCATCACCCGTGTCGATCGCGGCGTCCTTGCCGGCGAGCACCGAAGCAAAGAAGGAAGAAACCAGGTGGACGCGCTTGGTCTTGGCCCAGGCGGCGGGTTCGAGCTTGGCGAAGCGGCGGATTTGCGGGCCGGTGAAACGCTGCGTGGCGACGGAGCCGGTGAGATCGCAGACCGCCTGGTCGCCACCGAGGACGGCGGCGATTTCGGCGCATTCGGCCGACGTGGAAGAATCCATCCAGATCGGCGAGGAGCGACGGGAGAGGACCGGTGCAATCTTGGCGGACAGCGATGTGGCGCGATTTCCGTCGGCGAGCGCGGCTTCGTAGCCGGCGGCGAGGTACACGCTGCCGTGCTGCTGACCGGAGACCGAGACCGCGTCGACCTGCGAGAGGTCCGTCAGTTTCGCGAGGCGGTCGAGCGCGAGCTCGAGACCATCCAGCCAGAGGAGCGGATCGGCGTGTACTTCGCCGCCCTGCCCTCCGCGGATAAATCCTTCCGGATGTCCGCGCGCAGGGAAGTCGGCGCCGAACGCCGCACGGGCGCGGGCGACCGTCGTGCCTTTTGCCGTATCCAGCACGAGCGCCGTCGCGCTCTGCGTGGACAGGTCCAGACCCAGGACGATCGCCATCGCCTCAGCGGATGTACTCGTTGATCAGGTTCTCGAGCATCTCCTGGCGGCCGGACGCGAGCGTCGGTGCCTTGATGCCCTGGGCGTAGGCGTCGAGCTGGGCGAGGGTGACCTTGCCGGATTCGACCTTCTTGCCGATGCCGCTGTCCCAAGAGGCATAGCGGTTCGAGACAAACTTAGCCATCTTGCCGTCCTTCATGATCGCGTGGGCGATCTTGAGGCCGCGGGCGAAGGCGTCCATGCCGCCGATGTGGGCGTGGAAGAGGTCGACCGGCTCGTGCGATTCGCGACGACGCTTGGCGTCGAAGTTAAGGCCGCCCTTCGTGAGGCCGCCCATCTTGAGGATGCGCAGCATGATGTTCGTCGTGAGGTAGAGGTCGGTCGGGAACTGATCGGTGTCCCAGCCGACGAGCGTATCGCCGCGGTTGGCGTCGACCGAGCCAAGGGCGTTCGCACCGATCGAGACTTCCATCTCATGCTCCATCGTGTGGCCGGCGAGCGTGGCGTGGTTGGTCTCGAGGTTCAGCTTGAAGTGCTTCAGGAGGCCGTATTCGCGGAGGAAGTTAAGGCAGGCGGCCGCATCGGAATCGTACTGGTGGGTCGAGGGTTCGCGCGGCTTGGGCTCAATCAGGAACTGGCCCTTGAAGCCGATCTTCTTCGCATGGTCGACGGCGAGGTGCAGGAGCGCGGCAAGGTGGTCGAGCTCGCGCTTCATGTCGGTGTTGATCAGCGTGGCGTAGCCTTCGCGGCCGCCCCAGAAGACGTACCCTTCACCGCCGAGGGCCTTGGTGGCCTCAAGCGCGTGACGGACCTGGCTGGCGCCGTAGGCAAACACATCGGCATTGGGCGAGGTGCCCGCGCCCTGCGCGTAGCGCGGGTGGGAGAAGAGACAAGCCGTACCCCAGAGGAGCTTCTTGCCAGTGCCCTTCTGGAAGGCCTTCAGTTCCTTGGTGACGCGAGCGAGGTTCGCATGCGTCTCGGTGAGGGTCTTGCCTTCAGGGGAGATGTCGCGGTCATGGAAGCAGTAGAAGTCGATCTGGCACTTCTGGAGGAACTCAAAGAAGACCGGGATGCGGCGCAGAGCGTTATCGAGGGAATCGGAGCCATCATCCCACGGCATGAGGGCGGTGCCGGCGCCGAACGGGTCGGAGAGGCTGTTACGCATCACGTGCCAGTAGGCCGCGGCGAAGCGCAGGTGATCCTTCATCTTCTTCCCGCCGATCTTCTCGTCCGGGTTGTAGTGCTTGAAGGCGAACGGGTTCTTGGACTTCGATCCTTCGAACTCGATGACCGGGACATTAGGGAAGTGCGACAT
>JBEELT010000195.1:0-3147 GCA_041167995.1 Verrucomicrobiota bacterium | reverse complement strand
GAGAGCCGGCCGCGGATCGGCCGTTCGAGCTCGGCGCGCAGCTTCTCGAATTCCTCGAGCGTGCCGAGGTCATGCCAGAGCTTGGAGCTATCCAGGTAACCTTGGACGCTGCCTTTGCGTTCGCCGACCCGGCGCAGGAAATGCTCGACCAAGGATTCGATCTCCTTCGGGACCCCTCCCGCGAAGGCCCGCGTGACGACGCAGATGCCGGTGTACTGGTAGGCCGGGTCGGTCGCACCCCGGCGGTCGCGCAGGTCGGTGACGTCGCCCTCGTCGGTGATGCGGACGTTCTTCACCGGGCCTTGCTCGCGGACGACCAAGGTGGCCTCGGCGCCGTTCGACCGGTGATGTTCGACCGCGGCGGCGAGGTCGACGCCGGAGAGGATGTCGCCGTTCCAGACGATGAGGTCGCGGTCCTCGTCGGTGAGCAGCTCGGCCACGTTCGCCAGACCGCCGCCGGTGTCCAGGAGGACGGGCTCGTGCACGAGGCGCACCTCGGCGTCGAGGAACTTGCCCGCGGGGAAGGCCTGGGTCCAGACCTCGGGGCAATGGTGCGTGTTGATCAGGAACCGGCGGGTGCCGGCCTGGTGCAGGGCGCGCATCGCGCGGAAAACGAGCGGCTCGTTGCCCAGGCGCAGCAGCGGCTTCGGGCAGTGCTCGGTGAGCGGGCGCAGGCGGGTGCCGAGGCCGGCTCCGAGGATGAAGGCGGTGCGGGGAAAGTCAGTCATGGGAAGGGGAGGCGCAGGCGGGGCAGACCCCGTAGATTTCGAGGACGTGCGTGAGGTCGCCGTAGCCTTTGGCGCGGGCCGCGGCCTCGACCGCGCCGGTGTCGCAGCCGGGGAGACGGTCGATCCGGGCGCAGCGGCGGCAGATCACGTGGTGGTGGTGATGCCCGGCGGCGGGCAGGGCGTAGAGGGAACGACCGCGTTCGAGGGGGTGGCGCTGGACGATGCCCGCCTCCTCGAGGGCCCCGAGGCTGCGGTAGACGGTCACGAGGTCGAGCGTGCCATCGCCGGCGAGGGTGTGGATCTCCTCGGCGCTCAGGGGGCGGCGGGCTTCGTCCAGCACGCGCAGCAGGGCCTGGCGGGGGGCGGTGACGCGCAGGGCCTTGTCCTTCATGCGGCGCAGGGCGACGTCCACGCGGCCGGGGGCCCCTTGTCCGCAGCAGCCCTCGTCGTGGCGGTGTCCATGAGGCATGGACCTAGGTTTGGCCGCCTTTATGACGTGGCAACACCGAATGGCCACTTGCCACCGTCTCGGCTCTCCTTTCGATGGTCGGGTCCATGTCCGCCGTCCCGGTCCAGCCCGCCGCCGCCCCGACCGAGCTCTGCCCGGTCGCGTTCCAGGATTTTCACTCGCCCGAGCCCTTCCCTTTGGAACTGGGCGGGGTGCTGCCTGAGCTAACCCTGCGCTACGAGACGTACGGCACCTTGCTGCCGGACAAGTCCAACGCGATCCTCGTGCCCCACGCGCTCAGCGGCGACCACCACGTGGCGGGCCGCTACCGGCCGGACGACGTCAAGCCGGGCTGGTGGGACGTGTTCGTCGGGCCCGGCAAGGCCATCGACACGGATCGATTCTTCGTCATCGGCGTGAACTGCATCGGCGGTTGCAAGGGTTCCACCGGTCCCCTGTCCGTCGACCCGCGGACTGGCCGCCGCTTCGGGGGGTTCTTCCCTGAGCTCACGCTGGGGGACCTCGTCCGCGCCCAGCGCCTGGTCGTCCGCCACCTCGGTATCGCCAAGCTCCACGCGGTCGTCGGCGGTTCCATGGGCGGGATGCAGGCTTTGCTGTGGTGCGCGGACTACCCGCGGGAGGTCGGCCGTATCGCCGTCCTGGCCGCCGGTCTCAGCCAGTCGCCCATGGCCATCGCGCTCAACGCCGTCTCCCGCGCGTGCGTCGAGAAGGACCCGTATTTCCGCGGTGGCCACTACGAGCCCGGCGAAGGCCCCGCCACGGGCCTCGCGGTCGGCCGCATGCTCGCGCACATCAGCTACCTTTCCTCGGCGGCCTTCGACCAGAAGTTCGGGCGCGCGAAGGTCCCTGGCGCCCAGCCCGGCGATCCCGTCCACTGGCAGGTCGAGAACTACCTGAACCACCAGGGCGAGGCCTTCGTCAAACGCTTCGACGCCAACAGCTGGCTCCGGATCACGCGCGCCGTCGACCGTTTCGACATGACGGCCCGCGCCGCCGCCGGCACGCTCTTCCAAGGGGACGGCCCGGATGTCCTCGCCATTGGTTTCTCCAGCGACTGGCTCTACCCGACCAGCGAGCTGCGGATGCTCCTCGCCGCGGCCACCGCGGTGGGCGTTAACGCGGCCTACCACGAGGTTATCACCGACGCCGGGCACGACGGCTTCCTGCTGCCGGACACGGGCCTGAGCGTGCGCCTGCACGCTTTCCTGGGCTGATCAGAGCAGCGGCTCGACGATCCGGGACAGGCGTTCGCCGAGCCGGCCCTGCCAGGTCCGGCTGCGCCGGTAGAGGTCCTCGGAGTAGCGCGCGCACTCGGGCTCGAGCCCGGCGACATAGTCCTCGATCGCCCGCACGGTCGCGGGTTCCCGCAGGACCGCGCCGACCTCGTAGTTGAGGAAGAGCGAGCGCATGTCGAGGTTGGCCGAGCCGATGACGGCGGTGGCGCCGTCCACCACGACGAGCTTGGCGTGCAGCACGTCGGGCTTGAAGAAGAGGATCTCAGCGCCGGCCTCGTGCAGCGTGCGTAGGTACCAGCGGCGCGCGAAGTCCAGCAGCCGGTGGTCGGAGCGGCGCGGGATCACGAGCCGGACCCGGCGGCCGCGCCGGGCGGCCGCGCCGAGCAGCGCGAACAGGTGGCGGTCGGGGACGAAGTAGGGCGTCACGATGGTGATCGAGGTCGCCGCGGTCTCGAAGAGGCGGGCGTAGGCCTCCCAGAGGGGGTCGCCCTCCGCGTCCGGCCCGGTCGCGATGACCTCGACTCTCGCCGGCCCGGCGGCCACCTGCCGTTCCCGCAGCTGGTCGGCGTATCGCCGCGGGGGTTCGTCGGTGGCCTGACACCAGTCGGCGATGAAGATCCGCTCGAGCGCCCCGGCGACCGGTCCTTCCAGCCGGAACGAGCAGTCGCGGAAGCGTCGGTTCGAGGGGCGTCGGCCCATGTAGCCCAGCCCGAGG
>JBEELT010000194.1:0-3165 GCA_041167995.1 Verrucomicrobiota bacterium | reverse complement strand
TGCCCTCGCGGCTTTGGCCAAGGAGGAGACGTGGGTCTTCGCTGCCGATATGGTTGGTCCAGTCCAGTTCCAGACCCCCTTGGCGCCCGTTGAGCCCGCCCTGGTCGATCGCTGCCGCGAGGAGATTTTAGATGAGACCGAAGGCGCGGCGAAGGGCCGCCCGCCCGTCAACCTGATGGTCTCTTTTCTGGGGCAGCGCATGTTGGTCCATCGCCCGCCGGGCCAAATGGTCGTGGTCTTTGGCACCGATACGCACGCCCTCGAGGCTGAACTTCATCTGCTAGGATGGAAGCTCGCCCTCGGAGGCGTCATCCTTGTGGTGTTAGGCGGTAGCATCGGCTGGATTCTCGCTGGCCGCTCGCTACGCCCGATTGACCGCATCGCCGCTGACGCTGAGGGCATCGCGGCGGGGGATTACGAACGTAAGATTGATGCGGAGGACACCGAGAGCGAACTAGGCCGTCTGGCCGTCGTCTTGAATGACACCTTTGGAAAGATGAACGAAGCCCGTAACCGGGTGACGCAGTTCACGGCTGATGCCTCGCACGAGCTACGCACGCCGCTCACGGTCATCCTTTCCGATAGCCAGAGCGCCCTTCGCCAAGAACGGACGCCTGAGGAATACCGACAGGCCCTGGAGACGGTCAAACACGCCGCCCTCCGCATGAAGACTATTTCGGATGGGCTCTTAGAATTGGCCCACGGCGACCTCGCGCAACCAGTGGAAAAGTCTCCTTGCGACCTCGCCGACCTCGCGGACGAGGCCGTGGCGCTGCTGGCTAGGCTCTCGCGGGAGAAGGGGGCCACCTTGGACGCTAAACTCGAAGGGGTCTCCGTCTTGGCCGATACAGCGCGTTTAGGTCGGGTGATTCTTAACCTTGTGATGAACGCCATCCTGCACAATCCCGCGGGCGTGCGCGTGGTCGTTACGACGGGCCTCGTGGAGGGGCAGGCGGAGTTGACCGTGTCCGACAACGGACGCGGTATCCCTGCTGAGAATCTAGAGCATATCTTCGAACGCTTTCGCCGTATCGACCCAGAGGGCTCCCGCCATACCGAAGGCGCGGGCCTCGGCCTGGCTATCGTCAAGCAGGCCGTAGAGGCTCATGGCGGCACGATCGCTGTCACCAGCGAAGTCGGCCGCGGGACGACCTTCCGCGTGCGTCTCCCGGCGGCGGTCTGAGACGGAGCCTTAGACCGTTGCCAAGATGCGGGCCTTGATCTCGGCGATGGGCATCGCGTTGAGGAGGACCGGCGAGAGACGATTCTCGTTAATCTTTGGCAAGGCCGTGAGGTGCTCGCTGAGGACCAAGGTGCGGTTCGCGGCGACTTCGTCGACGCGGTCGACCGGCGTGAAGCGCGGGGCGGACTTGAGCACTTCGGGGTTCGAACGGATGAGCTCGCCGATGGCCACTACGGCGTCAGCAAAGCGGTCGAGTTCGTCCTTCGTGTAGGATTCGGTGGGCTCGATCATGAGGCCGAAGACTTCCGGGAAGGCGACGGTCGGGGCGTGGAAACCGAAGTCGAGGAAGAGCTTGCCGACGCGGGAGATGATGTTCGCGCGCGGGATGCCGGCGGTCTCAATGCGCTTAAAGTCTTCTTCTGTGAGCGTGAGGATGAACTCGTGCATCCGTGGGACGCCATCGGCGGCGGTCGGCAGCGAGGGGAACTGCTTGCCCAAGCGGTTGAAGAGGTAGCGGCTGGCGAGGACGGACATCGCGGACATGCGCTGCACGCCGGCGTGGCCGAGGCGCAGCAGGTAGGAGTAGACGCGCACCTTGTGCGCAAAATTACCCCAGTGGCGGTGGAAGGAACCAATGCTGTGCTTAGGGCGGACCGGCACGAAGCGGTCGCCTTGCTTTTCGATTTGGAAGCCGGGGAGGAAATCGACCAGACGGGCGGATACGCCGACGATGCCGTCGCCCGGGCCGCCGCCGCCATGCGGGACAGTCCAGGTTTTGTGCAGGTTATTATGCACGGCGTCGACACCGAGCTGGTCGAGGTTCACCCAGCCTGCGATGGCGTTCATATTGGCGCCGTCCATGTAAACGAGGCCGCCCGCGTGGTGCACGGCGTCAGCCATGCGTTTGAAGTCGGTTTCGAAGACGCCCGAGGTATTGGGGTTGGTCACCATCATACCAGCGACGCGGTCACCGTATTGCGCAATCTTCGCATCGAAGTCGGCTTGATCGACGCGGCCATCGGGCGCGGACTTGAGGATGACGATACCGGAAGGTGCACCGTCCGCACGCTGGCGGTTGACGAAGCCGGCGGTCGTTGCCGTGGCGAAGTTAGTGCCGTGGGCCGACGACGGAATGAGCATGATGTCGCGGTGGGCCTGACCGTGGTGGCGGTGATAAGCCTGGAAGAGTTTGAGGCCCACGAGCTCGCCCTGCGCACCTGCGACGGGCTGGGTGGTCAGGCCCGGGAGGCCCGTGATGGCCTGCATCCACTGCTGGATCTGCCAGAGGAGTTCCAACGAGCCCTGGGCATCTTCGACGGGGGCTTGCGGGTGCAGGGCGGTGAAGCCCGGCAGGCCAGCGGCCCAGTCGTTGATGTGTGGGTTATACTTCATCGTGCACGAACCGAGCGGGAAGCAGCCGGTATCGGGCGAGACATTGAGTTCGCCGAGCTTGCTGTAGTAGGCCTTGAGTTCGGCCAGCGGGAAGGACGGTAGACCCACCGCGCCGGAGCGCAGGAGGTGTGCCGGCACGGCGGGTAGCGCGGCGGACCCAGTAGCCTTGCCGTAGAGGCCTTCGAAGAAGGCGACGAGGCGGTCGGCATCGGCGTCAGTCTGGATGTCACTGAACGAAATCTTGAGTAGCGCGCAGTTGCAGGGCGTGCGGCCAGTGATGTCGACCCCGAGGTGCAGGCCAGCTGTGCGGCCCTTGGCGAGCACGGCGGCGGCAGGTTCCGGCAGCATCAGGCTGAACTCATTCCAGAAGGCCTGCTGAGCGTAGCATACCTTGAGGCCGGGGATGGTGTGCAGCTGGGCGGCCACGCGGTGCGCGCGGTCACGTCCGGCGGTACAACAGGAGGCCATGCCGGCTTCGCCGCGCGCGAGGATGGCCGCGCCGGCGATGGTGGCGATGAAGGCCTGATTAGAGCAGATGTTGGACGTAGCCTTGTCCTTGCGGATGTGTTGCTCGCGGGTGGCCATGACCA
>JBEELT010000193.1:0-3190 GCA_041167995.1 Verrucomicrobiota bacterium | reverse complement strand
GGTCGGTCCGGGTGGCCACGTCCATGCGCCAGATCGCGCCCTTGCCATCGAGCGGGTAGCCCCCGATCCAGTCGGCGAAGTAAGCGCGCCCATCGGGCGCCCAGGACATGCCGATGCCCATGAGGCCGGTGTGGATCGTGCGCAGTCCGGTCATCCGGAAGCCATCGGCGGCGGGCTCGAGGGTGAAGGCGTCCATCTTGCCGTTCGGAAACTGGTTCAGGATGAAATGCCCGCGGATCGAGCTGTCGAGGGCGTGGCCCGGTTCGAAGAGGAAGCCCGCTGGGCCGTCGGAATAATTCGCGATGGGCGGGGTGATCGAGAGGGGCTGATCGGGAGCGCCGGCCGGCATCCACTGGTTCTCGCGCATCCAGCGGCTGGCGGTCTTCTGGTATTGGTGCTGGTTGCGCCAGCCGGAGTCCGAGCCCTCCAGGAGGTACATCAGGCGTTCACGTTCCTTCGGCTGGTCGGCGTCATTGTCCACGCCGATGATGTTACCGAACGTGTCGAAGGCGATCTCCTGCGTATTGCGGATCCCGCGGGCGAAGACCTCGAAGCCCCGGCCATCCGGCTCACAGCGGAGCACGGCACCCTCGTGGGCGAAGAAGAAACGCCGACCTTCCTGGCTCGTGACATGGCCGCCCTTGTCGCCGACGGTCCAATAGATGCGGCCGTCCGGCCCGAGGCGCAGCCCGTGCATGTCGTGTCCCGCATAGGCGATGTGGCCGCCGAAGCCCGTCGCCACGAGTTCCTTGAGTTCCGCCACGCCATCGCCGTCGGCGTCCTTGAGTCGCCAGACGTCGGGGATGGCCGTGACGTAGACCCAGCCGTCGAAATAAAGCACCCCGGCGGCGATGCCCGAGACGGGGGAGTTGAAGCCTTCGGCGAAGACGGTGAGCTTATCGGCGACACCATCCCGGTCGGTGTCGGTCAGCTTGTAGATGCGCTCCTGATGGAAGGTGAGGTCCTTCCAGTCCACCGAGCCGTCCTTATTGTGGTCCTTGAGGCTGCCGCGACCGGCCGGCAGTTTGCCGGGAGCGAGTTCTCGCTGGTAGAAGGCCAGTTTATCCGCCGGCGAGGTCAGGCCGACGTCGTCGGGGATCCAGAGGGTGTGCTCGCGGATATCGAGGTCGCCTACCTTGCGTCGAGTCGTGGAGGCGACGTAGGCGTTGCCGGCCTCGTCGAACGTCACCGACGTCGGGTCGGGCACGTTGAGCGACCCGGACCATTTCACCGGCTTCACCTCGGCCGCCGGGAGGAATGTCGCGAGGCTGAGCAGGGCGAGGAGCGGGCGCATGACGAAAGGCTCAGCCCACCAGGACCAGGTAAAGTTCCTTCGGACCGTGGGCGCCGAGGACCAGGATGCGCTCGATGTCGCCGGTCCGGCTCGGGCCGGTGATGAAAGACAGCATGCTGGGCATCTGGTCGCCATGGCGGGCCTTAGCGAGCGCCAGTGCCGAGCCGAGGTCGGGGACGACCTGGTCGGCGTCCGCGACGACCACGTGGACGTGCGGGAGGATGGACAAAGCACGGCCGCCCGAGCTGGCGCTGGAGACCAAGATGGCGCCGAGCTTCTTCACCAAGAGCTCGGAGAATTCGAACGTGCGGGCGGCGAGGTCGTCGGCTTCGGCGGCATGCGGCGTCCCCTTGAGCAGTTCCGGGTAGAAATTACGCATCATCGCCACGCAGGAACCCGAAGGGCCCACGACGACATCGGCGCCGCGGAAGACCGCGAGCGCGCGCTGATGGCGGCCTCGCGGGCGACATCCCACTGGCCGGAGTTGAACGAAGGCTGGCCGCAACAGGTCTGCGCAGAGCGAAATTCCAGCTCCTGCCCAAGGCGCTTCAGCACCTTGGCCGTCGCCAGGCCGACCTGAGGGGTCAGCTGGTCGACGAAGCAAGGAATGAAGAGGGAGACGCGCACAGGCTTAGCGGAGGAAGGCCTCGTGGAGGCCGCCGTCGACGGTGATGACCTGGCCGGTCGTCTTGCTGAGGCGATTGGTCACGAGAAGGAAGTAGGCTTCGGCCTGGTCGGCGGGGGTGATGGGGTTCTTGGTCAGGGTGCGATCGGCGTAGAAGCGGGACAGCTTCGTCGTCAGCGAATCGGTCGCCTCATCATCGGTGTAAGGGATGTTGTATTTAGCAAGCGACGCGATGACTCGGTCGCGGGGGAACATCGCCGAACCCTGCACGACGGTGGCCGGGGCCACGCCGTTGACGCGGATGAGGGGCGAAAGCTCCATGGCCATCTCGCGGACGAGGTGGTTGGCGGCGGCCTTCGAGGTGTCATAGGCGACGGAGCCCTTCTTGGCCACGGCGGCGTTGGCGCTGGTGGTCAGGACGAGGTTGCCGCGCAGACCCTGTTCCTTCCAGGTCTTGAAGGCTTCGTCGGCGACGAGGTAGCTGCCGGTCACGTTCAGGGCGAAGGTGAGGGCCCACTTGTCGTCCGGGATGTGGCCGGTGGTGTCGGGCGAGACGAAGATGCCCGCGGTCACGCAGATGGAGTCGAAGCCGCCGTAGGCGAGGGCCACCTGGTCGAGCATCTGGCGGATCGAGGCGCGGTCCATGATGTCACCGGCGAGGCCGATGGCCGGACCGCAGTTGGAGAGGCCGGTACCGGCGACGCCGATGCCGGAGCCGAGCTTGTCGGTGATCTCCTTGGCGGTGGCCTGGGCGGCCTCGACGTTCTTGTCGACGCAGACGATGTGGGCACCTTCCTTGACGAGGCGATGGGCGGTCTCCTTGCCGATGCCGGAGCCGGCGCCGACAACGATGATGACTTGGCGGGCGAGTTCCTTCTCGGCCGGCATGCGCTTCAGCTTAGCTTCCTCAAGGAGCCAATACTCGATGTCGAAGGCTTCCTGCTGGGGGAGGGCGATGTACTGGTCGATGGCCTCGGCGCCGCGCATGACCTCGACGGCGCAGTTGTAGAACTCGGCGGTGACCCGGGATTCGGACTTATCCTTGCCCCAGGCGATCATGCCGAGGCCGGGGATGAGGACGACGGTCGGGTTCGGGTCGCGCATCGCCGGGGAGTTCGGGCGCTTGCAGGCGGCGTAGTAGGCGGCGTAGTCCTTGCGGTACTGCGCGAGCGCGGCGGCGAGCTTGGTCTTCAGCGCGACGGCGTCCTCGGACTGGGGATTCCAGTTGACGTAGAGTGGCTTGATCTTCGTGCGGAGGAAGTGGTCCGGGC
>JBEELT010000192.1:0-3232 GCA_041167995.1 Verrucomicrobiota bacterium | reverse complement strand
CGCGTCTGGATCGACCAAACTCCCGCCGAAGGCGCGCGCCAGGTCCTCCTCTCGAAGGAGGAGAGCGCCCACCTCGTGCGCAGCCTGCGCGCCCGTCGCGGCGACGCGCTCGTGTTGCTCGACGGCCGCGGCCTGCTCGCCGAGGCGAAGCTGCTCACCGCCGACCCCGCGGGCGCCGCGGTGGAGATCGTCCGCGTGCGCCAAGCGGAACCGCTCCGCCCGGCGATTGCGATCGCGCAAGGCATGCCCAAGGGCGGCACGATGGACGACTTGGTGCGCACGGCCTGCGAGGCGGGCGCGGCCACGATCATCCCGCTGGAGACGGCCCGGTGTGAAGTGAAGCTGGACGCCGACCGGGCGGGGGCGAAGCGCCAACGCTGGACCCAGCAAGCCGCGGAAGCCTGCAAGCAATCCGGCAATCCCTGGCAGGCGACCATCACGGCCCCGCAGAAGTTCGACGAGTGGCTCGCGACGCTGCCGCCGGGCGCGGCGGACGAGCTTCGGCTCACGGGCTCGCTGGAGGTCGACGCGGAGCCGGTCGGGCGCGTCGACTTCGCCGGAATCCTGCGCGTGACTTGGCTCATCGGACCAGAGGGCGACCTCACAGCCGACGAACTCGCGGCCGCGCGGCGCGCCGGCTTTCGCCCGGTGGTGCTCGGCCCGACGGTCCTGCGCGCCGAGAACGCGGCCTTGGCGTGCCTGGCCGCGACGCACGCGCTGGTCGGTCGGGTCGGCGGTTAGGCGCGACCCCAAGCATGGGCGGGGCGAAGGCCCGTGGGGATGAACCCCAAGGCGCGACGCTTGCTGACGCCACCCCCGGAAGCGGAATGGATTGTATGGAAAAACCACCCCTGCAGACCTTCGTCACGTGGCAGAAAGCCGTCCGTCTCGCCGCCCACCTTTACCGCCTGAGCTGGGCGGAGGAGCACCGCCCGCAGGGCGAAGACCTGCGGCGCGAGGCGATGCACCTGGCCTGCGCGATCGCCGTCGCCCAAGTGGCGACCCCGCCCGAACCGTCGGACTGGGAGATGCCGCTCGGCGGCTGCGCCGAGCTCTACACACGGCTGCACGTGGCCGAGCTCTCCGGTGCCCTGACCGAACGCGAAGCGCGCGGCCTGCTCGGGCAATGCGAGGAGTTGGAACGCCACCTCCAAGGGGTCCGGCGTGCCCCGCCGAGACCGGCGGGACCGGGCGCGGACGCCCCCGGCGTCTGGCCGGCGCCACGGCCGCGGGCCCGTGGCTGAGCGACTAGAAAAGCCGGCCTAGGCAAACCACCGCCAAGACGATCAGCACCCCGCCGTCGAGCGACGCGCGGCGATACTCCGGATCCTCCTCGGACGAAACCGGCAGCCAGCCGAGGGTGAGGATACCGACCAGGCAAGCGCCGCACAGCCAGCGCGCGTCGGCGGAGCCGAGCAAAAGGCAGGCGAGGCAACCCGCGGCGGCGAGTCCGGGGAGGAACCGATCCCAGGAGGTTTCCGGCCCCACCTCGATCCGGCGATGGGCGAGGAGGTTGGTGGCCGCGAGCAGGAAGACGGCGAGATAGGCGGCGAGGGACGGGTTCGGCATCGGGCTGACCGCGAAGGACGCGAGCAACAGCGCGACCAAACCGATCCGGAGCGCCCAGACTTCGGTCAGCCAACGCGCGCAGAAGATGACGACCAGACCGCTGGCCGCGCCCAGGGGGTCGAGCCCCTGGAAGAAGCGACCTCCAACGGGGACTTCGCCATCCGGACCCGCCCAGATCAGGGCGATGAAAAGCGCGCCTCCGGTCAAGGCGCCGACCGCGAGGAACGTCCAGCCATGCCGGGCATGGAAACGGTGGCGCCACGTCTGGGTCGACGCGGGGAACCAGCGGGCATCGAGGGTGCGGTCCAAGGCGTAGCCGCACCAAAGCAGCCAGGCCGTCGTCAACGTGCCGAGGGTCCAGAGCGAGCCCGGGGCCGCGAGCTCGCGGGCGAGCACCACGAAGGCGACGCCGTCGAGCGACAGCATCGCAGGCCAAGCCCACCAGGGAGCGCGGCCGGCGGGAAGCATCAGGAACGCCGACCCGGGGCGCGGGCGACGACCGCCTTCATCCGGCGCAGGATCTCGCGGAGCCGCTCCCGCGGGCAACCGAAGTTCAGGCGCACATGGCCCGGCCCGCCGAAATCGGCGCCGTTGCTGAAGCCGACGCCGCCCTTCTCGAACTCCGCGTGCGCGTCCTCGAACCCGAGGGCCGTGACGTCGAACCAGGCGAGGAAGCTCGACTGCGGACGCTGCCGGAGGACGACGCCCGGCATGGACTTCAGTTCCTGCTCGATGAGGTCGAGGTTGCCGCGGAGGTAGTCGACGCACTCGAGGCGCCACGGCTCGCCGTGGTCGAAGGCCGCCTGCGTGGCGGCGAGCCCGAACATGTTCTGGTCCAGCGAGAGTCCCTGCAGGACGCGGCGGAAGCGCGTGCGCAGGCCGGCGTCGGGGATGATGGCGAAGCCACAGGTCAATCCCGCGATATTAAAGGTCTTGCTCGCGGCCATCAGCGTCACGGTGCGGGCGGCGAGGTCCTCCGCCAAGGACGCGAAGACGATGTGCTGCGCGGCCGGATCGAGCACGAGGTCGCAGTGGATCTCATCGGAGCAGACCGTGAGGTCGTGCTGGCGCACCAGGGCGGCCAGCCGGTCCAGCTCCGCGCGGTCGAAGACGCGGGCCAGCGGGTTGTAGGGGTTGCAGAGCAGCAGGACCTTGGCGTGCGGCTGCGCGCACGCGGCCTCGAGCTTCGCCCAATCGAAGGTCCACCGCCCGTCGACGAACACCATCTCGAGCTTGAGCGGGTTGCGCTCGGACAGCACCGGGGCGCTCAGGAAAGGCGGGTAGACGGGGGTGGTGGTGACGACCGATTCGCCGGGCTTGGTGGCGCAACGGATACTTGCGTGGATGCCCGGCACCAGCGAGCACATGAAGGTGATCCACTCCGGCTTGATCTCCCAGCCATGGCGGCGGCGGACGTGGTTGACGACCGAGGCGAAAACCGCGTCGCGCTGCGCCGGGTAACCGAAGACGCCGTGGGCGGCGCGGGCCTTGACCGCCTCGACGATCGCGGGTGCGGACTCGAAATCCATGTCGGCGATCCAGCACGGGATGACGTCGCGTCCGTGGTACTTGTGCCACTTGGTGCTGTCCGTGCCGGCGCGCTCCGGGCAGCTGTCGAAATTGAAAGCCATGGGATGAGGAAAACCTTGGATTGAACCCCCGC
>JBEELT010000191.1:0-3262 GCA_041167995.1 Verrucomicrobiota bacterium | reverse complement strand
AGGGGATGGGGGAGAGCACGTGCAAAGGTGCAAAAGTGGAAAAGTGCAAAGCGCTCGATCAAGGGAGCGGAAGTGACGGGATGAAGTCGCGAATTTCTTTTCGTGCTATCCACTGCCTCGGTAGGGTCGGGACTGCGTACCGACCTAGGAGTTCGCCGCTGGGCGAACTCGGCAGGGGCAAGGCTTTGCCTTGCACTCCTGCGGGGGAGGGCGCGGCGAAGCCACGCCCCAACCTTAAGATGCAACTAGGTTGGCACGCAGTGCCAACCCTACCTCGATGCAGGAGGCATAGAACGACGAACCAAGCAATCCCCCAACCCAGTCTCGCCCCTTCCCGCAAACTTTTGCACGTTTGCACAGGCCGTAGGCCGTTTTGCACCTTTGCACTGCCCCCTCTGGCGCCGCCCTTTCCTTCTTGCCAACCCCCTCCCCCTCCGCACTTTCCCAATGGTCCTAACTTCGTTGGGGCCACGCACCTACCCAGCATGGCCAAACAAGAATCCTGGACGAAAAAAGACCTCACGGGCATCGAGGAACTCTCCCGAGCCGAGATCGAATTCCTTTTCCGCCGGGCTGACCGCTTCCTGCCCGCCCTCGCGCCCGGCAAGGGGCTCGACCTGATGCGTGGTCGGACGGTGGTGAACCTCTTCCTCGAGCCCAGCACGCGCACCCGCACGGCCTTCGAGATCTCGGCCAAGAAGCTCGGGGCTGAAGTGGTCTCCATCAACACCACGGCCTCCTCCCTGGTAAAGGGCGAAACCCTCCGCGACACGGCCATGAACATCCGCGCCATGGGCGTAGACGCGATCGTCATGCGCCACTCCTCGGCCGGGGCCGCCCGCTACCTCGGTAAGGCGCTCGACATCTCCGTGGTCAATGCTGGCGACGGCGCCCATGAGCACCCAACGCAGGCCCTGCTCGACGCTTTCACCATCCGCCAACGCTTCGGCAAGGTTCAAGGGCTCAAAATTACCATCCTCGGCGACATCCTCTTCAGCCGGGTGGCCCGCTCGAATATCCTCTGCCTCACCAAGCTCGGCGCCGAGGTCACCCTCGCCGGACCCGCCACCCTCGTCCCCGCCACGTTAAAAGAAGCCTACCCACAGGTCCGCATCGTGCACGACCTCAAGAAGGCCCTCTCGGGTGCCGATGCCGTGATGCTCCTGCGCATCCAGCACGAGCGCCAGACGACCACCCACTTCCCTTCCCTCGGCGAATACACGTCGCAGTTCGGCCTCAACGCCGAGCGGGCCGCGTGGCTCAAGCCCGAGGCCATCGTCATGCACCCCGGCCCGATCAACCGCGGCGTGGAAGTCGAAAGCGAAGTCGCTGACGGCCCCCGCTCGGTCATCCTCGAGCAAGTCCGTAACGGAGTCGCCGTCCGCATGGCTGTCCTTCACCTCTGCACCGGAGCCATCGCCCGATGAATACCGACGAATACACACCCCTCTGGATCCGCGGCGCCCGCGTGATCGACCCGTCCGTCGGCCGCGACGACGCCCGCGGCGAGGTCTTCGCCAAGGATGGCCGCTTCGTCGACAAACTCTCGAAGTCCGATCAAGCCCGGGCCCAAGTCATCGATGCCGCGGGGCTGATCCTCGCCCCAGGTTTCGTCGACCTTAACTGCCGCCTCGGTGAACCCGGCCTCGGCGCCCGCGAAAGCATCCGCGCCGGCACCCTCGCCGCCGCCGCCGGTGGCTTCACGTCCGTCGTGACGATGCCCGACTGCCTTCCGGCCGCGGACAATGTCGGGACGATCCAGCTCATCCGCGAACTCTGCGACCGCGACGCTTCCGTCCGCGTGCTGCCCGCGGGCACCTTGACCAAGGGCCATGAAGGCAAGGCCCTCGCGCCGATCGGCTCGCTCAAGAAAGCGGGCGTCGTCGCCGTGACTGACACCACCTCCGGCGTGCAGAACAACGAGATCATGCGCCGCGCGCTCGAGTATGCGGCGATGTTCGACCTCGTCGTGCTCGACCATTGTCAGGACAGCAGCATGACCGACGGTGCCCAGATGCATGAAGGCGCTTGGTCCCTTCGCCTCGGCCTCCGCGGCTACCCGCGTGCCGCCGAAGAAATCGTCGTTTCGAGCGACTGCGTCCTCGCTGGCCTCACCAAGGCCCGCATCCACCTGCAGCACCTGTCCTCTGGTGGCTCGGCCGAGATCGTGCGTCGCGCCAAGGCCGCTCAGGCCTCCGTCACCGCCGAGGTGTCCGCGCTCCACCTGCTCCTCACCGACGCAGCGTTGGCCCAGTACGACACGTGCCTGAAGCTCAACCCGCCCTTGCGCGAAGAAGCCGATCGCCAAGCCCTCATCGCGGCGCTCGTCGACGGAACGATTGACGCCATCTGCTCTGACCATTCGCCCTGCACGGCGACTGAGAAGGACTGTGAGTTCGACCTCGCTCCCTTCGGTGCAGCGACGCTCGAAACGGCCTTCTCCGCCGCCTACGAAGCCATCGTCGCCGATGGCCATGCCGACCTGACGCTTCTCCTGCAGCGCCTCACCTGTGGACCGGCGCGTGCGCTCGGCCTCGACGCGGGTACGCTCCGCATTGGCGGCCTCGCCGACCTCGTACTCATCGACCCCAAGGCCACCTGGAAGCCTTCGGCCAAGACCTTGCTGTCGAAGTCCGGCAACAACCCGCTCCTCGGCCGCACGCTCAAGGCTCGCATCCGCTCGACGTTCGTGGGTGGTAAGCTCGTCACCAAGGACGGCCAACCGTCCAAGTAAATGGACACGCCCCTCGGCTGGCGCGACTACCTCTTCATCGCCTGGATGCTAGCCACGACCCTAGCGGGTGTCTGGTACTTGACGCGTGACCTCGCCCATCCTGCGGTGGACCACCCGCGCAAGGTCTTCAGTTCCGACCTGCCGAGGTGGGTCGTGCAGGTCGTGACGTTCCTCCTCTCGCCGGCGCCGATTATCATCTTCCTCGTCTGCATGGCGGGGGCTGCCCTCATCCTGGGTAGTACGGCTAGCCTCTTCGGGGCTGGCATGCTCGCCCAAGCCGTGATGGGCCTAACTGGCCAAGGCCTGGCCGCACTGACGCTCATCGTCTTTACCTTGGCTGCCCCCGGCACCGTCCATTGGGCCCCCAGCGCGAGCACCGCTGGCGAAGCTCCGCCCACGGAACCGACCGACGGCATGGATGAAATCCGCTTAGCGGGACGGGCCTTCCACGTGAGCACCTTGCTCAAAACTTACCTGTCGATTATCGCGCTAACAATTGCCGCCGGGTTGATCTGGAGACTCTTCTAC
>JBEELT010000190.1:0-3313 GCA_041167995.1 Verrucomicrobiota bacterium | reverse complement strand
TGATCCTCGGGGCGCCGTGGCTCCTGCTCTGCGCCTTGAGCATCGGCCTGCGTCGGCGACGTGGCTATGTCGTGCTCGCCTGGCTTACGGTCTTCGTCGCCTGCGCCGTCGGCACTTTTGGCCTCCTGAATCAGGTGTCCGAAGGCCCCATCTTGGGCTATCCGGTGCCCTATCACTCTTATATCTTCGGTCCGTTTATTAACCGCAATCACGCCGGGGTCTATCTCTACCTGCATGCGGCGCTGGCGTTGGCGCTGACGTTCTGGCACATCCGCCGCGGCGGCGGGAACTGGCTGAAAGGCGGACCGCACCTCGTCTCCGCGTTCCTCGCATTCATCCTGACGACACTCGTTGCGTTAACTAAAAGTACGGGCGGTATTGGCATGGTATTTATCCTCTTTCTTGTCTCCGTCCCTCTGGCCTATTTTTTCGGCTTTCCTCGTTCTCGCGGTTCGCGCCAGCATACGATGTTCGCCACGGGTATCGCGGTACTTCTCTCCGCCGTTGCCATCATTGCAATGGTCGACCTGAAGCCGGTATTTGAGCGCTTTAGGAATAAGGCGGATGCCTATCAGCAGACCGGTACCGACGATCGTGCCCCGCTGCGACGGGCGACTTGGGCCCTGATCAGCGACGGGATTCCGTCGGGCCGCGTTTGGATTGGTTACGGCGCCGGTTCCTATCGCTGGATATCGCCGCCCTATCAAGCGCAACAGAAGGAGATGCAGCGGGACGGGAAGCTGTTCTTTCGCTTCCACTACGCGCATAATGATTGGATGGAAATGCTTGCCGACTGGGGCATCCTTGGACTGCTACCTGTGCTCGCCGCGCTCGCCTGGCTGGGCCGCCGCCTGATTCGCGCCTTCTATGGGGGCCATCCGGAGACGGTGCCGCTCGCGCTCGGGCTCTTGCTGATGATGGCCCACGCTTGGGTCGATCTCTTGTTCTGGTTCACGCCGTTGATGTTCACGGCGGCCTTCGTGGCTTCCGCGATGACCTGCCTCACCGATCAGTCGGCGGCCGAACAGGCCCGCGACCGTTCCTGACTTTGCGCCAGATCGTCCAACATCTGGGCTCGGGTCGCACCGAGCTTGTCGACATACCCGCGCCGGGCCCGCGCCGCGGGCGCCTGCTCGTCCGTACGACCCGCTCACTGGTGTCGCTTGGCACGGAGCGGATGTTGGTCGAGTTCGGTCGCGGCAGCTGGCTGAGCAAAGCCCGTCAGCAGCCGGAGAAATTCCGCGCGGTGCTCGCGAAGGTCCGCTCAGAGGGACTCTTCGCCACCGTTTCGGCCATCCGCAGCAAACTTGCGCAGCCGATTCCGCTGGGCTATTGCCATGTCGGCCAGGTGCTCGATGCCGGCGAAGTCCCCGGTTTCGCCTCCGGCGACCGCGTGGTTTCCAATTCTCCGCACGCCGAAGTCATCTCGGCTTTACCCGCCTTCGCCGCCCGCATCCCGGCATCTGTCTCCGACGAACAAGCGACCTTCACGCCGCTCGCGGCCGTCGCACTCCAGGGCCTCCGCCTGCTTGACGCCAAACCTAGCGAAACGGTGGTGGTCATGGGCCTCGGGCTCATTGGTCAGCTCGCCGTTCGCTTGCTCCGCGCCCGCGGCGTCCAGGTCATCGGCGTCGATCCCGATGCAGCGAAGCGTACCGATGCCAAGCAGGCCGGCGCCCTGGTGCCAGACCTCGGCGCTTCGCTGTTCACACTCCTTCCCCCTGATGGAGTCGCCGGCGTACTCATCACGGCGAGCACTTCCTCCGACGAACCGGTCAACCAAGCCGCGCGCCTCTGCCGCCGCCGTGGTCGCGTGGTGTTGGTGGGCGTGACGGGCCTCACGCTCAATCGCGCCGACTTCTACGAGAACGAGGTTTCCTTCCAGGTCTCACGCTCCTACGGCTCCGCTGATGCAGCTGACTCGTCTTCCGCACGCGCCAATTTCGACGAAGTCCTCGCGCTCATGGCGTCGGGCGCGCTCGATGTCGCTCCGCTGCTGACTTCACGTCACCCGTTCGCTGAAGCACCAAAGATCTACGATGACCTGCGTCGTCCGGGCGCCTACGGTCTGCTCATCGAATACGCGGTTCCGAACGAAGCGCTTGTCCGGACGCTGCCCGGTACGGACTGGGATAGCCGGACCACTGGCGGAATTGGTGTCATCGGCTGCGGCAACTTCGCTGCCCGGGTCCTCGTGCCTGCGCTCCGTCGCCAAGGTGCCTCGCCTGCGGTCTTCGCCTCCGCCAACGGGCTTTCCGCCAAACTCCTCGCCGGAGTTGCTGCCACGGCGACCACCGAAACCACTGCGCTGCTTGACCAGCCTGGCCTCTCGACGGTCTTCATCGCGACCCGACATGATGAACACGGCGAACTTGCCCGTGCCGCGCTCCGGGCCGGAAAGAACGTCTGGGTTGAAAAACCGCTCGCGCTCACCGAGGCCGACCTCGACGCCACGATGGCCGTCGCCCGTTCTTCCTCCGGTCACCTTGCCGTCGGCTTTAATCGTCGCTTCGCCCTGCTCGCCGTCCGCCTCCGCGCGGCGCTCGCGGCGAAGTCCGGACCGCGCCGCTTCACGGTCGATATCAATGCGGGTCGACTACCTGCCGGCCATTGGACGCTCGATTCGCAGCAAGGTGGGGGACGGATTGTCGGCGAGGCCTGCCATTTCGTGGACCTACTCCGTTTCCTCTCCGGTTCTGCCATCGTCTCCGTAGAGGCGAAATCGCGCGACTTCGACGGCCAGGACGGCGGTTATTTCGAACTGAACTTCGCTAACGGCGATGTCGCCGCGCTCAACTACCGTACCGATCTCCCCGCCCATCTGCCCAAGGAACGACTCGCTGTCTCCGGCGAAGGTTGGTCCGCCGAAATTGACAACTGGAAATCCCTCCGTTCGCAGAATCTCCCGGGCGCTTCGGTGCTGCCCGCTTGGCTGGCTGGTCCCGCTCGCGGTAAAGGCCATGCCGAAGCCCTCGCCGCTTTTCTTACTGGCACCTCCCTAACTCCGCTCGATGAACTCGATGAAATCTCCCGCTGGAGTATTCGGATGCAGGGGATGCTTAGAAGCTAGAGGCCCGGAGGCCCAGAGGCTCAGTTGACCAGAGATGCAATAGGTAGGGACAGCACCACGTGCTGTCCTAAGTGCAAAAGTGCAAACGGCCTCCGGCCTGTGCAAAGGTGCAAACGTGAGAGGCACGAACCGCCTCTGCCTTGGGTAGGGTCGAGCATCCCTGCTCGACCGCGGCCGACCAAGGATGGTCAGCCCTACCCCTACCCCTGAATTCACTTTTGCACTTTTGCACAGGAGCTCCGC
>JBEELT010000189.1:0-3324 GCA_041167995.1 Verrucomicrobiota bacterium | reverse complement strand
GCGTTGGCAGCCACGAAGGCCGGCGCGGTGCTGACCTTCGCGAACGGGGAGGCGTTGTAGACGCGACCGCCGCCGGCATCAGCCTCGCCCATGACGACGAAGTTCCAGTCGGCCGCCGTCACGCCCGCGCTGGCGCTGAGTTCGAAGGTGCAACGATCCGAACCCTCGGCGATGGTCTGCTCACCGAGCGAGGTGATGCCGGGCGGCGTCCATACCATGAACACGCGGATGGGGCCCTTGAACCCTTCCTTGCGCTTGGCGACCACGGACAAGGCAAGCACGCCGTTCTGGACGACGGGCACCTTGGGCACCTCGATCTCCAGCGCGTAGGGGGCGGCCTCGACGACCGCGACGGGCAGGCGATCCTCGACGCCCTGATAATAGATGACGTTGCCGTTGCGGACGATGTCGTAGACCTGGCGCATCCGTCCGACGACGGTCTGCTTGGGGTCGAGGGGCAGCATCCGCAGGGACACGACGGCCTGACCGAGCGGGGCGTCGGCCGCGGCCTCGAAGACCATCGGCACGTTGGGCAGGTCCTTGGGGGCGGCGTCGGCGAGGAGGCGCACGCCCGCCGGGAGGCCGGCGGCCTCAAAGCGGTAGTCGCCACTGACGCCGGAGCGGGTGAAGTTCTGCAGCAGCGCCATGCGCCCGCCGCGCGGCACCGCGATGAACTGGCGGTAGTGGGAATCGTTGACGGTATAATCCGGCGAGGCGAACGTGAGGCTGGGCAAGGACGCGGTCAGCTCGACGCGGTACACGAAGTTGGCGCCGCCGCGCTCGAGGTGGTCGCGTACGCGCAGGGTGTAGACGCCGTCGGCCGGGACGGTGACGCGGAAGCGGGAATCCAGGCGACGCATGCCGCCGCCGTCGTCGTTGGAGACGAGGTCGGTGCCGGCGGCGTTGGCGACCCGTACCACGGGATCCAGGGGCGAACCGAGGGACTGCGCGAGGCACTGGCCCTCGAGCACCTGCCCTTTCTTCAAAGTGAGCTTGAAGAAATCGGCGTCGCCCGGCTGGCCGATGACGCCGTTGAGGGCGTAAGCCTCGGCCGGAGGCACCGCGTTGGCCGCGTCGGTCTTGTCGTTCGGTTCTGCCTCGAGGAAATTATCGACGGTCGAAAGCCGGAAGACGTTGCCGGACGGGGCGGAGACCTGGGTGCGGGCGAAGAGCTGGAAGTCGGCACGGGGTTCGGCGGGCAAGGCGACCTCCTCGGTGAAGGCGTCCTTCCCCGAGACGAAGCTGACGGCAAGCTTGGTGCCCAGCTTACCGCCGGCGGGGTAGACGGCGTCCGGCCGGGGGAAGCTCCCGAGGTGCAGACGGTAGAAGGAACGACCGCCGCCGCGGTAGGAGGACTCGCGGACCATCACGAAGTAATCGCCGTCATACTCGGCGACAAACGAGCAGTAGCCGTCCTGGCGATGGAGGATCGTGTCGTCGGAGGCGGCCTTCTCGAAACGGTCCTTGTCGAGGATCGCGACGTAGGGATCGAAGACCTCGTAGCCGAGCCGCAAGCCGTCGACCTCGACGCTGAGCCGCTGGCCCTTGCGCATGGCCACCTTGTAGTAATCGACGTCCTCGGCGAGGACGACGCCTTCGATTGTGCGGTCGAGCTCGACGGACTGGGCACGGGCAAGATCGTCGTTGGGCTCCTTCTCGTCCACGTTCGCGAACGGGCTGACGAAGAACTGGCGGGCGTGGGAGAGGCCGGACTTCGTGCGCACGCGGACGAGGTGGTTGCCGAGGGGGACCTCCGGGCCGATGGCGAGGGTTAGCTCGACCTTGCCGGCCGCGACGCTCTGCACGCCCTTCACCCGGAAGCCCGGGGTGTAGAAGAGCAGGTCCTCGAAATCGGCGAGACGCGTCCCGGTGAGCGTCACCTTGACCTCGGCGCCGCGCTGCCCGCCATTGGGCTTGGTGCCCGTGAAATCAGGGTACGCCGCCCGCGCGACCGCGAGGGTCAGCAGGAGCGGCGCGAGGAGTCGGACGAACATGACGCGCGGACGGCGGACGGCGGGCTCAGGCGAGCCAGTCGGTCATGATGCGGCCGCCGTTGACGATGTCGATCGGCCGGCCGCCGTCGGAGACGATGCGCTTGTCGGCGTTGATGCCGAGGACGCGGTACATGGTCTTGGCCAGGTCCTCGGGGCCCACCGCGTCGCGGTCGGGCTCGCCACCGAGGGCGTCGGAGGCGCCGTGCACGTAGCCTTCCTTCACGCCGCCGCCGGCCATGGCCACGGAGAAGACGCGCGGCCAGTGGTCGCGGCCGTTGGTGCCATTGAGCTTGGGGGTGCGGCCGAACTCGGAGCTGACCAGCACGAGCGTGCGCTTGAGCAGGCCGCGGTCGGCGAGGTCGGTGATGAGGCGGGCGAAGGCCTGGTCGAACTGGGTGGCCTGGTTCTCGAACCCGCCCTTGATGTTGGAGTGGTGGTCCCAGCCGCCGAACGTCACGGAGACCATGCGCACGCCGGACTCGACGAGGCGGCGGGCGAGGAGGAAACGCTGACCGGCGGTGTTGCGGCCGTACTCATCGCGGAGCTTATCTGGTTCCTGCGCGAGGTCGAAGGCCTGGCGGGCCTTGGCGCTGCTGACGAGGCCGTAGGCGGCCTGCTGGAAGCTGTCCATCGCGCCGATCGCGTCGGACTTCTCGGTGGCGCGGAAATGCTCGTCGACCGAGGCGAGGAGGCCGCGGCGACGGTCGAAGCGGGCCGGGGCGACGTCCTTGGGCGCCAGGAGGTCGCGCACGGTGAAGGCCTTGTCCGCCGGGTCGCTACCGAGTGCGAACGGGCCGAAGGCGCTGCTCATGTAGCCGGTGCCCTGCTCGGGGATGCTCTGGCTGGGCACGACGACGTAGGGCGGGAGGTTGTTGCGGGAGCCCTGCTCGTGCGAGATGACGGAGCCGAAGCTCGGGAACTTGATCGCCGGGCTCGGGCGATAGCCGGTGAACATGTTGTGCGTGCCGCGCTCGTGGGCGGCCTCGCCGTGCGTCATGGAGCGGACGACGGTCAGCTTGTTCATGATCTTGGCAATGTTGACGAACTTCTCGCCGACGTACTCGCCGGGGACGGTGGTCTTGATCGGCGTGAACGGGCCGCGGTACTCCGGCGCGGCGAACGGCTTGGGGTCCCACGACTCATGCTGCGCCATGCCGCCGGGCAGGTAGATATGGATCACGGCATCGGCGAGGGCGTCGAAGGTCTCCACCTTGGGGAGCTCGAGCGCCCGCAGGCGGAGCATGCCGGGCAAGGTCAGGCCGAGGGTGCCGAACATGCCGACCTGGAGGAACTCGCGGCGGCGCCAGCTCGAGCGGATGTCGGGGTGGTC
>JBEELT010000188.1:0-3333 GCA_041167995.1 Verrucomicrobiota bacterium | reverse complement strand
GAGAAGTCCTTCGACGAATTCCACCTCTACACCCTCGCGAACCCGGCGACCTTGCGCGACAAGGAGACCAAGCAGGTCGAGTTCGTGCGCGCGACGGGCGTCAAGGCCGAGCGAATCTACATCTTCGAAGGCCGCGGCAACACCCGCCGCGGCACCCCGGGCAAGGTCCAGGTCTACCGCGAGTTCCGCAACACCGAGGCCAACAAGCTCGGCCTCGCCCTGCCGAAGGGCAAGGTACGTTTCTATTCGCAGGACGGCGACCGCCAACTCGAGTTCGTCGGCGAGAACACCATCGACCACACGCCGAAGGGCGAGGTCATCCGCGTCCTGACCGGCAACAGCTTCGACCTCGTCGGCGAGCGCCGGCAGGTCAACCAGACCGAGGACGGGGCCAACCGCGTGGCCACGCAGACCATCGAGGTCAAGCTGCGCAACCGCAAGGCCGAGCCCGTGGTCATCCGCGTCCGCGAGCATGCGACGCGCGGCGGCAAGTGGACGTTGACCGCCCAGAGCCAGCCCCACGAGAAGGTGGACGCCACGACCTTCGAGTTCGTCGTGCCGGTCCAGCCCAACGAGGAGAAGGTCGTCACCTACACGATCCGCAGCACCTGGTGAGCCGGCTCAGCCCGCCGCGCGGGCCACTTGGGCGACCATGCCCCGGTGGTGTGCCGCCGCGCGGTCCCGGGCGGCGGCCGCCTTGATGCGAGCACCCCGCGGGTCCTTGGCCATCGCCAGCACAGCGTCGGGCAGCCGCGCCACCTGCGCCTCGTCGTCGAAATCGAACAGCCAGTCGCCCAACCCGAGGTCGCGCCACATGAAGCCCTTGGTCGTCTGGGTCTCCCAGCGGCAGACGATGGCCGGGATGCCGTTGCCGATGGCCATGATCGGGCTGTGCATCTCGTTGCCGAAGAGGCCGGCGCTCAGGCGGTACACGCTCAGCGCCTCGTCCGTCAGCCAGAAGTCCGGCTTCCAGGCGCAGCGCGCGCGGGCAGTCGGCGAAAGCCGGTCGAGGATCATCTCCTTGCCGAGGGCCATCTGCGTCTCGTCCTCCGGGCACAGCAGGACCTTGAGGTCCGTCTCGCGGGCCAGCCGCTCGATCGCCGCGCGGTGGGGCGCATGGTCGTGGTCCTTCAGCCGGTCGTTCATCGCCTGCTTCACCGGGTCCAAGGCCGCCTTCTTCCGCGGGATGGTCCAGTAAGGCGTCTGTCGGTAGCGCGGCAGGCAGCAGAGGAACTTGCCCGGCTGGAGGTCGAACCGTCGCAGCAGGGCGGTCGCCTTGGGCTCGTCGGCCAGATCGACCGCGAAGGCGCCATCCGGCCCGAAGTCCATCAACGGCGATGCGACGCCCTGCGAGCGGGCGAAGGCCAGCGAGACGCTGTCGCGGAAGTAGACGAAATGCGCCCCGGTCAGCAGGCGGAGGACCCGTTCCGGCGCGTTGGCGGCGACGAGCGTGATGCCGAAGACGCCGTAGGGCTTGCCGGTCGACTTCGCCCAGCGTTCGACCGCGTCCGTCCCCACGAGGGAAGGGCCGGAGCCGTGCAGGAGGAAGTCGCAGCGGGCGAAGGCCTCGGTCAATTCGGCGGAGGTCTGCGCGAACCGCAGGGCCGGGAAGCGCCTTTGCAGCATCTCCTTCACGCCGTTGCCGACATCCCCGGGCCAGAGGGTGACCTCGGCCGCGGGCAGGTGGCGCTCGAGCAGGGCGAGCACGCCCGGGGTGTGGGCGATGTCGCCGATGTTCACCGTCTGCCAGGAGGAGCGCAGCAGGATGCGGGGCGCGCGTCCGGAAGGGGCGGCGCAGCCGGCGGCGAAGGTCGCCAGCAGGGTGGATGTGAGGAAGTCGCGGCGGAGCATGTTACTTCACCTGGTAGATCTTGACGTCGTCGATCCAGACGGTGCTGGGCGCGAGGAAACTGAACCAGCGCTTCATGGGGTGGGCGAAGCCCTCGGAGCGGTGGCGGGCCACCAGCTTCCCGTCGACCGAGCAGCGCATCTCGTCGCCCTCCGTGACGAGCGTCAAGGCGTGCCACTCGGTGTCGGCCTTGAGCGGAGTCGCCAGGACCTTGCGCTTCAGCAAGGCCTCCAGTTCCGGCGGCAGCTTGGCCTTCGCGGCCGTGGCCGCTTCGCGTTGCTTGCGGATCGCGAGGTTCATCTCGCCCGTCATGCTGTCCTTCAGGGTTAGCTGGGTCGGGGACAGGATCGCATAGCCGAGGTGTCCGGCGTGCACCCCGGGCAGGGAGCGGTCGACGAAGCCCAGCTGCAGCGACTCGCCCTTGTTCAGGCCGGGGAAACGGAACCGCAGCGTGACGCCGCCGTCGGCGAAGCCCGCGTCGTGGTGGATGTGGATCGAGTGCCCCGCCGCCTTGGTCGCGCTGTTCACCTTCAGGATGCCCTCGTCGAGGTCGGCCTGCTTGACCTGCGGGACGCGGTCGGCGGTGGCGCTTTCCCAGCCGTTGCCGAGGGCCTTCAGGCCGTTGCCCGTCTCCTCGCGGTCGAAGGTGTCGGCGAAGATCAGGGTGCCCTTGGTCTGCAGCCAGGCGGTGTCGTCCGCGGCGGCGAGGGGTAGGGCGCCGAACAGGATCGTCAGGCTGAATGCTAGGGAGGCTCGAAGGCTCGGCATGGCGGTCACTGGGAGTATCGCAGGTTGTTGGCTTCTCCTTCGATGTGAAGGTTCAAGTCTTGGTCGGAAAGGGGCGTCTTACCGTTAATGGCGACGTTTTGCATCAGAATATCCTCCGAGCGGCAACGCAGCAGGCTCTTGCCGGCTTCGCTGTTGATCCTGATGTCCTTGAAGACGAAGCCCCGGAGCGTCGATCGAGGCCAGTTGACCCCAATCAGGGCGGCGGACGTTTCGATGCGGATGTCCTCGAAGCGGCAATCTTCATGCAGGCACTCTCCCTCATCCTCTGCCTTCAGCATCGCGTTCGTCGCGAGGAGGAGGGCGATGAGGCTCGTGAGGCGGAGGCGCATGGTCTGAGCCGATGGAAGCTGTGATCTCCGATGCGCCTCAGGAGGGTTTTGTTCCGATTATGCATCGGAAACATCAGTCTGGCCCTCGGTTTTACTGGGATTGGGGGTGTCCTGTCGGCGTGTTTCCGCCGAGGCCGCCGAAGTTAGGACGCGCGATTTCCGGATTCCTGTCACTCGGTGAAAGGACCGCCGCCGATTTTGCGCTCCGCTTCGTCGCTGAAGGTGGGATAGTTGTTCTCCGGGACGAATGCATCGGAAGCCTCGGGCTGGCCGATGGTTTCCTTGGCCGCGGTGTCCTGGGAGAGGGCGGCCAGGCCGAGGGCGCCAAGGAAGACGCCGCGAAGGGCGTCGCGACGGCTGATGCCG
>JBEELT010000187.1:0-3364 GCA_041167995.1 Verrucomicrobiota bacterium | reverse complement strand
CAGCGGAGCCTCGGAAAGGGCGCGCGCGGTCTGGGCGCGGACTTCGGCGTCGGCGTGCGCGAGGAGGGGCACCAGGCGGTTCGCGGCGGCCACGCGCTCGGCGAGCGGCGCGACCGGCGTGGGCTTGCCGTTGAAGGCTTCGCCCGGGGCGATGGCGGCCCCGCGGCGGGCGAGGATGCCCAGGCCCCAGATGCCGTGGACGCGCTCGAGCGGATTCGCCGACTTCGTCGCAGCCTCGAAGCGGTCGGCGGCGTCGGGTCGGCGGGTGAGCTCGATCTGGGCGCGCAAGCGGATACGTTGGTCGGCGTGCGCGAGCAGCGACGCGAGGTCGGCGGAACCGCGCTTCGCGAAGCCTTCCTTCATCAAGGTGGCCACCGTGGCGGCCGCCTCGGGCTTCCACACCTTGTCGGCGGAGAGCGTGATGATGCGGCCGGCGTCGTGGGACTCCCAGCCCGTGATGAAGTCGGACACCACCAGGCGACCTTTCCAGTCGTATTCGACGTCGGTGGCGGCGACGCCCCAGATCAGCTGGTGCGACTCCACCAGTTTCATGCCCGCCCCCGCGGGCTCGAGCTGAAAGGACCAGATACCAGAACCGCCGGCGGAGCCGCGGTAATCGCAGATATGGAAGTGCTTAGCCTCGGCCTCGAGGTAACCCGCGCCGGGGTGGTAGGTGAGGCCCGACGGACCGGAGGAGATGTAGGCGGACGGCGGGATGATGAAGGCCGGCTGGACGGGGTTCTGGAGTTCCCAGACCTTCTCGGTCATCCAGCGGGAGGGCGGACGCTGCTCCAGGCCGATCGAGCGGTGGAACGTGTGCATGGCCTGATGCTCCATCTCCCAGCCGGAATCCGCACCCTCGACGACGTAGACGACGCGCGCCTGGTCGCCTTGGTCGGAGTTGTTGTCGACCGAGATGCCGTTCCCGAACTCGTCGAAGGCGATCTCCTTCGGATTGCGGAGGCCGAAATGCACGACCTCGAAGTCCGAGCCGTCTGGCTCGAAGCGGAACACGGCGCCCCGGTTGCGGGAGTCGTACTTCTTGCCTTCCTTCGTGGTGAAATTGAAACCGCGGTCGCCGATCGTGCCCCAGACACGGCCGTCGTAACCGATGGCGAAGCCGTTCATGTCGTGGCCGGAGAGCGAGATGCGTACGCCGAAGCCGTCCTGCAGGATCTTGCGCTGCCCTTCGACGCCGTCCTGCTTGGGATCCTGCAGCATCCAGATGCGCGGGATACAGGCGAAGTAGACGTTGTCGTCCCACGCCATGACCCCGGCACCGGTACCGTCGAGCACATCGTTGAATTTCTCGTCGAACATCCGGGACTTCGCGAAGACGCCGTCCAGCTGCTCGTCGGTGAGGAAACGGATCTTCTCCGACTTCGCCGTCATCCACGCGTGGGAGCGCTTGGCTTCCCACTTCTTGTGCAGGGCGAGGCGGTCGGCGGTCGTCGCCGCAGCGAGGTCGTCGTGGTACCAGTAGAGGTGGTTGCGGTCGTCCTCGACGCCGAAGCGGAAGCGGTGGGACTCGGCGACGTAGAGGCTGCCGTCGTTGCCGAAGGCGATGGCCGTCGGCGAAGTGACGCCGGTCGCCTTATGACCGCCGGTTTCCTTGAGCGTCGCGCCGGGCTGCAGGGCGGCCGTGCCTTCGCCGGGCACGCGCACGAGGTTGCTGGCGGCCTTGGGCTTGGGCCGGCCACCGGTCGCGAACTTAACCTCCTTGGTCGAGGAGAACACGAAATGGTCCGCCGCGATGAACCCCCAGGACCCGACCTCGCGGTCGACGAGACGGAGCACGCCTTTCTTACCCTTGAACTCCGCGATGTCCCAGACGACTTCGGCGAGCATCAGCCCGTTCTTGCCGACGGCCTCGCGCGCGACCTTGCCGTCGACGAGGAGCTGCACAGCCGTCTTGCCGGGGTGATTGCCGCCGGCCACCAGGAAACCAAGGAAGGAGTGGGTCAGGACGATCTCCGGGGAGGTCAGGGTGCCGGTCGCCGCGTCGCCGCGATGACCGGAGCAGACGAGCGAGTTCCCGCCGTAGTTGCGGAACTCCCCGTTCACGCCGTCGCATCGGCCCGTGACCGGGGCGAGCCCGAAGCCCGTGCCCGTCGTCTGCCAGCTATCGAAGCCATCGCCCTCGAAGGTCTGGATGACCTTGACGTCGGCCGAGAGCACCGCGGCGCCCAAGCAGAGGGTGAACGGAATAAGCTGGGAGGACTTCATGGCTAAATGAGGGGTACACTCCAGAAAAGGGGTTGTTCCCCCGAGGTCGAGCGTGGCTTCCGGAAACCGCCGATTAAGGCCTTACGCCGTGCAAAACCTGGAACTTGGACCCGAAATGGGCCGGGTGCGTCAGGGCCCGGAGCCGGCCGGTGGCCTCGGGGTCGCCCGACGCGGCGATCCGTTCCATCGCGCCGGCGGCATGCTTCACGAAAAAGGCTTCCTGCCGATCCAACGCGGGGCGGAAACCGGCGGCGCGCAGCACCGGCTCGAGCCGATCCCAGAGGACGTGGCACGTGAGGTCCTGCGAACCCAGCCGCGTCAGGATGTCGCCGGATAGCTGATGGCGGTAATAGGCCCGGGCCGTGCCCGCCGGAGAGGACTCCAGGCACTGCGCGACCGTCTTCCCGTAATCCAGGAAAATGACGGCACCGGTCCAGCCGCCGGCGACGAGTTGCGCGAGCAAGCGTTCGGCTGCGAACGGGACGTCGATGATCCAGCCTTCCTCCGCCGCGGGCAACCCGGCCACGAACGCGGGCGCGGCCGGATCAGTGAAGGCGGGCAGGACTTCCGGCGCGAGGGTCGGGCCGTCGACGCGCACCCCGAGCTCACGCCACGCGCCGTCCTGGAAGATGAAACGGTCGAACGGCTGGGCGTCGAACAGCTCGTTGGCGACCAGCACGGAGCGAGCCGGGAGTCGGGGCGTTGCGCCGACGCGGAAGACGTGGTGCCCGGCGAATCGTCCGGCGACGCCGTCGAAAGGGGTCTGGCCGGGCTCCGCGCCGACCTCGACCAGCGCGTGCGCGGCGAGGTCGCCGACGAGTTGGCCGGCGGCCGCGGCGACCAGTTCGCCGAACATCGGGCCGAGCGCGGCGGCGGTGGTGAAGTCCGTGCCGGCGGCCTTGCCCACGCGTGCGCGCTCCGCGACGTAATAACCGAGCCCCGGGGCGTAGAGCGCGGCTTCCACGAGGCGGGCGAACGGCACCACGCCGGCGCGGGCCTCGCGGCGAAGCAGGGCGACGAGGGCGGCGTGTCGGGCGGCGGCTTCCACGGGACCAGCGTTGCGGGGACTTTTCGCCTGCGCCAGACGAAACGAGGTTGAGCCATGCCCCGATTTGGCCTGACTGCAGGCGGATGATCC
>JBEELT010000186.1:0-3427 GCA_041167995.1 Verrucomicrobiota bacterium | reverse complement strand
CTCCACCACCAGATCGCGAAGTCCGGCTTCGCCACCAAGGTGGTCCCGACCTACCGCCCCGACGCGTGCCTCAAGGTCCGCCAGCCGGAACGCGTGCAGGCCTGGGCCAAGCGCCTCGCCGCCGCCACGGGCCAGGGCGCCGACACCTTCGCGGGCCTCATCGCCGGCCTGAACCGTCGCCACGACGACTTCGCCGCCGCGGGTTGCCGCGCCTCCGACCACGGACTCGACTACCTCCCCGACGCCACCTGCACCGAGGCCGAGGCCAGGACAATCTGGGAACGCGCTATCGCCGGCCACGCCGCGACCCTCGAGGAGTCGGAGAAATTCACAGCCTACATCATGCTGCACGTCGGCCGCCTCAACCACGCCAAGGGCTGGGCGACCCAGCTCCACCTCGGCGCGGTGCGCGACCCGAACCTCGGCCTGCTCAAGCGCCTCGGCTCCGACGCGGGCTGCGACACCATCGGCGACTTCCGCCAGGGCCCCGGCCTCATCCGCTGGTTCGGGACGCTCTCCGGCGAGAACGCCCTCGGCAAGGTCATCCTCTACAACCTCAACCCCGCCGACACCGCCCTCTTCGCCTGCCTCCCTGGCTCGTTCCAGGACGGCGTGACGCCGGGCAAGATCCAGTACGGCTCCGGTTGGTGGTTCCTCGACCAGGAGCGCGGCATGCGCGACCAGATGAACGCGCTGTCCGACCTCGGGCTGCTCAGCCGCTTCATCGGCATGATCACCGACTCGCGCTCGTTCCTCTCATACCCGCGCCACGAATACTTCCGCCGCATCCTCTGCGACCTCGTGGGCCAGGACGTCGAGTCGGGCCGCATCCCGGACCGCAAGGATTGGAACGAACGCCTGATCACCGACGTCTGCTACGGTAACGCGAGCCAGTACTTCGGCTTCAAGGCCTGAGCGCATGTTCTTCGGCCGCCTCCGCGAACCGGTCGCACGCCCCCTCTGGGCCAAAGCCGACCGTGAACGGACCAGCGCGGAGACGATGCTGGGCGGCGCCTCCGCGATTCTTTTGGTCGCACTACTGGCGGACCGGTTCGGCGAGCTTCATCTCGGCCTGCTCGATCCGCGGAGCGATTGGCTCAGCCTCCTGCCGGCGCTTTGGCTGGCGCTGACCTGTTGGCGAAGTTTCCGCGGGCTTCCCTTCGACCGTATCTCCGTCGGGATTGGCTTCAGCGGCTTCCTGCCCTACCTGGCCTTCGGCGGGCGTTCTTCCGCCTATCGCCCCCCGTTCCCTGAGCGTTGGTGGCTCGGCTTTGCCCTATTTTCATTGGCTTTCGTCCTGGGGTTCATCCTGGAACGTCGGACCAAGCCGAGCTGAGGCTTGCCAACGGGCGTATCCACAAGATGCTGGACCCATGCGCACCCTCGCCCTCCTCGCCACCCTTCTCGCCCTGACGGCCTTCGCCGCCGACAAGAAGGAGAAGACCCACGACCTCCGCGATTTCGCCTGGGGCAAGTCCGTCAGTGGCCCCTCGGCCACCATGGGCAAGCTGAACGGAAAGGCCGTCGTCCTCGAGTGCTGGGGCGTGAAGTGCCCGCCCTGCATCGCCAGCCTCCCGCACATGCAGGAGCTCTCCGAGAAGTACAAGGACACCCTCGTGGTGATCGGCGCCGAGTGCCAGGGCCACACCGCCAAGGAGATCGCCGTCGTGACCAAGAAGGCGGGCGTCGAGTACGCCATCGTCTCCGGCCTCACCAAGACCCCCATCCAGTTCTCCGGCATCCCGAAGGTCTTCGTCTTCGACAACAAGGGTAAGCTCGTCTTCGACGGCAACCCGGCCGACGCGGGCTTCGACGAAGCCGTGAAGAAGGTCGCCGAGAAGGCCGACGCCAAGGCCGCCCCCGCGGCCACCCCAGCCCCGGGCGCCAAGCCCGCCGCCGCGAAGGCCGCTTAAGCGATGTCGGCGCTCTCCGACCGCCTGCTCGAGAACCTCGGCAACGGGGTCGGATTCTGGGAACTGAAGGGGCGCCCCATCTACAACGGCGTGCTTGGGTTGGTGTGCGCCTTGCACGCGATCTGCGGGGACGCCCCGTTACTGCGTTGGGGCGATACCGGCAACTTGACCGGCTTCCTCTTCTTCGTCATCGCGGCCAACGCCGTTTACTGCGCCGCCTACGTCCCGGACCAAGCCTTTCAGTTGACGCCTTATCGGGACGGCTGGCGGCGCTGGCGCTGGCTCCTGCTAGTCTTCGGGACCTTTTTCGCCAGCCTGCTCGCCCACGCGGTGCTTGGCGGGCTCAAGGACGCCTAAGCGTGGCTTAGGTCCGGTCGGTCCGGTAGACGCGCTGCACCCGCTGAGTCAGCGTGCAGAGCGCTTCCCAAGGAATGCAATCCGCCCAGGCACAAAACTCGCCCACGGTGATGCGTTCGCCGCCCTGCGCACCGAGGATCGTGGTGATATCGCCGACGACCACGCCGGGGACGTCGGTGACGTCGACGATGGTCTGGTCCATGGTCACGCGCCCGAGGATCGGACAGCGATGGCCACGGAGCAGGAAACTGCCGCGGTTGCTGGCGGCGGTCGGGACGCCGTCGCCGTAGCCGACCGCGACGATCGCGACCCGCGAAGCGCGGGTCAGCACCTTGGTGCGGTTGTAGCTGACCGCCGTCCCCGCCGGCAGGTCCTTCACCAGGACGACGCGGGCGTGGAACGAAAGCACGGGCTCCGGCCGCAAGCTGGCGAGGAAGGACCCGGCCGAAGGCGGCAGGCCGTACTGCATCAGCCCGATGCGGACGGCGTTGAACGGCGACGCCGCGGAGAAAGACGCGAGACCCGCGCTGTTGTCGGCATGGACCAGCAGCCGCGCGCGTTCATCACCCGGCACCTCGGCCAGTAAAGCGAGAAAGATCCGCCGCTGCTCCGCCGTGAAGTCGGTGTCGGCATCGGCCTCCGAGAAATGCGTGTAGAGCCCGCGCCAATCGAGGTGCTTGGCCGCGCGGACGAAGCCGATCAAGCCGCGGGCCTCCGTATGCCAGACGCCGGCGCGCCCCATGCCGGTGTCGACCTTGATATGCACGCGCACCTTGCGTTCCGCCGCGGCCGCGCAGTGTTCCAGCGCCGCAGCCTCGGCGACGGAATTCAGGGTCACCTCGAGGTCCAGCGCGACCGCCCGCGGCATCTCCGACGGCAAGGTCGGGCTCAGCAGCAGGATGTCGGCGTCGTGGCCGATTTCGCGGAGCCGGGCGGCCTCGCCGACGTTCGCGACCGCGAAGCAATCGACGCCGGCCTGCAGGAGGCGGGTCGCGATCTCCGGCATGCCATGACCGTAGGCGTTGGCCTTGACGACCGCGACGTAGCGGACGTGCGCGGGCAAAGCCTGCTTGATGCGACCAACGTTGCGATCAATCGACGGCAGGTCGATCTCGACCCAGGCGCGCGTGACATGGGGGCTGGCCAGGCTCATGCGG
>JBEELT010000185.1:0-3450 GCA_041167995.1 Verrucomicrobiota bacterium | reverse complement strand
GCGGGCACGCCGATGGCGTGGAGCGCCATGACGGTCAGCGCGATGGTCTCCTGCTCGCCGACGGCCATGAGGACGTCCATCTCGCGTTCGTCGGGGAGTTTCTGCAGGGCCTTGGCGCGGGCGATCAGGTCGTTGGTCACGCCGCTGCGGGCCGAGACCACCACCACGAGGCGGTGCCCCTGGGACCACTGCTCCTTGATCTTGGCCGCCACGTTCTGGATGCGGTCGACGTTGCCGACGGAAGTGCCGCCGTATTTCTGGACAATCAGGGCCATCCTTAGGATTCGGGGGAGAAGATGCGGAGCACGACCGGCTCTTCGAGCACCGTCTTGAGGCGGCGGAGTTCTGTCAAGACCTTGGACATCTTCTGCTCGTTCACCGGGTAGGTCGAGAGGGTGACGGTGCCGCGGCCCTGGTTCGGGTGCTCATACTGGATGACGCGCGCGATGGAGACCTTGTGCTTGGAGAAGATGCGGTAGACGCCTTCGGAGACGCCGGCCTTGTCGAGCAGCGACAGGCGGAGGTAGAACGGCGAGACGATCTCCGCGAGGTCGGCCATGCGGACCTTGCGGCCCTGGCTTTCGCGGGTGGCGAGGCTCTCGGCGGAGAGGCCGGGGTTGGCGGCGCCCGTGAGGGCGGCGATGGCGTCGACGATGTCGCCGATTACCGCGGAGGCGGTGGCGTCGCCGCCCGCGCCGCGGCCGGTGAGGGTCGTGGCGCCGACCACGTCGCCGCGCAGGGTGATGCCGTTGTTCACGCCCGAGACGCGCGCGAGGATGTCGCGGTTGGGCACGAGGGCGGGGTAGACGCCCACGGTCATCCAGCCGGCCCGGAAGTCGCGGCGGATGACGGCGAGGTGCTTGAGCGCGAAGCCGAAGCGGCGGGCGAAGTCGATGTCGGCCGGGCCGATGTGGCGGATGCCCTCGACGAGGGTGCGGTTGCGGGGCGCCCACTTGCCGTGGGCGAGCCAGGCGAGGATGGAGGCCTTATGGAAGACGTCGATGCCCTCGACGTCGAGGGTCGGGTCGGCCTCGGCGTAGCCGAGTTCCTGGGCTTCCTTCAATGCGTCGGCGAAGGAGAGGCCGTCCTCGCCCATGCGGGTCAGGATGTGGTTGCAGGTCCCGTTGAGGATGCCGACGATCAGGTCGAAGCGGTTCGCCACGAGCCCCTCGCGGATGGCCTTGATGATGGGGATGCCGCCGGCGACGCTGGCCTCGAAGAGGAACTGGCCGCCGTGCCGGCGAACGGCGTCGAAGATTTCCGGGCCGTGCTGGCAGAGGAGGGCCTTGTTGGCGGAGACGACGACCTTGCCGGCGCGGAGGGCGCGTAGGGTCAGTTCGCGGGCGATGGTCGTTCCGCCGATGAGCTCGCAGACGACGTGAATCTTGGGGTCGTCCACGACCTCGTGCGGGTTGCGGGTGGTCTTGGCGGAAGGCACCTTGACCGCGCGCTTTTTCTTCAGGTCGCGCACGGCCGCGCGGCGGAGGTCGAGCTTCACGCCGAGGCGCGACTCGAGGTCGGTCTGCTTCTCGGTCAGGTGCTTCCAGACGCCTTGGCCGACGGTGCCGAGGCCGAGGATACCGATGCCGATGGTGCGAGGGGCGGTCATTGCGAAAGGGTCAGGCTTTTTTCACGAAGCGGTTCTCGGTGCCGGCGAGCAGGCGACCGAGGTTGGACCGGTGGGTCCAGACGTTGAACGCGGCGAGGGTCGCCGCGAACCAGAACTCGGCCGGGCCGAACTTCAAGGAGGTGGCGAGCGGCAGGAGCCAGCAGGAAAGGGGAAGGGAGACACCGAGGGCGATGGACGCCAGGGAGACGTAACGCGAGGCCGCGAAGACCAGACCCCAGATCGCGGCGCCGATAACGATCGGGAGCGGCAGCAGCACGAGGAGGCCGCCGATGGTCGAGGCCACGCCCTTGCCGCCCTTGAACTTCAGGAAGCAGGAGAAGCAGTGGCCGAGCAGTGTGCCGACGAAGCCGGCGATTCCAAGGTGGAAGAGGTCGCCGGGAATCTCGAGGGCGAGGCCTTGGGTGGCGATGACGTAGCCCACGAGCGTCGGCAGGCCGGTACCGACGAAGCCCTTGAGGGCGTCGAGGGCGAAGACGAGGTTGCCGGGGCCCTTGCCGAGCACTCGCTTGACGTTGGTCGCGCCGGGATTGCCGGAGCCAGCCTCCAGGATGTTGACGCCATGCTTCTTCGCCACGAGCACGGCGAAGTTGACGGAACCCAGGAGGTAGCCGAGCACGGCGAAGATGCCGAGCGCCAGGAACATCGCTTAGGCGTCGATCAGCTTGGCGCTGACGATTGCAGGGTTGCGGAGAATCTCCGCGAGGGCGTTCGCGCCGGGGGCGGTGTCGAGCTGGTAGACGGCGAGGGCGTTCGCGCCGCCGGTCCGGCTCAGGGCCATGTTGGCGATGTTCACGCGTTCCTGCGCGAGCAGGGTGCCGAGCGCGCCGATGATGCCGGGCTGGTCCTGGTTCTCGATGAGGAGGAGCTTGCCCTCGGGGACGAACTCGAGGGTGCGGCCGTTGATCGAGACGATGCGCGGCGAGTGGGCCTTGCCGAGGATGGTGCCGGCGACGGAGACGGACTTGCCGCCCGCGAGGAAGGCTTCGACGAGCACGAGTTCCTTGTAGTCGGCCTCGGCCGTGGAGCGCACGGACTGGACCTCGACGCCGAGGGCCTTGAGCTTGCTCGGGGCGTTGACGTCGTTGACGCCCTCGCTGATGCCGCGGAGGTAGCCGCGCTGGATCGAACGCGCGATGGCGGAAGCGCCCTGCTCGGAGCCGGTGCCGAAGGTGGTCAGGCGGAGCGACTCGACGCGACCGGGGGCGGCTAGCTGGCGGGCGATGGCGCCGAGCTTCTCGGCCAGGCTCTGGAACGGGCGGATGGCCGCGAGTGTCTGCGAGTCGACGGAGGGCAGGTTGACCGCGTTGGCGGGCGAGCCGCCGCCGAGCACGGTGATGGCGGCCTCGGCGACCTCGACGCCGACGTTCTCCTGGGCTTCCGAGGTGGAGGCGCCGAGGTGCGGGGAGAGGTGGGCCTTGGGCAGCGAGCGCAACGGGTGGTCCTGGGCGAGGGGCTCCTCGACAAAGACGTCGAAACCGCAGCCGCCGCAGTGGCCGGAGGCGAGGGCGGCCGCGAGGGCGGCCTCGTCGACGATGCCGCCGCGGGCGCAGTTCACGATCTTGACGCCCTTCTTCATCTTGGCGAACGCCGCGGCGTTGACCATGCCCTCGGTCTGCTCGGTGAGGGGCATGTGCACGGTGATGTAGTCGGCGGTCACGAAGACTTCGTCGAGGGTGGCCATGATGACGCCGAGCGACTTGGCGCGGGCCTCGGTGAGGTAGGGGTCGTAGGCGGCGACCTTCATGCCGAAGGCGAGGGCGCGCTTGGCGACTTCGGCGCCGATGCGGCCGAGGCCGAGCACGCCGAGGGTCTTGCCGAAG
>JBEELT010000184.1:0-3469 GCA_041167995.1 Verrucomicrobiota bacterium | reverse complement strand
CGCCGAGGACCCGCGCGCGGAGATGTTCATCATCAGCCCGCGCAAGGAGAGCGACCTCAGCGCTGGCCGCGAAGGGGCCTACTGGACCTGGTGCGTGCTGGGCGGCCTGCTCGCCGTCGTGGCCGCCAGCGGCTTCGCCGCCACCGAGGTCGGGTTCCGCGGCGCCGCCCCGTGGTGGGGCGGGATCGCCTACCTGCTCGCCTGGCTCGGCGGCTGGGTCTGGATGGTGTATAACAGCCTCGTCGGCCTGCGGCTGCGGGTCCAACAGGCCTGGTCGCTCATCGACGTGCAGCTGAAGCGGCGGGCCGACCTGATCCCGCCGCTCGTCGCCTGCGTCCAGGGGTATCGCGACCACGAGGCGCGGTTGCAGACGGCGATCGCCGCGCTCCGCGCCCAGGCGGCCGCCGGCGGCCGCCCGCAGGCGCTCACGCCGACCTTGCTGGCGCTGGCCGAGGCGTACCCCGAACTGCAGGCGCGGGCGTCCTTCGGCGAACTCCAGCGCAACCTCGTGGAGACCGAGCAGCGCATCGCGCTGGCGCGGAACTATTACAACGACAGCGCCACCTTCCATAACACCCGCCTCGAGCGCGTGCCGGACCGCTACGTGGCGAACTTGCTCCGGATGAAGCCAGCGGCCCTGTTCGCCGCGACCGGCTTCGAGCGCGCCGCGGTCGGGGTGAATTTCTGATCAGGCGTCCCAGGGGTCGCGGCCGAGGAGCTGCGCGCAGAGGCGGTGCGCGGACCACAGGCCATCCTCATGGAAGCCGTACCGTTGCCAGGCGCCGACGAAGTGGACCCGGGCACCGGGGCGCGCGTTGAGCGCTGGCAGCTCGGCCTGGGCCGCGACAGCCTCCAGCGAGAACAGCGGGTGCTCCGTCGGGATCACGCGAATAATCTTCGCCGGATCCACCTGCTCGGGGTGGTTGATCGTCACCACGAAGTCGCCCTTGTCGGTGAGGCCTTGCAGCGAGTTCATCCAGTAGTGCGTCGACGTCGCCAGCCCGCCGTCCTTGGCCCAGGTGCGGTAGTTCCAGGAGGAACGGGCCTTGGTCGCGCGGGGCAGGGGGGCGGTGTCCGTGTGCACGATTGCGTCGTTCTGGTTATAGGCGAACGCCCCAAGCAGCCGGCGCTCCTCGCCGTCCGCGTCGGTCAGGAGCAGGAGCGACGTCGGCGCGTGCGCGGCCAGGATCACGCGGTCGAAGCGCTCCTCGCCCGCCGCCGTCGTCACCACGACCTGGGCGCCCTCGCGGCGGAGCGCGGTGACGCCTTGGCCGAAGCGGAAGTCCGCCGGGTGCGCCTTCAGGAGCGCTTCGACGTAGGTCCGGGAACCGCCTTCGAGCGTCAGCCATTGGTGCTGGGTATCCAGGCCGAGGAAGCCGTGGTTGTGGAAGAAACGCATCAGCGCCGCGGCCGGGAAGCCGAGCATCTTCTCCGCCGGGGTCGACCACACCGCGGCCGACATCGGGATGAGGTAGAGTTCGAGGAAGTCCTGCCCGAGCCCGTGACGCGCGCACCAGTCGCGCAGCGAGGTCGTCTCCGCCTCGGCGGAGCGCCACGCGGTCTTGGCGAGCCCGTTGAATTTATTGATCTGCCAGAGCAGTTTCCAGAAGCGCGGGCTCAGCAGGTTGCGGCGCTGCGCGAACAAGTGGTTCAGCGAGCTGCCGCACCACTCGAGACCCGTCGGGTCATGGCGGACCGCGAAGGACATCGAGGTCTTCTTCGGCCGCACGCCGAGCTCCTTGAATAGGCGGCAGAGGTGCGGGTAGGTGACCTCGTTGAACACCATGAAGCCGGTGTCCATCGGCAGGGCGCGCCCGGTGCCGGGTTCGGTGACGTCGATCGTGTGCGCGTGGCCGCCGGGGCGGGTGTCCGGGTCGAAGAGGGTGACGTCGTGGTGCGCGTGCAGGAAGCGCAGGCAACCGAGGCCGCTCACGCCGGCGCCGACGATGGCGATCCGTTCACGCACGCGGCGAAGCGGCGGCGGCCTTGGTCTGCGCAGCCTCCTCGTAAACCGAGGCGGGTACGCCCTTGAGGCCCCAGATCAGGCCCAGCCACGACATCACCTTGAGCCCGTAGTAGGTCGGGTCGAACTCCCACCAGTAGAAGCCCTGCTTCGTCGTAGCCTGGTAGCGGTGGTGGTTGTTGTGCCAGCCTTCGCCCAGGGTGATGAGCGTCAAGAGCAAGGAGTTGCGCGATTCATCGCCGGTGGTCTTGAATCGTTTGCTCCCGAAGACGTGCGCGAGCGAGTTGATGCAGGCGGTCCCGTGGAACAGGACGACGGTCGAGATCACGCCCCAGACCAACAGCTGCGGTCCGTTGGTATCGTAACCGTGGGCGCCTAGCCAGGCGCCGGCGCCGTAGGTCGCGGCCGCGGCGAGCAGCGGGACCAGGATGTCGAAGCGGTTCAGGAACACGATCTCGGGGTATTTCGCGAGGTCGGGGATCTTCGCGTAATCCGTCGGGAAGTTCTTCTTGGAGGTGATCCAGCCGATGTGGGACCACCAGAAGCCGTCGACTACTGGGGAGTGCTTGTCGTCTTCCTCGTCGGAATGCTTGTGGTGGTGGCGATGGGTGTAGGCCCACCAAAGGGCCCCGCGCTGCACGGCGGTCGCGGCCCACACGGCCATGATGAACTGGAAGGCGCGCGACGTGGAATAGGTCTTGTGCGAGAAGTAGCGGTGCAGGAAGCCGGTGATCGCGAACATCCGGACGAAGTACAGGCCGACCGCCGTCCAGACGGCGATGGGGCTGACGCCCACCCAGAGGACCGCGAAGCACGCCAGGTGCAACACGACGAAGGGCAGGCTGCGGAGCCAGTCGACCTTCTTGGGGGTGTTCTGCAGCGCCTCGACCCCTTCCGGGATGTGGTCGGCGTCAAACCATCGGATCAGCGACCGGAAAAGGCCGTTGGCGGTGGGCTGGGCGGGTTTGGCGGGCATCTAGGCCGAGTTAGGGGGCAGTTTCAGGGTTCGCAACTGCTTTGACCAGATAGGGGCGGTGGTCAGAATCATCCTTAGGTAGACAAAACCCGCCCGCGGCCTCGCTTCCTTTTATCACCCGTTCATGCCCGATGCCCATGCCGATCAGGATTGGCGGGCCTGGTTCGCCGAGCACGGCGCCCGGCTCCGGCTCATCGCGCGCCAGTGGACTCGCTCCGAGGCGGATGCGGACGATGTCGTGCAGGAGGCGTTTGTACGCTTTTGGAAACACCAACGTCACCTGCCCGGCGATCCGAACGCCCTCGTGGTGACCTCGATCCGCCGGGCCGCGCTCGACCTCCTACGTCGCACCGACCGCCGCGGGGTCCGCGAGAAGGCCGTCGCGGCCGAGACCGAGACGGTGGCCTGGTTCGAGCCGGAGGCCGACCCGCGGCTGCAGGCGCTCGCCCAGTCCTTGCCCTTGTTGCCCGCCGAGCAGCGCGAGGTCGTCATCCTCAAGGTCTGGGGCGCGCTCACCTTCGAGCAGATCG
>JBEELT010000183.1:0-3503 GCA_041167995.1 Verrucomicrobiota bacterium | reverse complement strand
GAGGTGGTCATCGTCTCCTCCGGGGCCGTCGCCGCCGGCATGACCGCCATGGGCCTGGAGAAGCGCCCGAAGGACGCCCGCGAGCTGCAGGCCTGCGCCACCGTCGGCCAGCCCGAGCTGATGTCGGTCTACGGCCGCCACTTCGCCCGCCACGGCCTCCTGGGCTCGCAGATGCTCCTGACCTACTGGGACCTCGACAGCCGCGCCTGCACGCGCAACGCCCGCGCGACCCTCGACCTCCTACTCAAGCGCAAGCGCTTCGTGCCGATCATCAACGAGAACGACGCCATCGCCGACGAGGAGCTCCGGGTGGGCGACAACGACCGGCTCTCCGCGCACGTCGCGGCGCTGGTGGGCGCGGACCTCCTGGTGATCCTCTCGGGCGTCGACGGCCTCATGACCAAGTCCGACGGCACGGGCGACCGCATCCCGAAGGTGACCAAGCTCGACGACGGCATCCGCGGCCTCGCGGGCGGAGCCGGCTCCGAGCGTAACGTCGGCGGCATGGTGACCAAGCTGCAGGCGGCGGAGATCGCCGCCGAAGGCGGCGTCGACACGATCATCGCCCACGGTCGCCGGCCGAAGGTGCTACTCGAACTCGCCGCCGGCAAGAAGCTCGGCACCCGCTTCTCCCTGCGATGAGCAACCTGCTCGCGCGCGTGACCGCCCTCGCCTTGGCGGCGAAGAAGGCCTCCCGCGCCCTGGCGCTCGCCCCCACCGCGGTCCGCGACCAGGCCCTGCGCGCCGCCGCCGCCGCCCTGCGCGCCGACGAGCCCGCGATCCTCGCGGCCAACGCCGAGGACCTCGGCCTAGCCCGCGCCAAAGGCTTGGCCGAGGCCATGGTCGACCGCCTGCGCCTCGACCCGACCCGGCTCGAGGCCATCGCCGTCGCCTGCGAGGACGTGGCCAAGCTACCCGACCCGGTCGGCGAGGTCACCGAGGATTGGACCCGCCCGAACGGCCTGCGGATCGTCCGCCGCCGCGTGCCCATCGGGCTCGTCGCCATCATCTTCGAGTCGCGCCCCAACGTCACGGTCGACGCGGCCGCGCTCTGCCTCAAGTCCGGCAACGGCTGCGTGCTCCGCGGCGGCAGCGAGGCGCTCCGCACCAACCTCGCCCTCGCCCGCGCTTTCGGCGCCGGCCTCCGCGCCGCCGGCCTGCCCGCCGAGGCGGTGACGCTGCTGCCCTTCACGGACCGCGAGGCCGTGCCGGCCCTCGGCTCCCTCCGGGGCATCGTCGACATCATCGTGCCGCGCGGCGGCCCCGGTCTGATCGAGGCCGTCGTCAACTCCGCCAAAGTCCCGGTCATCAAGCACGACGCGGGCATCTGCCATGTCTACGTGCACGCACGCGCCGACCTGGCCAAGGCGCTGCCGATCATCGTCAACGCCAAGTGCCAGCGCCCCAGCGCCTGCAACGCGGCCGAGACCGTCCTCGTCGACGCCGCGATCGCGCCGACCTTCCTGCCCGGCCTGGCCGCCGCCCTCGCGGCGCGGCAGACCGAGGTCCGCGCGGATGCCCGCGCTCTCGTCCTCATGCCCGGCGCCCGCGCCGCCACCGAGGCCGACTTCCGGACGGAGCACCTCGCCCTGATCCTTAACGTGAAGGTGGTGGCCGACCTCGCCGAGGCCGTCGACCACATCGAGACCTGCGGTTCGCACCACTCCGACGCCATCCTGACCGAGGACGAGGCAGCCGCCCGATCCTTCCTGGCCCAGGTGGACAGCGCTTGCGTCTATTGGAACGCCAGCACCCGGTTCACCGACGGCGGAGAGTTCGGCTTCGGGGCCGAGGTGGGTATCTCGACCGACCGGCTCCACGCCCGCGGCCCCATGGGAATCCGCGAATTGACCACCTGGAAGTTCGAAATCACGGGCCAAGGCCAGGTCCGCTCCTGATTCGCGGGTTTTCCGTTTGACAGGCGGGGGGGCGGGGACCTTTGTTCACCTTCCTTTTGGCTGTCCGGGGTGGTAGCTCAGTTGGTTAGAGCGCCTGCCTGTCACGTAGGAGGTCGCGGGTTCGAGTCCCGTCCATCCCGCCAGCCAAAAGGACGCCTTTGAAGGCCGCTCCGGCGGCCGGAGAAGCCCTGTCGCTGGAACGTCACCCGGACGGGGCCGACCTGTGCATCCTTTTTGCTTCCCCCCTCCCCCCTTGTGGACAGAAATCAACCTCACCCTATGAGCAAAAAAGTCCTGATCATTGGCGCGGGCGGCGTGGGCAACGTCGTCGCCCACAAGTGCGCCATGCTGACCGAGTATTTCTCGGAGATCATGCTGGCCTCGCGCAACGAGAACAAGTGCAAGGCCATCGCCGCCGACGTGAAGCAGGCGACCGGGCGCACGCTCCGCACCGCCGCCGTCGACGCCGACGACGTCAAGGCCACCGTCGCGCTCATCAAGTCCTTCGGCGCCGACCTACTGATCAACGTCGCCCTGCCCTACCAGGACCTACCCCTGATGGACGCCTGCCTCCACGCCGGCATCCACTACGTCGACACCGCCAACTACGAGCCGCCGCACCTCGCGAAGTTCGAGTACTCCTGGCAGTGGGCCTACCGCGAGCGCTTCCAGAAGGCCGGCCTCACCGCCCTCCTCGGCTCCGGCTTCGACCCCGGCGTGACCAACGTCTTCTGCGCGTACGCCCAGAAGCACCTCTTCGATACCATCGAAACAATCGACATCATGGACGCCAACGCAGGCGACCATGGCTACCCGTTCGCCACGAACTTCAACCCGGAGATCAACATCCGTGAGATCACGCAGCGCGGCCGCTACTGGGAACAGGGCGAGTGGAAGGAGACCGACCCGCTGTCCCTGAAATGGGTGTACGATTACCCCGGCATCGGCCCCAAAGACAGCTACCTGCTCTTCCATGAGGAGCTCGAGTCCCTGGCGATCAACATCAAGGGCCTGAAGCGCATCCGCTTCTTCATGACCTTCTCGCAGAACTACCTGACGCACCTGCGCGTGCTCGAGAACGTCGGCATGACCCGCATCGACCCGATCGAGTTCCAGGGTCACAAGATCGTCCCGATCCAGTTCCTCAAGGCGCTGCTCCCCGACCCCGCGTCGCTGGGCCCGCGCACCAAGGGCAAGACCTGCATCGGCTGCGAGATCACCGGCGTCAAGGACGGCAAGCCCCGCAAGGTCTTCATCCACAACATCTGCGACCACCAGGAGTGCTACGCCGAGGTGAAGTCCCAGGCCATCAGCTACACCACCGGCGTCCCTGCGGCGATCGGCGGCGCGATGATCGCCTCGGGCCAGTGGACCCGCCCGGGCGTCTGGAACATGGAGGAGATGAATCCGGACCCGTTCATGGCCGAGCTGAACAAGCGCGGCCTGCCCTGGCACGTGAAGGAACTGGCCGTCTGACCGGCCCCCGACGAAGCCCGCCACCCGGCGGGCTTTTCATTTGCGCCCCGTCCCGCGCCCGCCAACTTTTCCCCCGTGTCCGACGCCCTCACCGATGCCTTCGCGAAGGTCGACCTTTCCCAGGTCCCG
>JBEELT010000182.1:0-3542 GCA_041167995.1 Verrucomicrobiota bacterium | reverse complement strand
CGGGAGCAGGGGGCGGCGGGGGGACGATGGGCGTCGCGGCGACCGGCTTGGCCAGTTTCAGCTTCGGCGGCGGCGGAGCGGCGTTTTCGCCTTCGGGCGGAGGAGGGGGAGGCGGGGTGGACTCGGTGCTCATCGTTGGAGCATCAGTCAAATGTCGGCCGGAAGGTGAGTCAATAAACCAGTGGCGTTTTTTTCGCCCTCAAGCCGAGCCTTCGTGTTTGCGGAGCAGGTCGCGCACCTGTTCCGCGGGCGCGTCGTGGAGGCTACGTCCTTGTCGCCGGAGGTCCTCCACCGTCTTGATGACCGTCTCGGTCATGCGATCGTGAGTCTCTGCCGAGCCGCCCACGAGGGAAAAGCCCTCGCCTCGAGTGATCCGCTTATGGCGGTCCTGGGCATCAAGCCCGAGACCGAGCAAGTGGTTTTTCGCGCGCTTCGGGCGAGCCATCCGTTCAGGATGGTCGGTGGCCGGGGCTTTTCAAGCCTGCGGCTCACTCCGCCGGTGCGGTCGGGGCGTCGAACTCGGAGGTCCCGTCGGCGGCCTCGCCGGCGTTGGGGCCGTCGTTGGCCTCGGCCTTGGTGCAGTTGATCTCGGCGAAGGCGGCGTCCTGTGCGAGCTGGAGCTTCCCGAGGCGGGCTAGTTCCAGGCAGGCGAGGAAGGTGGCGACGAGCAGGCCGACGGTCGGGCGCTCCGGCAACAGGCTGGTAAAGGCGAAGGTCGGTTCGGTCTCCAGCCGGCGGAGGATGGACTCCATCCGGTCGGAGACCGTGACGTTCTCCGTCGTGATCGAGCCCGGTTGGATGCGTTCGGCCAACCGGCGCAGCACCAGGTTGAAGGTGTTCCAGAGTTCGATGCGGTCGGCCGGGGCGACGGGTCGGGCGACGGCGTCCTCCCCCTGCGGCTGCAGGACGTAACGGGCCAGCAGCCCCTGGCGGTCGTCGACCAGCCCGCGGATGATGGCGGCAGTCTCCTTGACCCGCTTGTACTGGATGAGCTGCTGGACGAGGGCCCAGCGGGGATCCTGGCCTTCCTCGGGGCTGGGGAGGTCCTCTTCCGGGCGGCTTTCGACCGGCAGGAGCATGCGGCTCTTGATGTACATCAAGGTCGCGGCCATCACGAAGAAATCCCCGGCGAGCTCGAGGTTGTCCTTCTCCTGGGTGCGGAGGACCTCGAGGTACTGCTGCGTCACCTTCTCGATCGGGATATCATAGATATCGATCTCGTTCTTGCGGATCAGGAACAGCAGGAGGTCGAGCGGACCTTCGAAGACGTCGAGCCGGATCGGCAGGTCCGCTGGCGGCAGGATGCCGTCGGTCGGGATGGCGGGGGTGGCTGGAGAGTCGTCCTGCACGGTCAGAACCTGAACAATCGGAGGCGGACTTGGAAGCCCAATGAGCTATTCCCTCGGTCGGTGACCCGTTTCAGCAGGCTATACTGCATCTCCCAGGACTGCCCGAAACGTTGCCGGAGGCCGACCATGAGCAGGTTAGTCTGGTCGGTCGTGGCGTCGTGGTTGATCATCCCGAAGGCCGAGTAGACCGAGTTGAGCATGACGTCGGCGTTCAGGCCGAGCTGGCGGGCCGCGAACCCTTGGTTCAGCTCGGTCCAGAAGGCCCGGGCGGTCCAGAAGTCCCCCGACCGGAAGGAGATGGACTGGGTCGATTCCACCGGGGGGCCGCCGCCGTTGGGGATGACGTGCAGGGCGTCGATCGTCACCCACGTGGCCGGGGTCAGCGAGAGGTGCGTCACGAAGTTGGAGCGACCGTTGACCGTGAGGTCGGGCGAGCCCTCCCGCCAGTCCGTGAAGAAGTCCGCCCGGGCCAGCTGGCGCGTGCCTTGTTGGGCGTCGCGGGTCTCGAGGCTGTTGCGTAGGCCGAACCGCACGGACTCGGTCGCCGTCGTCCCGGCCGGGTCCAGGCGATCCGCCAGGTCGAAGTCGCGGAGGATCGAAGTGGTGCCGAGCCGGTCGGACTGGGGTAACTGACCGAATTTTCGGTCGGCCCCTGGCATCGCGCGGACCTGCAGCAGAGGCCGGAGATTGTGGCGCATGCCATGGATGCCCCATTTCGGGGCGTCCAGTTCCCAGGAGCCCGTAGCGAGGCCTTCCAAATCGAAACCAGCTTGGCCGATCACCTTGCTCGCGGTCCCCCGGCCGAAGGCCTCCGACCAACCGGTGGCGCGGACGCCGACGATTGGCGTGAAAGTAAGGTAGTCGCCGGCCACCCATGGGTAGCTCAGTCCGTAATAGGTATCGAGTCGGATGGTCGACCACGCGGCATTGGTACCGGTCGCGGCGAGGTAGGCCGGACCGTTCAACGTCGCCGACGGACGTTCGCTCAGGTAGGCTAGTCCTAGGAAGGCACGGCTCTGGAAGCCGGTCGCGCCGAGCGCCCGGGTCGGCAGGTCCAGACGTATCTCGGGCAGCCGTTGAACGACGTCCTGATAGTCGTCTGCCTTGACCGCCAGCCCGGCGCTGAGGAAGCCGCCCTGGACCGGCGCTGTCACCTGGAGCGTCGCCTCCGGGGTCGTCAGCCGCCCGACCAGGTTGGGGCGAAAATCGCGCAGGAAGTCGGGGTCGCTTTCGGTGAAGAGCCGGCCAGCCACCTCGACGCCGTCTTTGGTGCGGCCGATGACTTCGCCGTAGGCGAAGGAGCGGGCGCGATCCGGCAGCCGGCCGAAATCATCGACCAGCAGGTCCCCGCTGTCCTGGATGAAGGCGCTGTTCAGCCGGGCCTTCCAGACCGTGCCAGCTCCGGGGATCTTGCTGTTGTCATACCGGAAGGCCGGGCCAGCCAGCCAGCCGGCCTTGGCGTAGCTGTCGAGCATCGCGCCCACCCAGAACGAGGGCGTCTGGCGCATCAGCACGGTCGAGCGGATGAAGAACCCCTTGAGCGGGGCGTTGCCCATCCCGAGGAACAGTTCGTAGGGCAGGTCGCGGTACCCTTGCTGACCATAAGCGGGGAGATAGAAGAAAGGGATGCCCGCGACGGTGGGCCGCACGTTCCGCATCGCGAGCCAGTCGTCCTTCTCGGTGTAGGAGATCTGGCCGATGGCTAGGCTTATGCCTTGCGGGTCGGGTTCGTTGCGCCACATCCGGACGCCGGTCATGGTCTTGTCGCCGCGGACCATGCGCAGCTCCTCGGCCGTGAAGAACATCGGGCTGCGTCCGAAGCGGACCTGCCGCGCGACCACGGTGTCGGTCCGCGGGTCGAGCGTGGCCTCCGCGCCGAAGATGCGCAGGTTCGCGGTCGCGTACACGAAGTTCCCGCGGGCGACGATCAGGCCCGTCCGCTGGTCGATTTTGACGAGGTCCGCCGAGAGCGTCGCGCCGTTGACCTCCACCATGCCCTTGACCGCGACGATGACCTTGCCTCCTTCCTCGGAGTAGAAGCTGTCGCCGCCGATGTTGGGCTGCACACCGGCTTGCTTGGGCGCGACGTCGCCCGGTTCCGCGGCGACGGCCGCGCAGGCGAGGCCGACGCTTGCGGCGAGAATCCAGAAACGACGACTGGGCATCGCGCCCAGAGTTGTCGGTTGAGGCCTT
>JBEELT010000181.1:0-3559 GCA_041167995.1 Verrucomicrobiota bacterium | reverse complement strand
CCTCATCCTCTGGACCCCGAACGGCGCGGTCGTCCGCCAGGAACTCCAGAACTTCATCTCCGAGCAGCTTTTCCGCACCGGCTACAAGCAGGTGTTCACGCCGCACATCGGCAACCTCGACCTCTACCGGACCTCCGGCCACTTCCCCTACTACAAGGACGCCCAGTTCCCCCCGCTCGTCGAGCGTGAGGCGATGGAGCTCCTGGCCAAAGAAGGCTGCGGTTGCGGCGAACTGACGAACCGCCTCGAGGATGGTACGGTCCAGGGCTTCCTCCTGAAGCCGATGAACTGTCCGCACCACATCCGCATCTTCGACTCCCAGCCGCACTCGTACCGCGACCTCCCGGTCCGCCTCGCCGAGTTCGGTACGGTCTACCGCTGGGAGCAGTCCGGCGAACTCAACGGCATGACCCGCGTCCGCGGCTTCACCCAGGACGACGGGCACCTCTTCTGCACCGAGGACCAGGTCGGCCAGGAGGTCCTCGGCTGCCTCGAACTCGTGAAGGTCGTCCTGAAGACGCTCGGCCTGAACGACTACCGCGTCCGCGTCGGCCTGCGTAATCCGGACTCCAATAAGTACACGGGCGACGCCGCCAACTGGGATAAGGCCGAGGCCGCCTGCCGCGCCGCCGCCGCCACGCTCGGCGTGGCCTTCACCGAGGAGGCCGGTGAGGCCGCTTTCTACGGTCCGAAGATCGACTTCGTGGTGCGCGACGTCATCGGCCGGGAGTGGCAGCTCGGCACGGTGCAGGTCGACTTCAACCTGCCGATCCGCTTCGACCTTTCCTACACGGGGGCGGACAACAAGCCGCACCGTCCGGTGATGATCCATCGCGCGCCGTTCGGTTCGATGGAGCGTTTCGTGGGCATCCTGATCGAGCATTTCGCCGGCGACTTCCCGACCTGGCTCGCCCCGGAGCAGGTGCGACTGATCCCGCTCAACGACGACCTGAACGCCGATTGCGACGCGATGGCCGAGCAGTTCAAGGCCGCCAAGATCCGCTGTACCGTCGACACCTCCGCCAATAAGCTCGGCGCCAAGATTCGGTTCGCCGAGCTCGCCAAGGTGCCGCACATGCTCGTCGTCGGCGCCAAGGAAAAGGAGGCCGGCGTCGTCAACGTCCGTTCGCGCGCCGACAAGGCCTTCGAGGGCAATCGTACCTTGGCTGAGTTCATCGGCCTGGTGACCGCCGAGGTCGCGGAGCGCCGCCTCAAGGCCCATGTCCCGGCGGCCCCGGTCAAGCCGGCCGGCCCGGCGGCCTGAGTTTCCCGCCTGCGGGTCAGCCTAGTCCGGCTTCGGCCGTTTTTTGCGTTCCGAAGCATGGTTTTAACCCCCCCACAAGGGTTTCCCGTTGCCCCGACTCGGCCCGGAAGGATAGGCAAGAGGCATGACCTCGCCGCGTGAGACCTCCCGACGTGATTTTCTGAAGTTCGCCGGACTCGGGGGCGTCGCCTTGGGCGCTGCGGCCGTCCCGGCTCTCGGTGCCGCCCCGCGCGAGGCCGCCGTGAACCTACGCGCCGCCCAGGCGAAGAATGTGATCTTCATGGTCGCGGACGGCATGAACCTCGCCGCGCTTTCCTTGGCGGATGCCTGGTCGCGGCGCACCCGCTCCGTGTCGTCGCGTTGGCTGCGCCTCTATCAGGAACGTCCCGTCGTCCGTGCGCTGTGCGAGACCCATTCCGCGACCGGGCTCGTGACCGATTCGGCGGCGGCCGCCTCCGCCTGGGGCATCGGCGAACGCATCGCCAACGGGGTCCTCAACATCACGCCGGATGGTCGCAAGCCCGTCACCTTGGCCCAGAAGATGATGGCCGCCCGCAAACGCGTCGGCCTCGTCACCACCGCCACGGCGACCCATGCCACTCCCGCGGGCTTCGCGGTCACCGTCGCCTCGCGCAAGAGCCAGTCCGAAGTGGCGGCCCAGTACCTCGAACGCGGGATCGACGTCATCCTCGGTGGCGGGACGGAATATTTTCCTCCCAGCCTCCTCGAGGCTTATCGCAAGGTCGGCTACGCGTACGCCACCGACCGCACCCAGCTGCTCGCCCGACGCGGCTCCGGACGTTTGCTCGGTTTATTCAGCAAGCGCTACATCCCCTACGAGTTCGACCGGCAACGCGACCCGGTCTTGCACGCCGCCGTCCCCAGCCTCGCCGAGATGACCCAGGCGGCCTTGAATAACCTGGCCCCTTCACCCGAGGGATTCTTCCTGCTCGTCGAGGGCGGGCGCGTCGACCACGCCGCGCACGGCAACGACGCGCTGGCGCTGATCCACGACCAGTTGGCCTTCGACGAGGCCATCGAGACCGTGCTGGCTTTCACCGACCGTCATCCGGACACGTTGGTCATCATCACCACCGACCACGGCACTGGCGGGATCCAGCTCAACGGGGTGGGCGACGAGGACTTCGGGGATGCCCCCGCTTACGCGGGGACGAACGACGCCTTCCGTCGACTGGACAACTTCACGGCCACCCAGGAGGCGACCTTGGCCCGCGTCAAGGGGCAGACCAAGCAGGCCCAGTTGCAGGCGTTGGTCGCCTCGACCGGACTGACCTTTAAGCCGGCCGAACTGGCTAAGGTGACCGATGTGAAGACCTTCCAGGCCTTGGTGGCGAAGCACACCGGCATCAGCTGGACCAGCAACAATCACACCGCCGACCTCGTGGAGTTCTGCGCCTACGGTCCGGGGTCGGCTCTGTTCACGCCGTTCCTGCGGAACGACGAGGTCCATGCGAAGGTGCTGCGCGCGACTGGCGTCGCCGGCTGATCGCCGGGCAACAAAAAGGGCGTCCGTGCGGACGCCCTGGTCGATGAGCCTGCGCGGAGCTTAGTACTTCACGCCGCAGCCGTAGGGCTTGGACGTGGTGACCTCGGGGGCCTTGCCGTCCTTCAGCGCCTTGATGGCGACGGTGACGTAATTGGTGGCCTTCTCGATGTCGGCGGACTTCACGGAAGCGATACTGTCGATCGCGCCCTTGTAGGCGAGGTTACCCTTGGCATCGATGACGAAGCAGTGGGGCGTGACCTTGGCCTCATAGGCGCGGGCGAGGGACTTGTCCTCGTCGTTGATCACGGTGGCGGGGTAGTAGCCGGTGGCGTCGTTGAGCTTGTGCTTACCGCTGTTGATCACGAGCCAGACGACGCCTTGGCCGATCGCTTCCTTCTGGGCGTTCTGCATCGCGCCGACGTCGTAGAACTTTTTCACGTACGGGCAACCGGGGTTGTACCACTCGAGCACGACGGTCTTGCCCTTGAAGTCGGCGAGGGAGACGGTCTTGCCGTCTTTGTCCTTGGCGGTGAAGTCAGGGGCGGGCTTGCCGATTTCCGGGGCGGCGTAGCTGGCGAGGGTGGCCAGGCAGGCGAGGAGGGTGGGGAGGAGGCGCATGGATGTTGGGGGGTGAGGAGGCTGTTGTAGGGAGTTAGTTCGATCATTTCAACCCCGCTGAAGGGGAAAGGTCGCCGGGCGATAGCGAAAGCACGCCATTTTAACGCAGATTTGACTCATGGGTTGCCAAAATCGGCAAATCGGGGGAAAGAATGGGTCAGTTTATGGCC
>JBEELT010000180.1:0-3604 GCA_041167995.1 Verrucomicrobiota bacterium | reverse complement strand
GACGCTGTCACCAACGAAGTCCGCACCCCCACCCCGAGCATCCGTGAAGCCAAGCTGGAGTCCGCCCACGCGGAACTTCCTCCCCTGTCCGTCATCGGTGCCACCAACGAACCCGCCGCCGCCCCCGGCACGATCCTGCCGCCGAAGCAGTTCGGTCGCCGTGGCACGCCCCGTGGCGGCGCCCCGACCACTCCCGGCCAGGCCTCCCGCCCCGCCATCGGCGTCGTCGAGAATCCGGCCGAGCTCACCGAATCGCTTTCCGGCGACCGCGCTAAGCAGCCGAGCACCTCGCACCGCGAACCGCGCGAACCGCGCGAACGTCGCGAGCCCCGCGAACGCCGCGAACCGCGCGAGCCCCGTCCGGAGCAGGCCGAAGGCGCCCCGGCGACCGAAGGCCGCCAGCCCGGCATCCCCGCGGACGGCAGCGCCTTCGAAGGTCGCCCGCGTCGCGAGCCCCGCGAACGCCGCGAACCGCGCGAACCCCGTCAGGAAGGCGCGCCGGAAGGCGACCGCCCCCGTCGCGAGGATCGCCCGCGCCGCGAGGAACGCCCGCGCATCCAGATCGAGCCCGTCGTGATCCCCGTCCAGGCCCCCATCGGCTTCTGGGCGACGGTGAAGCGCAAGCTCGCCTCCCTTTTCGGCATCCCCGACAAGGCCGTCTTCGTGCCGGCGGAACGCCCCGCCCACTCGCCCCGCGGCGAACACCGCGGCGAACGCCATGACCGCGGCGACCGTGGTCAGCGCGGCGGACGTGGCCGCGGCGACTTCCGCGGCGGACGCGGTGGCGACCGGGGTGGCGACCGTGGCGGACGCGGCGGCGACCGTGGCGGACGCGGCGGCGACCGCGGCCCCCGCGGCGATCGCAACGGCCCGCGCGAAGGCTGAACCAGACGGGGGCGCCGACCGGCGCCCCCGCTTCTTTTCCGGACATGCTGGAAGTCGCGCACATCCACGGCGGCCGGGTCCTGCGGGGCGTCGTCCGCGCCGCGGGCGCGAAGAACGCCGCGTTGCCGATCCTCGCCGCCGCGCTGCTCACGGAGGAGGTCGTCACGCTGCGCGGCGTGCCCGACCTCAGCGACGTCCGCTTCATGGCGGAGATCCTCCGCCACCAAGGCGCCGAGGTCGCGCAGCCCGCGCCGGGCACCTGGGTGATCCGTGCGGCCGCGCTCACCCACCGGACGCCCTACGACCTCGTCCGCAAGATGCGCGCTTCCGTCTGCCTGCTCGGCGCGCTCGTCGGCCGGCTGCGGCGGGCCGAGATGGCGATTCCCGGCGGCTGCGTCATCGGGCCGCGCCCGATCGACCTCCACCTGCGCGGGCTCGAGGCGCTCGGCTGCGCGGTGACCTCCGAGGGCGGCCTCGTGCGCGTCGACGCCGCGGCCGCCGGCGGCGCCGACGTCGACATGGGCGGCCCGATGGGCAGCACCGTGCTGGGCACCGCCAACCTCGTGATGGCTGCGACGCTCACGCCCGGCGTCACCCGGATCCTCACCGCCGCCCGCGAACCCGAGGTCGTCGACCTCTGCGCATTGCTCACCAAGATGGGCGCCCGCATCTCGGGCCAGGGCACCTCCACGATCGTCGTCGAAGGCGTGGCGCGCCTCCGCGGCTGCGACCACGTCATCATTCCCGACCGCATCGAGGTCGGCACCTACCTCGTCGCTGGCGCCATCACCGGCGGCGACGTCACCGTCCAGGGCGCCGAGCCCGCGCACCTCGAGGCCTTCCTCGGCAAGCTCCGCGAGGCGGGCGTCGCCGTCGAGACCGGCCCAGATTTCATCCGGGCCCACGGCCGCCCGACCAGGCCGGTCGATATCGTGACCGCGCCGCACCCCGGTTTCCCGACCGACCTGCAGGCCCAATTCATGGCGCTGCAGCTGCTCGTGCCGGCCCGCAGCACCTTCACCGAGAAGGTCTATCCGGCCCGCTTCATGCATGCCGCGGAGCTGCAGCGCATGGGCGCCGACATCGCCGTCGAAGGCGCGGTCGCCACCGTCCAGGGCGGCAAGCCGCTCTCCGGCGCGCCCGTGATGGCCTCCGACCTGCGCGCCTCGGCCGCCCTGATCCTCGCCGCGCTCGCCGCCCAGGGCGAGACCTGGGTCCAGCGGCTCTACCACCTCGACCGCGGGTACGAACGCTTCGAGGAGCGCCTGCGGGCCCTCGGCGCCGACGTCGCGCGCCGCCCGGCCGCCGATCTGCCGAAGGGGTTCGCCGAGGACTGAAGGTTGCCAAGGCCCGCCGACTCCGCACGGTGGGCGCATGGCCCGAGCCCAGCGACCCGCCGATGAACCGACCCCGCCGAGCGGAGGCAAGGACGGCGTGGCCCGGACGGACCGCGTGCTCGACGCCGGCCTGCGTCCGCCGCGGCTCGCCGACTTCGTGGGCCAGCCGCGCACGGTCGAACGCCTGCGCGTGATGATCGGCGCGGCGCGCCGCGAAGGCCGCACCCTGGACCACATCCTGCTCCACGGTCCGCCCGGCCTCGGCAAGACGACGCTGGCCATGATCCTCGCCGAGGAGATGGGCCGGCCTATCCGCGTCACCTCGGGTCCGGTGGTCGAAAAGGCCTCCGACCTCGCCGGCCTGCTGACCAGCCTGCAGGAGGGCGAGCTCCTGTTCATCGACGAGATCCACCGCATCCCGAAGACGGTCGAGGAGTTCCTGTACTCCGCGATGGAGGACTTCCGCATCGACATCATGATCGACCAGGGGCCGAACGCGCGCTCCGTCCGGCTGGACCTACCGAAGTTCACGCTGGTCGGCGCGACCACGCGCACCGGCCTGCTCACCGCGCCGCTGCGCAGCCGCTTCACCCTCCAGACGCGCCTCGACTACTACACGCGCGAACAGCTGCTGAGCATCGTCGGGCGCAACGCCGGGCTCCTCGGCCTGGACCTCGACGCCGGCGGCGCCGCGGAGGTCGCCCACCGCGCCCGCGGGACGCCCCGCATCGTCAACAACCTGCTCCGCTTCACCCGCGACTACGCACTCGAACGCGCCGACGGCAAGGCGGACCGCGCCGTCGTCGCCGCGGCCCTCGAGCTCCTCGAGATTGACCGGCACGGGCTCGATGACATGGACCACCGCTTCCTCCGGGCGATGGCCGAGAAGCACGCGGGCGGGCCCGTCGGACTCGGCAGCATCGGCGCCGCCATCGGGGAGGACGCCCACACGCTGGAGGAGGTCCATGAGCCGTTCCTCGTGCAGGAAGGCTACGTGACCCGCACCCCGCAGGGGCGCGTCCTGACCGAGAAAGGGTGGCTGGCCGTCGGCCTGCACCCGCCCGGTCGCCCAGCCTAACTCTGACGCTGGACAACAGCGGACTCCCTCCGCTAAGTTCCCCCCTTTCCACTCATGTCGAAACGCTGGGTCATCAAGCTGGGTTCCGGTCTCCTCACGCGCCCGGACGGCAAGGTCGACCGCGTCCAGATCGGCCGCATCGCCGACCAGGTCGCCGGCCTCATGAAGCGCGGCATCGAGGTGGTCATCGTCTCCTCCGGGGCCGTCGCCGCCGGCATGACCGCCATGGGCCTGGAGAAGCGCCCGAAGGACGCCCGCGAGCTGCAGGCCTGCGCCACCGTCGGCCAGCCCGAGCTGATGTCGG
>JBEELT010000179.1:0-3605 GCA_041167995.1 Verrucomicrobiota bacterium | reverse complement strand
CGGGGGCGGCGGCGGGTTCGTTGGTGGCACCGATGACGGACAGGGGAGGAAGTTCCGCGTGGGCGGACTCCAGCTTGGCTTCACGGATGCTCGGGGTGGGGGTGCGGACTTCGTTGGTGACAGCGTCTGCGGCGGTCTGGTGGGAGGAGGTAAGCTCCTGGCCCGGGTTTTCTTCTTGGCTCATGTTTCTGTGGTTGGGGCGGCCTTCGTTTGGGCCGACCGGTGGATGCGGCGCCTCCGGAGTGGGGGCGTGCCGCGGTGGTTCGGGCTCTTTAGGAATGGAGGACGATCCTCCAAGGGCACCGAGGGACCCCGGGTCGGGGACCCGGGGAAGGTTGTGAATAAGTCGATACGTCCCGCTTAACAACAAGAAACCACCTCACCGGGCCTCTTCGGTGAACCTTTGTTCACGAATGAGCATGATTTTCACCGTTCCCGGGTAGGAAAGCTTCTCCTCGACGCTCAGGCGGATTCGGCGGGTCAGTTCGGCGGCGGCGGTCTCATCCACCTTGCCCGGGTCGACGATGACCCGGAGTTCGCGCCCGGACTGGAAGGCGAACGCCTCCTGCACGCCGTCGAAGGAGCGGGCGATCTCCTCCAGTCCGCGGGCGCGCTGCACGAAGCTTTCGAGGGTCGAGGCGCGGGCGCCGGGACGGGAGCCCGAGGCGCCGTCCGCGATGATGACCAGGGGGGCGTAGAGGCTCTCGGCTTCCACCTCGCGGTGGTGGGCGGCGACGGCGTTCACGACGCGCGGGTCCTCGCCCAGCCGCCGGAGGAGCGCGGCCCCCGCGAGCGCGTGGCTACTGCCGGCCTCGGCTTCGATGGCCTTGCCGAGGTCGTGCAGCAGACCGGCCCGTTTCGCCGGGATCGGGTCGATGCCGATCTCCGCGGCGAGCATCGCGCACAGCTGCGCGACCTCGACGGAGTGGGCGAGGGTATTCTGGTTGGCGGAAAGGCGGAAATGCAGGCGCCCGAGCAATTCCTCAACAGCCTCGTCCATCGGCGGCAGCCCGAGCCCGCGCACCGCGTCGCGGCCCAGCCGGCGGGCCTGCTTCACCACCTCGTCGGCGGCGGTGCGGACGTTCTCTTCGATGAGGGTCGGGGTGATGCGGCCGTCCTTGACGATGCGTTCCAGTGCGATGCGCGCGACCTCGCGCCGCACCGGGTCGAAGCAGGAGATCAGCACCTGGCCGGGCGTGTCGTCGATCAGGAGCGTGGCGCCGGTCGTCTGCTCGAAAGTGCGGATGTTGCGGCCCTCGCGGCCCACGATGCGTCCTTTCATCTCCTCGTTCGGGATGAACACCAGCACGGAGGTGGCGTCCTGCGTCGTCTGCGTGGTCAGCCGCTGCATCGCGGAGAGCAGTTTGCGCCGGGCCTCGTCGGCGACCTCTTGCTCGGTCTGGTCCAGCAGCTCGTGGCGCAGCCGGCGGACCTCCTCGCCCAATTCCCGACGCAGGGTCTCGATCGTCAACGCGCGCGCCTGCTCGGCCGTCAGGCCCGCCAGGCGCTGGAGTTCCGAGGTCAGCCGCGCGCGCTCGCGGGCGGCTTCCGCGTGCAGGGCCTCCGTCGCCTTGGTTCGGTCCGCGGCCTCGCTCGCCAGGCGGTCGGCCAGGCGCTTCTCGTCCTCGGCCTCGGCCCGGAGCTCCGCGGCTTCCAGCGTGGCCTCGCGCCGGGCCAGTTCGACCTCCGCCCGGAGCTTGGCCTCGCGCAGCGCCCCGCGGCTGTTCTCATGCCATTTGGCGATGGCGTAGGCCGCGATCGCCCCGCAGGAGAACGTCACGGCGGCGATGAAGCTTTGGTCGGCGGCGGCCGGCATGGTGCGATCGAGCCCGGGAGGCCCGGGCGTCACGCTTGTCCGAACCGCCTTGGTCGCAAGCCCTTTCGGGAGGTTCGCCTTGCTTCAGCGGGGTTTTCCGTGGTTGTCTGGTAGCATGTCCACCCGCTTCGACGATGAGCCGCCTGCGGCCGCGCTCTGGTGGGATAAGTTCGTCAACTTCGCCTGGCGCACGGACTGGACTCAGGTCGTGCTGATCCTCGGCCTCAGCGCCTTGGGCGTCCTCGCCATCTGGTCGGCCGGCGAGTTCCGGCAGAGCGGTTTCTGGCGCTCGCAGATCGTCTTCATCGCCATCGGTTGGGTCGCTTATTGGGTCGTCGCCTCCATCGACTACCGGGAGTTCCTCCGCCAAGCCCGGCGCATCTACCTGGCCGGGGTACTCCTGCTCCTGCCCGTCTCGGCCTGCGCCTTCCTCAAGACGGATCTGGGTGGCTTCATCCGGAGCATCAACGGTGCGCGGCGCTGGATGGATTTCGGGCCCTTTTCGATTCAGCCGTCGGAATTCGCGAAGGTCTCGGCACTCGTCTTCATCGCCGCCTTGCTCGCCCGTTCCCCGATCGGGACCTTCCGGGCCAGCTGGCGCACCGTCCTCAAGGTCGGACTGGCCGCCGCGGCGCCGTTTGTCTTGATTTTTGTGCAGCCCGACCTAGGTTCTGCCCTCATCTACCTGCCGCTGTCATTTCTCCTCCTTTATGTCGCCGGCCTGACCTATAGGTTCTTCTTGGTGGCTGGGGTGGTTTCCCTCTTTTTGGGGGCTTTGGTGGCGGTCGACCTCGTCGAGTATTCCTCGAAGGTCGTGGCCTATTCCCAGGAGCACAAAGAAGATAAGGATCCGGCCCGGGCCATCCGCGGTAAACATGAGGCCGAGGCCTGGTTCTTCCTGCTCAAGGACTACCAGCGCGAACGAATCATGTCCTTCGTCGCCCCGCAGGTCATCGATCCCAAGGGCCTGGGCGTCACCTGGAACGTGCGTCAGGCCAACATCGCGGTTGGCCGCGGCGGCCTGACCGGGCAGGGCGTCGGCAACGGCACCCAGGCCCGCTTCGGCTACCTCCCTGAGGCCGCCGCCCACAACGACTTCCTCTTTTCCGGGATGGCCGAGGAGATCGGCTTCACCGGCGCCCTCTCGGTGATCGTCGGTTTCGCCCTCCTGTTCTGGCGCGTCGTCCGCACCGCGGCCCGCGCCGCCGATCGTTTCGGTTCCCTCCTCGCCCTCGGCGCGGCCGCCATCCTCGGCACGCACGTCGTGGTCAACGTGGGGATGAACATCGACTTGATGCCCGTCACCGGGGTCCCGCTTCCTTTCCTCAGCTACGGAGGGTCTTTCGTGCTCAGCTGCTTCCTGCTCCTTGGATTAGTCCAGAGCGTCCACCGGCATTCGGCCGGCGGCGGCGAAGGCGGAGGTCCTCCGGCAACCGGCTTAACTGCCTGACCCGATGCCCGACCACACCGAACCCGAAGACATCCACGAAGAAATCCCGGAGGGCGGCGACGCCCCGAACGCCCTCATCGACCAGCGCAAGCTGGCGGAGGAGTCCGCGCGCCGGCGCAAGGAGCTCCCGCTGCTCCAGCGGATCGTCAAGCACTTCTCCAAGGACCGCGCCGTGTACCGCGAGCTCGTCATCAACGCCGAGACGCTCGAGAAGCGCGTCGCGCTCCTGACCAACGGCGTCCTCGACAAGTTCGAGATCGAGCACCGCGGCGAGAACCGCATGGTCGGCGCGATCTTCAAGGGCCGCGTCCAGAACCTCGAGTCCGGCCTCAAGGCCGC
>JBEELT010000178.1:0-3617 GCA_041167995.1 Verrucomicrobiota bacterium | reverse complement strand
CCGACCGTCGCAAGGACGCCGGCGATGAGCAGGGCGCGGCGCATACTAGAGGATCCGGCCGGGATTGCCGACCACCGTCACGCCCGGAGGGACGTCCGCGATGACCACGGCGCCGGCGCCCAGGACAGCGCGGCTGCCGACCTTCTTACCGGGGATGATCGAGACGCGGCTGCCCAAGAAGACCCGGTCGGCGACCTCGACGCGGCCGGTCAGGTCACCATGCGCGCTCACGGTGCTCCAGTCGCCGAGGCGGGCATCATGCCCGATTGTTGCGTGGAGGTTCACCATCGCGAACTCGCCCAGCTCGACATCCGCGGAGATGATCGCCCCGGGGCACAGCACGACGCCCCGCCCGAGGCGCACCCGCTCGCCGACCAAGGCGCGCGGGTGGATGAAGGTCAGGAACTCGGCGCCGGCGGCAACCAAGGGGGCGATGAGTTGTTCCTTCTGCGGCGGGAGGCCGAGCCCGCAGAGGAAGACCTCGTCAGCCGAGGGACGGTGGCCGGTCAGCGGCCGGACCGGGGCGAAGTCGCCGAAGCGTTTCAACGCGGCCGGATTGTCGTCGAGGAAGGCGCCGAAGGTCCAGGCACGCCCGTGGTCGGGATGCTGCCGGGCCCAGGCATGCATCTCGCGGCCGAAGCCGCCGGCGCCGACGATGAGGAGTTTCTTCATGTTAGGAAAGGAGGGCGACGAGGTCACGGGCGGTGCGACAGGCGCGGACCTGCGCGCCGGTGAGCGTCCGGCCGTGAACCTGCTCCGCGTGGGTGAGGACCAGGAGCACGGCCAGGGAGTCCCACTGCGGCAACCCGGCGAGGACGGTATCCATCCCCGCCGGCGCCGCGGCCAGCGCATCGACATCGGCCTGCAAGGCCTGCCAGCGTTGTTCCTCGGCAAGGCTCATGGGGCGGGCGGAAGCGGCGCGGTGGGCACGAGGGTCACCGGCCCCAGGGTCAGCGCGACGGCCCCCCAGGATAACCCGACGCCGAAGCCGCAGGCGACGACGCGGAGCGGACGACGGCCCAGCTCCGGACCAAGGGCCTCAACCAAGGCGCACGGGATCGAAGCAGAGCTTTGGTTGCCGAAACGCTCGACGAGGTCCATCGGCGTCTTGGCGGCCGGGAAGCCACCTTTGCGGCTGACGGCGGAAAGGACGAAGCGATTCGCCTGATGCAGGACGAGCGCGTCCACGTCCGGCTCGGACCAGCGGGCGAGCGCCATCACCTCGGCGATCGCCCCCGGCACCTCGCGCAGGCTGAAGTTGAAGACCTCGGCCCCGTCCATGTGGAGGTCGCCGGGGTGGCGGACGTTGCCGTCCGCATCCGCGCGCTCGACCCAGGGCTCGGCGCCGCGCGGCGACCGGGCGCCGCCGCCCGGCACCTCGATGACGCGGGCGCGGGTGCCGTCCGTGCCGAGCACGAAATGCCAGGGGCCGGCGGCCGGGTCGCGCACGACCAAGGTCGCGCTCCCGGCGTCGCCGAAGAGCGGGTCCGTCGCGCGGTCACGCGGGTTGGTCGTCCGGCTCAACGTGTCGCCGGCACAAAGCAGGACGGCGCGCGCTCCGCCGTGTGCACAGAGCAAGGCCGCCTGCTGCAGCGCGTAGACCCAACCGGAACAACCCAGCGAGACATCGTAGGCCGCCACGGTGCGGGCGAGCCCGAGCCGGCCATGGAGCAGGCACGCGTTGTTCGGTTGCGCGTGATCGGGCGTCTGCGTGACGAAGATGACCGCATCGACCTGGGCGGCCAGCTCCGGACAGGCCGCGAGGAGACGCGTGGCGGCGTCGGCGCAAAGATCCAAGGCGGTCTGCCCGGGAGCCGCGACCAGCCGGCGACGCAGTCCCACGGTGCGGGCGGTGCGTTCCAACGCGCCGGCGTCCTGGCCCGCGGCGAGGCCATCCGCGAAGAAATCGCGGACCAGCGGGCCGGTCGTGACGGCGAGGCCGGCGAGCCGGACGGCATGGAGGGTGGTGTGCATCGGGAAAGAGGATTCAGCGACCGGCGAACTGGCGCAACCACGACTCGACGCACAGCACGCCCATCAGGGGGTAGGCGGCGTCGATCTCACCCCGGGCGTCCGCCTCGAGCAAGGCGATGACGCCGGTGCCTTGGAAGACCCCGGTGGCGTCCAGGCGGCCTTCGGCGGCGAGGCGCCGGAGCTGGCGCCCATAGCTGCCGTGCAGCAGGCGGCGCAACGGGAAGCCGAACCCGGTCTTCGGGCGGTCGAGCGCCTCCGCGGGAATCACGCCGCGCATGGCGGCGCGCAGGAGGTATTTGCCGGAGCGGCCGCGCTGCTTGAGGTCGTCCGGCAGACGTTCGGTGAAGGCGACCAGGTCGGGGTCGAGGAAGGGCACCCGGACCTCGACGCCGCACGCCATCGCCATCTTGTCGGTGTAGTTGAGGTTATGGTCGGCCAGGAAGAAGCTCCGGTCGAGGTGGAGCATCTGGTTGAGCCGGCTCACGCCCGTCGGCAAGGTGGCTAGCGCGTCGAGCATCGTATCCACCGAACGGAAGCGACGCAGCTCCTCCCGGAAGCCGGGCGCCAAGGCGGGAGCGAGCGCCGAATCGTCCAGCCAGAGGAAGTAGCTCGCCAACCGTTCGGCGGGCGGGGCGGACGCATGACCGAAAAGCTTGGCGAGGCGACGCCCGGCGGGGTTGTCCCGCGGTAGCTGCGCGCTCAGGTCGACCAGGGCCTCGCGCCACGGCGGCGGCATCCAGCCCCAGTAGCGCTCGGACGCCAGCGCCTGATGACGGCGATAACCGGAAAAGAGGTCGTCGCCGCCGGCGCCAGAAAGCAGGACCTTCACGCCCCGGTCGCGCGCGGCGGCGCAGATCGCGCGCGTCGCGAAGGCCGCGGGATCCGGGGTCGGCTCGTCGAGGCTCCGCACCAGCTCGTCGAGCGCATCGAGGTTTTCCTCCGCGAGACCCACCACATGCAAAGGCACGCCGAGGCGCGCGCTCACCAAGCGCGCGTAGGGCAGGTCATCGGCGAAACCTTCCGCCTCGCCACCGCGGAGATCCAAGGAGAAGCAGGGGTAATCGGCGCCGCGGTCGAGGTGCCGGACCGCATGGTGGGCGATCGTGGTGGAATCGACCCCGCCGGAAAGGAACCCGCCGAGCGGGACATCCGCGACCAATTGCCGCCGCACCGCCTGCGCCACGTAGTGACGACACGCCTCCACGGCGGTCGCGCGCGGGAAAGCCTGCACCTCCTCTCGGTAATGCCCCGGGGCGAACGACGCCAGGCGGACGGCGCCGTCCTCCGCGCACTCGAGGAAGTCGCCGGGCCGGAGCTTGCGAACGCCGCGGGCGGGCGTGCGCTCCCCGGGCGCATAGAGCAAGGTCAGGTAGGAGGCGATGGCCTGGGCATCCGGCGTCAGGTCGACGCCCGGCACGGTGAGCAGGGCCTTCAGTTCCGAGGCGAACGCGAATCCCGCCGGGGTCCGCGTCCAGTAGAGCGGCTTCACGCCGGCCGCATCCCGCGCCAGCAGGAGCCGCCGCTCATCGGCGAACCAGGCGGCGAAGGCGAAGATCCCGTTCAGCCACGGCAGGCACCGGCGGCCATGGCGCGCCAGCAGTTCGACGAGCACCTCGGTGTCGCTCGAGCCGCGCAACGTCGCG
>JBEELT010000177.1:0-3625 GCA_041167995.1 Verrucomicrobiota bacterium | reverse complement strand
CAAGTTGCGCGCGCTCCTCGCGCAGGACCTCGCGGGGAAGCCCCAGCTGCGCGGCGACACCTATTGGCTGGGCAAGCAGCTCGGCAAGTGGGCCTCCTTGCTGGGGCTGGCGGAGCAGCTGGGCGAGGCGACCGCCGCGGCGGAGTGCGAGCGTCGCCTGAAGGCCTCGCTGGAGAACTTCCTCTCCGCGACCGTGGATGGCCGCGCGAAGAAGCCGGGCGAAGGCGTCTTCGCCTATGACCCGCGCTGGGGAACGTTGATCGGCTACCCGGCCAGCTTCGGCAGCGACGTCGAGCTGAACGACCACCATTTCCATTACGGCTATTTCCTGCGCGCGGCCGGGGTGCTCGGTCGGCGGGATCCGGCCTGGATCGCCCGGTGGCGTCCGATGGTCGACCTCCTGGTGCGCGACATCGCCAGCGGCGACCGGACGGATCCGCTCTTCCCTTACCTCCGCTGCTTCGACCCTTACGCCGGGCATTCTTGGGCGAGCGGCCATGGCCGCTTCGGCGACGGCAACAACCAGGAATCGTCCAGCGAATCCATCAACGCTTGGTATGGCCTGCTCCTGCTCGCCGAAGCGACCGGCGATACCCAGCTGCGCGACCGTGCTGCTTGGCTGCTCGCCACGGAGGTCGCCGCCATCGAAGATTATTGGTTCGACGTGCAGGGAGATTTGTTCCCGCCTTCCTACCCGGTCGAGGTCGTGACGATGGTCTGGGGCGGCAAGGGCGCGAATGCGACCTGGTTCGATGCCAACCCCCAATCGTTGCATGGCATCAATTTCCTGCCGTTGACGCCGGGCTCGCTCTACCTCGGTCGATATCCTGATTATGCCCGCCGCAACCACGCTGGGCTGGTCAAGTCACTCTCGGCTTTCCGGGCGAAGCAGGCCAAAGGTCCTGTCCCCGACGCCCCGTTCAACCATTGGGCCGATATCTTGTGGATGCAGCAGGCGACGTTCGATCCGGCGGGGGCTCGCCAGGCGTGGGAAGCTCGCCCCGCGAACTTCAAGCCCGAGGCGGGGAATTCGCTTAGTTTCACCGAAGCTTGGATTGCCTCGTTTGAGGCCAATGGCCCGTTGACGCCAGCAGCTTCGAAAGATTTGCCCTGGCGAGCCAACTTCGATGGGAGCAAAACGGCGAAATAAAGCGTCTTCGGCATTTGCGCAAAGAGTCTCCTTCGCGGTTCAAGGTGCGAATTTTCCGTCCGCGCCGAAGGCGCGCCGAAAAAATTTTCACTGACAAGAAATGGTCCCACGGGCTTGATGCCGGTCATGCATACCGCCGCCCCGACGCGCTACGCCGACACCGCCTTCCAAGCCCGCTGCGGGCGCTCCGGCCTGCATCTCCCGAAGATCGCGCTCGGGCTTTGGCATAACTTCGGCAGCGTGGACGACCCGGCCGTGGCGCGGGCCATCGCGCTGCGCGCGTTCGACCTCGGGGTGACGCATTTCGACCTCGCCAACAACTACGGTCCGGTCCCCGGCTCGGCGGAGGAGACCTTCGGCCGGATCCTCCGCGAGGACCTCGGGGCCTACCGCGACGAACTCATCATCTCGACCAAGGCCGGCTACACGATGTGGCCGGGCCCGCACGGCGACTTCGGCTCGCGCAAGTACCTGCTCGCCTCGCTCGACCAGTCGCTCAAGCGGCTGGGGCTGCCCTACGTCGACATCTTCTACAGCCACCGCCGCGACCCGCACACCCCGATGGAGGAGACGATGGGCGCCGTCGCCACGGCCGTGAAGTCCGGCAAGGCGCTCTACGCCGGCATCTCGAACTACAACCCGGCGGACACCGCCCGCGCCTGCGCGATCCTCCGGGACCTCGGCACGCCGTGCGTGGTGCACCAGCCCAAGTACAGCCTCTTCGAACGGACGCCGGAAGCCGGGCTCCTCGACGTGGTGGAGAAGGAGGGCCTCGGCTGCGCGATCTTCTCGCCGCTCGCCCAAGGCCTGCTGACGGACCGCTACCTCCAGGGCATCCCGACCGACGCCCGCGCCGGCAAGCCGCATGGCTTCCTCCGCCCCGAGCAGATCGACGCGGCGAAGCTGGCGAAGGTCCGCGCCCTCGGCGAGATCGCCCGCGAACGCGGCCAGCCCCTCGCCTCCCTGGCGCTCGGCTGGGCGCTCCGCGACCGCCGGGTGACCTCGGCCATCATCGGGGCCAGCAAGGTCAGCCAGCTGGAGCAATGCGTGGCGGCCGCGCAATCCGCGCCGTTCAGCCCCGACGAGCTCCGCCGCATCGACGCCATCACCCTCGGCTGATACTCCGGGGTTGTCCCGGTCCGGCGACCCGCCAACTGTAGCCGCATGTCCGCCGGCCCCGCCGCCCTCCCCTTCAAGATCAGCGTCCTCGTCTTCCTGCGCGACGAGGCGGGTCGCCTCCTGCTGCTGCAACGGACCAAGGCGCCGAACATCGGCTGCTGGAGCCCGCCGGGCGGCAAGCTGGAGATGGCCCTCGGCGAATCGCCCTTCGAATGCGCGGTGCGCGAGACGAAGGAGGAGACCGGCGTGGATCTCGCGACGTCCGACCTCCACCTCTTCGGCATGGTCTCCGAGAAGGGCTACGAGGGCCAGGCCCACTGGCTGATGTTCCTCTTCGATTGCCGCCGCCCGCTCCGCGGCCTGCCGCCGACCATCGACGAAGGGCGCTTCGCCTTCTTCACGCGCGCGGAACTGGCGACCACGCAGGTCCCCGAGACCGACCGCACCTTGATCTGGCCGGTGTGGGACGAGCATCGCCGCGGCTTCGTCGCCTACCGCGCCGAGTGCGATCCCGGCGCGCCGCTGCGCATGACGATCGAGGAGACCCAGGCCCGGCCCAACCTCGACTGACGATGGACGCCGCGGGCGCCGAAGCCGAGTTCAAGCGGACGAACCGCAAGCCGGCCTACCCGATCGGCGAGGCGCTCCGCACCTACCTCGCGCGCGAGGGCCGCGAGGTCCCGCTGCCGGTCACCTACGCGCAGCTGCGCAACTTCACCGCGGCGATGCCGCTGCTCGAGCGGGGCAAGGACACGCTGTGGGAGACGGTCGCCTACCCGCGCGACGAGATGGACCGCCTCTCGCAGGGCCTCCTGGAGACTTACGCGCTGCTGCGCGGCGAGGGCGGCATGAAGGTCTTCAGCCACGTCTACGTGGACCGCGTCGACTTCTGCTCCTTCGGCAACTCGCAGCCCTTCCGCGTCCGCATCGTCAACGCCTACAACGAGAACCACGACTACTTCTACGTGAAGGTGGGCGACGCCTCGCGCGTCTGCGGGCTGGAGCTGGAGCACCTGCTCTCCCCGAACCGCATGCTCTACCTCACCTGGGGCGAGACGCTGGTCGAGGAGCACGTGACCGGCATCCCGGGAGACATCTTCGCCACGACCTGGCTCGAGGCGGGGCAGCACCACCCGGTGCGGCTCGCGAAGGAACTGATCAAGTTCGAAGAGCGCTGCCTCGTCCGCCTGCTCGGGGACATGCGGGCGTACAACTTCGTCATCGCGGTCACGCCGGACTTCGACGCCACCGCGATCCGCGTCCGCGCGATGGATTTCGACCAGCAGTCCTACGACGGCCGGCTGCGCTTCTACCTCCCGGGGTCCTTCAAGGAGAACCGCCCGTTCGCGCAGCTCT
>JBEELT010000176.1:0-3670 GCA_041167995.1 Verrucomicrobiota bacterium | reverse complement strand
CACCGCCGTCCGCAACGCGTCCCAGGCCACCAAGCCGACCGTGACCGTGCAATGGTCCCGCCTCCGCGAGGGCGTCGCCCGCATCCTCGCCGAGTCCGGCTACGTCGCCGGCTTCCGCAAGTCCGAGCGCGACGGTCTTCCGACCCTCGAGATCACCCTCAAGTACGTCGCCGGCGTCCCCTCGATCACCAGCATCGAACGCGTCTCCACCCCCGGCCGTCGCGTCTACGCCGGCTACGCCTCCGTCCCCAAGGTCATCGGCGGCATGGGCGTCTCCATCCTCACCACCTCGCGTGGCGTCCTGACCGACGCCGAGGCCCGTCGCCAGAAGGTCGGCGGCGAGCTCCTCGCGAAGGTCTGGTAACCCACCCAACCCCTTAGCACAGCCATGAGCCGAATCGGTAAGCAGCCCGTCACTATTCCCGCCGGAGTCAAAGTCGCCATCGCCGGCAACGTTGTCTCCGTCGAAGGACCCAAGGGCAAACTCTCGAAGCCTTTCCCGAAGGAGATCGGCGTCACCGTTGCCAACAACGTCGTGAACGTCGCCGACCTGACGGTGAAGAAGGGCAAGGATGGCAAGGATGTCGGCACCGCCGGCGCCCTCCACGGCACTATCCGCGCCATCATCCGCAATATGGTCGAAGGCGTCGCCACCGGCTACACCAAGACCCTCCTGATCGAAGGCGTCGGCTTCAAGGCCATCCTCAAGGGCAAGGTCCTCGACCTCGCCCTGGGCTACTCGCACCCGATTCAGTACACCATCCCCGAGGGCGTGAACGTCGTCGTCACCGACGGCACCAAGCTCGTCATCACCGGCGCCGACCGCCACATGGTCGGTCAGGTCGCCTCCTCCATCAAGCTCTACAAGCCGGTCGAGCCTTACAAGGGCAAGGGCGTCCGCGTCGAAGGCGAATACGTCCGCCGCAAGGAGGGCAAGAAGACGGCCTAACCGCCTCCCGCATCCATTCCATGAAACTGCAGAAGAAGAATCTCCTGGCGCAGAAGCGCCGCTGGCGCATCCGCAAGACGGTCCGCGGCACCGCCGCCCGTCCCCGCGTCGCCCTCAAGCTCACGCACCTCCACCTCTACGCGCAGGCCATCGACGACGACAAGGGCGTGACCATCGTCTCCCTCGCCACCACCTCCAAGGACCTCCGCGGCAAGAAGCTCCGCCCGAACGTCGCCGGCGCCATCGCCTTCGGCGAAGCCTTCGGCGCCAAGGCCAAGGCCGCGGGTCTCACCACCGTCGTGTTCGACCGCGCCGGCCGCCGTTACCACGGCACCGTCAAGTCGTTCGCCGAAGCCGCCCGCAAAGGTGGCCTGACCTTCTGATTTCATGAGCGAAGCTACCCCCAACGCCGCGGCCTCCGCCGCTCCTGCCGCCCCCTCCTCCGGCGCCCCCGGCCGTTCTGGCCCCGGCGGCGATCGCCGTGGTCCCGGCGGCCCCCGTGGTCCTGGCCGCTCTGGCCCGGGCGGTCCCCGCGGTCCGCGCCGCGACAACCGCAACGACGGTCCTGCTTCCGAGTACAACGACAAGGTCGTCCACATCAACCGCTGCTCGAAGGTCGTCAAGGGCGGCCGTCGCTTCAACTTCGCCGCGCTCATCGTGGCCGGTGACGGCAAGGGCCGCGTCGGCGTCGGTTACGGCAAGGCCAAGGAAGTGCCCGATGCGATCCGCAAGGGCACCGACCGCGCCCACCGCTCCCTCGTCCGCGTCAATCTCCGCGGCAACACCATCCCGCACGAGGTCATCGGCCACGCCGACGGTGGCGTCGTGATGCTGCGTCCGGCCGCTCCCGGTACCGGTCTCATCGCTGGCGGCGGCGTCCGCGCGGTCCTTGAGGTCGCCGGTTACAAGGATGTCCTCTCGAAGTCCATGGGTTCCAACAACCCCCAGGCCATCGTGAAGGCGACCCTCGACGGTCTCTCCAAGCTCCGCACCCTCGAACAAATCAAGAACCTCCGCGCCTAAGCGGAAACCAAGCCCATGAAACTCCACTCGCTGCCCGCCATCAAGGGCTCCACTCATCGTCACAAGATCCTCGGTCGCGGTCGCGGCACGGGCCACGGCAAGACCTCCGGTCGCGGCCACAAGGGCATGAAGGCCCGCTCCGGCGGCGGTCATCGCCCTGGCTTCGAAGGCGGCCAGATGCCTCTCTACCGCCGTCTGCCCAAGCGCGGCTTTAACAACGTCAACCGTATCGAGTACGCTGTGATCAACCTCCGCGACCTCGAGGACCTCAAGGGTGCCGCCATCGGCCTTGCCGAGCTCCGCGCCGCCGGCGTCCTCCGCGCCAACGCCCCCTTGCTCAAGGTCCTCGGCACCGGCGAGATCACCCGCGCCGTCACCGTCTCCGCTCACCGTTTCTCCGACGCCGCCAAGGCGAAGATCGAGAAGGCCGGCGGCAAGGCGATCCTGCTCAAGGCGGCCACCGCCGCCGAGTGAGCCGCGGCTCACCTCCGTCCTGATGTTCTCGGCCTTCGCCAACTGCTGGAGGATCCCCGAGCTCCGCGCCCGGCTGATCGCCACGGTCGCCTTGGTGTTCGTCGCCCGTATCGGTGCGAACATCCCGCTGCCCGGCATCGACCCCAAGGACATCATGGAGTACTACTCCTCCATGGCCGACAGCGCCTCGGGGGGCGTCGTCGCGATGTACAACATGTTCACGGGCGGCGCGCTCCTCAAGGGGGCGGTCTTCTCGCTGGGCATCATGCCCTATATCAGCGCCTCAATCATCATGCAGCTCGCCTCGGCGGTCGTCCCGTCGATCGCCCGCCTGCAGCAGGAGGGCGAGGTCGGTCGCCAGAAGGTCGCCCAGTACTCCCGCTACCTGACCATCGTCATCGCGATCGTCCAGTCCGCGCTGCTGCTCGGCGCCTTCTGCAATCCGCAGCAGGTCGGTCAGGCGCTCGGCCTCGGTAATTTCCAGGGCACCATCGTGGTGATGGAGAATAAGGCCCTCTTCGTCCTCCTCGGCGTGTGCCTGCTTACCTCCGGCGCCATCGTCATGCTCTGGCTCGGCGAGCAGATCACCCAGCGTGGCATCGGCAACGGCACCTCCATCCTCATCACCGTCGGCATCCTGGCCGACATTCCCGGGGCCGTGACCTCGTTCGTCACCGTCGCCTTCGGCGGCAAGGTCGGCGCCGCCACCGCCTCCGCCCACGGCTGGGAGAAGGCCGCCGGCATGATCATCCTCTTCGTCCTCGTGACCGCGGCGATGGTCGCCATCAACCAGGCCGTCCGCAAGATCCCGATCCAGTACGCGCAGCGTATGGTCGGCAAGAAGATGGTCGCCGCCCAGACGAACTACCTGCCCCTCAAGGTCAACTACGCCGGCGTCATGCCCGTGATCTTCGCCGGCGCGATCATGAGTTTCCCTCCGATGCTGCTACGTCCGCTCAGCGGCCTGTCCCCGCAGCTCGCCTTCCTTGCCGAGTGGGCCGAGGTCTTCAACCGCAGCAACTGGTTCTACTACACGGTCTACGCCGTCCTCATCTTCGGCTTCAGCTACTTCTGGATTTCCATCATGTTCCGCCCGGTGCAGATCGCCGACGACCTGAAGAAGAACAACGGCTACATCCTCGGCGTCCGCCCCGGCCAGCACACCGCCGAGTTCCTCGACTTCGTGATGACGCGCCTGACCCTCGCGGGCTCGCTCTTCCTGCT
>JBEELT010000175.1:0-3700 GCA_041167995.1 Verrucomicrobiota bacterium | reverse complement strand
CGCGTAGCGACGGGAGACGCTGGAGAGTACGCCGAAGGTGGAGCAGACCGCGTTGCAACCGCCTTCGATGGCGAGCTTCACGATGTTCTCGCCGTCGAAGTAGATCGGGTTCTTGGCGAAGGAGGCGCCGGCGGAGTGTTCGATGCCCTGGTCGACCGGGAGAATCGAGACGTAGCCGGTGTTGGCGAGGCGGCCGGAGCCGTAGAGGCGCTGCAGGTTGGCCAGGACGCGGTTGTTGCGGTCCGAGGCGGCGAAGGCGTGCTCGACCCAATCCGCGCGCGGGGAGTGGATCTGCTCCTTCTTGATCTTCGGGTTGTTGAACCCGAGGAGGTTTTCGGCGTCGGTGCCGAGGTGCTTTTGGATGTCGCTGTAGTGGCTCATGGTGCGTGGAAAGGGGTTCGCTTAACGAACGAACCCCCTCAAAAGGGTGGGACGGCTGGCGGGCTTCAAGCCATAATTCATTTCCTGCCATAAATCGGCCGGCGGGCTCGGTCGTCCGCCCGTTTTTGGTAGGAGACTACTTAGATTTGCCAGTCCGCGCCCGTGGCCGAGGCCGGGGCCGGCAGTTCCGGGTGCGGGGCCGTGACGATGCGCAGGACCGCCTCGCCGCCGCCCGCCAATTCCTTGGCGCGCCGGACCGCCTTGGCGAGGGCCGCGTTGGGGTTGGCGGGGTCCCAGGGGATGACGTTGGCCGCTCCGACCGTCTCGATCAGGCCGGCGTTCCCGAAGATGGCCATCGTCTCGGGCTTGGCCTCGCAGAGGATCAGGTGCCGTCCGCCGGAGCGCAGGGTCTCGGCCAGGTCCCGCAGGAGCAGGACCCCGTTGGCGTCGAGGTGCACCGCCTCGCGGAACTTCACCACCAGCACCTTCAGGTTGGGGTCCGCGGAGGCGCGCCGCAGGTGGTCGTGGAAGGCTTGGGTGGCGCCGAAGTGCAGGCTGCCCTCGACGTGCAGGATGGAGATCCCGGTGGTGCCTTGGCCGGGGGCGCGGGCGCGCAGTTCGCCCGTCTCGGCGAAATCGTATTCCACCACCTCGGGTTGGGAGGTCTTGCGCAAGTAGAAGGCCACCGCCACGCCGGTGCCGAAGAAAATCGCCACATCGAGTGGGGCGACCAGCGCGGTGACGAAGGTCGCGAGGAAGACCGTGCGGTCCTGGGCCCCGGATTGCAGGATCAGGCGGACGACCGGCAGGTTCGCCAGCTCGAGTTCCGCCGCGATGACCAGCGTCGCCAGACTGGCCAGCGGTACGTGGGCCACGAGGGAGCTCGCCACGTAGCCGGCGGCCAGGATGAAGGCCCCGCAGAACATCGATGCGTAGGCGGTGCGGGCCCCGCTGCTCACGTTGAGGGCCGAGCGCGTGATCGAGCCCGACGCGGCCATGCCCCCCGTCAGGCAGCACGCCAGGTTCGCCATCCCCAACCCGAAGATCTCCTGGTGCAGGTCGGAGCCGCGCCCGGTCTTCAGCGCCGAGGCCCGCGCATTGGCGGTGCCTTCGATGATCACGAGCACGGCGAGCGCGAGCGCGGGCGAGAAGAGGGTCGAGAAGGTGCGCGCCGAGAACTCGGGCAGGTGGAGGGCGTTGGCGGTCCGCGCGGCGTCGCCGACGTAGTGCACGAGGTCGGCCCGCGAGCCTTGCCCGAGGGCGACCGATTGGCCCAGGTAGGCCCCGAGCGAGGCCACGCCGATCGCGCCGAGGATGGCCTTGCCCACGCCGTAGGGGCGGCGCAGCAGCGCGTAGACGATGGCCGTGACCACCGCGAGGCCGAGGTCGGGGTTCAGCAGGGCCTTGCCGGCGTGGACGGTCGCCCACAGTACCTCGGGCAGGGATTGGTCGCCGTGGTCGCCGGGCAGGTTCAGCGCTGTCGGGAGCTGCAGGGCGATGACGCGCAGGGCTGCCGCCGCGATGTAGGCGGAGATGACCGTGCGCGGGACGAAGTCGGCGAAGCCACCCAGCCGCAGCCAGGAGGCCAGTAGGAGGAAGACCCCCGTCATCAGCAACAGGGTGGGTAAGGCCGCGACGCGCATCTCGGGCGTGACCGCCCCCAGGGTCGCGAACGCTCCGAGCAGGAGGGCCGCCGAAGCGTTGGTCGGTCCTGCGGAGAGGTTGGCCGAGCCGGAGAAGATCGGCGCGACGAAGGCCGCCACGCCGCAGCCGACGATGCCGCACCACACGGGCAGGCCGGCCTTCATGGCGAAGGCCATCGCCATCGGGAACGCCAGCAGGGCGACGGTCAGGCCCGCGAGCAGGTCCGCCCGGAGTACGGTCGCGTCGGCGCTGCGTGCGACGGCGCCAAGCGGGAAGAGGGCGGGGCGTGGTCGCGCCCAGGCCTTGAGCCAAAGACCCTTGAGGTCCGAGAGGATGCCGGCGAACGCGCGGAGCACGACCCTCCTTGTTGCCTAGGCGGTCCGCTCCTTCAACCGATTTCGCAACTTAATCGAACGCCTCGGGGTCCAGCTGGAGCACCAAGGATTGCTGGAGCAGGCCGAAGCAGGTGTAGCAGGCCAGCGCGTGGCGTTTCTCGGTCGGCAGCGTCTCGTCGTCCAGCTCCGCGGCGGCCTCGAGCTCGGCGTCGGGGATGTCCGCGAAGACCAGGTCGCGCAAGGCCATCCGCACCGCGGACAACGCCCGTAGGAAGGCGAGCGCCTGGGCCTCGTTCCGGAGCACGATGATCGCGGGGTCGCCCTTGGCGCTCGCGAAAGCCACCGCCAGTAGCCGGGCTTCTTCCTCCGCCTGGGCCTTGAGGGTCTCGGTCCAGAAGGCTGCCACCTCGCCGTCCGCCTCCGGCACGCGGGCGCGGTTGACGCTGACCCGGGCGGCCGCGGGCGCGATCAGCCGGAGCAGGTCGGTCAGCACCGTGCGGGCCTCCGTCGTCATGCTCAGCCGCAGCTCAGGCATCGACTTCGAGGATGGCGTTGAGGTGCCACTGCTGGAGCTCGAGCGCCAGCAGTTCGGCGCGCTCGCGCTCGCCGGTCCAGACGGTCGCGCGGCCCTCCTCGTGGACCTGGCGCATCAGCCGCTTCGCCTCGGCCTTCGGGATGCGCAGCACGCTCACGAACGCCACCACGACGTAGCCGGTGAAGTTGATCGGGTCGTTCAGCACGACCACGTGCCACTTCGGCGCCGGAGCGACGACCGACTCGGTCTTGATCTCAGGCTTGATCTTCGGCTTGGCCATGCGGCGTCAGGTCTGCCCGGGAAACTAGCGACTCCCGGAGCTTCCGCAAGCCGTCGATGAGCTCATTTACCTGGGGGCCGACCTCCGCTCCGTCCGGCTGCCGTTCGATGGTGCCGGCGAGCTTGGCGAGGGCCACGCAGCCCATCAGGGCCAGCATGCCCTTGGTGCCATGGGCGTGACGTTCGAGGGCGCCGGCGTCGCGCCGGGCGAGGGCCGTCCCCAGCTGGTCGATCATCCCTTCCGCGTGGCGAAGGTAGGAGCGCGCGGCGCAGCGCAGGTCCTCGGCCTCGTCGGCCTCGGAAACCTCCAGGGCGGAGAGGAATTCGTTCCCCAGGACGGGCGGGGGCGCCTCCTGGGCGACGCAGACATCGAGTTTCTCCAATAACTCCGCCCCGCGGACCGGCTTGGCCAGGTAGGCGTCGAACCCGGCCGCCTCGCAGCGGGCGCGGTCGGTCTCGAGGGTCATCGCGGTCAAGGCCAGCAGGCGGGTGGGGCGGCGGCCGAGGGCGCGTTCCTCGGCCCGGA
>JBEELT010000174.1:0-3706 GCA_041167995.1 Verrucomicrobiota bacterium | reverse complement strand
GGCCAGGACCAAAGTCGAGGCGGCCAGCATGAACAGTGGGCGAAGCAAGGGCAGAGCGGCGTTTTGCATGGCGACGCTTGTTGCAATACTATTGCATTAAGGCTATGCAAGCAGAAATCATCGGGTTTGCACTCGGCGGTCGTTTGCACGGACTAGGACAACCCCATGAAAGAGCCCTCCCCCGTCCCCGTGGACGTCCATTCGGACGCCTTCCTGGCCCGCCTGATGCGCGACCAGCTGAAGCTTTCCATCGCCTGCGCCCTCGCCTTCACCGTCGCCCTCGTGGCCCTACCGCTGCTCAACTACTTCCAGCCGGAGATGATGGCGCAGCGGGTGTTCGGCTTCACGCTGACGTGGCTGATCCTCGGCGTGCTCTTCTTCCCCTTCGTGTGGATCATCTCCTACGTCTTCATCCAGCGCTCCATCGCGCTGGAGAACGCCGAAGCCAAGGCCGCTCAGGACGGCCAGACCAAGTAACATGCCCACCCTCCTTGCCTTCCTCGCCGCCGAGCCGGCCACCAAGCAGGTTGACCCTTGGATTGCCTTCTTCTCGCTGATCACGGTCGTCGTGACCGTCGGCATGGGCTTCTGGACTGCGGGCAAGTCCAAGAGCGCCGGCGACTTCTTCGTCGCGGGCCGCTCGGTCTCCGTCGGCTGGAACGCTTCCGCCATCTCGGGCGAATACCTCTCCGCCGCCTCCTTCATGGGCGTCGCGGGCATGGTCATGGCCACGGGCTACGACGCCCTCTGGTACCCGGTCTGCTACGCCTGCGGTTACCTGTTCCTGCTGCTCTTCATCGCCGGCCCGCTCCGCCGCTTCGGTGCCTACACCATCCCGGACTTCGCCGAAGGCCGCTACGACTCCCCGGTGTTCCGCAAGATCGCGGTCTGTTTCGTGCTCTTCATCGGCTTCTTCTACACCATGCCGCAGATGAAGGGTGCCGGCACGACGCTCGCCTATATCTTCCCGGGTCTGCCCTACTGGGCAGGCGTTGTGGTCGTAGGCGCGGTCATCACCCTCAACGTCTCGCTCGGCGGCATGAAGGGCATCACCCTGGTGCAGGCCTTCCAATACTGGCTCAAGGTCTTCGCCATCACCCTGCCGATCTTCGTTCTCGCCTCGGTCGTCGGCCACTACCAGTCGCACCTCGCGACCAACAAGACGGCCCAGGAAACCACGGCGACCGCGCTGCCGGGCATCGAGCGCAAGGCCCTACCGGCCAAGGCCCCGAAGGATGAGGCCTGGATCGCCCCCTTCGGCAAGCTCACCACCAAGGCCGTCGACGCCTCCATCGCCGCCGCCAAGACCCCGGAAGAGAAGGCCGCGCTCGAGGCCGCGAAAAAGCCCTACTCGCTGCTCTACACCTACTCGCTGATCATCGCGCTCGTCTGCGGCACCGCCGGCCTCCCGCACATCCTCGTCCGCTTCTACACCAACCCCGACGGCGTCGCCGCCAAACGTACGACGATGTGGGTCATGATCCTCATCGGGGTCTTCTACGTCTTCCCGCCCGTCTACGGGGTCATCGGCCGCTCCCTCACGCCCGAGCTCTACGACGCCGTCGGCGCCAAGGGCACGGACAAGGTCGTGCTCGAGCTACCCACGCTGCTCGCCGGCCGCGACCACGCGCTGCTCGGCTCGATCCTCTCGGGCATCACCTGCGCCGGCGCCTTCGCCGCGTTCATGTCGACCTTCTCCGGCCTGCTCGTCTCGATGTCGAGCGCCCTCGCGCACGACATCTACGGCCGCATGCTCCGGCCGGCCTCCTCGCCGGAACAGCGCCTGAAGGCCTTCAAGTGGTCGGCCCTCATCGTCGGGCTCGTGGCCGTCGGGCTCGGGTCGCAGGTCGAGGCGCTCGAGATCAACTTCATGGTCGGCCAGGCCTTCGCGATCGCGGCGGCCAGCTACTTCCCGCTGCTCTTCATGAGCGTGTGGTGGCGCGGCATGACGATGCGCGGCGCGGCCACCGGCATGCTGGTCGGCGGCCTCAGCGCGCTGGCCTCCATCAGCCTGACGTCGGTCTCGGACGTCGCCGTCGCCAAGGCGAAGAAGCTGACCGACGCCGCCGAACTCGCCGCCTACTGGGCCGACCATCCGCTCGCCAAGGGCATCGCCGACTTCTGGGTCGCGCACCCGCTCGCCCGCATCCTCTGCGAGCAGCCGGCCATCTGGGCCGTGCCGCTGTCGATCGGCCTGATGATCGTGGTCTCCAAGGTCACCGCCGCGAGCATCCCCGCCGACATCCGCATGAAGATGCTGGTGCTCCACGCCCCCGAGGCCCTCGGCCTCAAGCAGGAGTACATCAAGGAACACGAAGGCCTCGGCGGCCACTGAGCCGCCCGCCCAAAACCGAAGCAGCCGAGGTTTCCTCGGCTTTTTTGTGCCCACCTCAACCCACCTAAAGGCAATTTATTACCGATTATCAGTAAATAGTAGTTGATTAAGATGACTTGATTATACTTTTTAAGGCTACCGCCATGACCCCATCACCCACCCCCACCGACCTCGACCGCCGGATCCGTCGGGCCGGCAAAATCGGCCGCTTCCTCTGCAGCACCTTCCTGATCGGCGGCACGCTGCTGGCGCTGCTGCTCCTGGCCACCGCCGCCACGCATCCGGAGGCCCTGGTGAAGCTGAACATGGACAGCAAGCACGGCGCCCAGGTGGCCGGATTCCGGCAGGCCCCGGCCAAGCTGCTCGCGCTGCTCCTCGAGAAGCCGGAGGAGCTCATCCACGTCGCGGGCGCCCAACAGGAAGCCAACAAGTACCAGGACCTCGTCGACCACCCGGAGAAACGGGGCGGCTTCGTCGCGGTGACCGGCCTGCTCGCGACGCTGATCCTCGGCTTCACGTGGCTGCTCCGCCAGCTCTTCGCCGCCTTCGCGGAGGGTCGGGTGATCACCGCCGACAACGCCCGCGTGCTCAAGCGCATCGGGATCGCCCTCCTGGTCTGCGGGTGCCTCGGTCTCAACGCCGGCATCATCCTGGCCGGCCTCCTCATCCTCATCCTCGGCTGGAACCTGCAGCAGGCCCTCGCCCTGCAGGCCGAACAAGCCCTGGTCATCTGACCGCCATGGCCATCGTCATCCGCCTCGATGTCGCGCTCGCGCGACGCAAGATGTCCCTGACCGAGCTGTCCGAAGCGGTCGGCATCACCCTGGCGAACCTCTCGGTGCTCAAGACCGGCAAGGCCAAGGCCATCCGCTTCTCCACGCTCGAGGCCATCTGCCGCGCCCTGGACTGCCAGCCGGGCGAGCTCCTCGAGTTCGACGCCTCGACCCCTCCGCTGCTCGCGGATCACCCGGAAGCCTGAAGCCCATGGCCGCCTACCTTTTCACCGTGGCGTTCCTGGTGACGCTGTTCTGGATGGTCGAACACCTCTTCGGCAACAAGCAGGAGCGCCCTTGGTGGCGACCGCAGGTCTGGACCGATGTCTTCAGCGGGGTGGCCAACGCGTTGCTGTCGAACCCGCTCAACTTCGTCCTCATCAGCATCCTCGGTTTCCTGGTGCTGGTGCCGACGGGCATCATCCCGCTCGCGGCACTGAAGGCCGGCCAGTACCGGGGCTTCGGCCCGATCGGACAGCTGACCCGCTGGCCGCAGTTCGCCCTGGCCTTCCTGCTGGGCGACTTCCTGCTGTACTGGATCCACCGCTGGTTCCACGGCAAGCGGCTCTGGCGCTTCCACGCGGTGCACCACAGCTCC
>JBEELT010000173.1:0-3734 GCA_041167995.1 Verrucomicrobiota bacterium | reverse complement strand
CGCGCCTTGTCGGCCGTGAGGCCGGAGAGGACGGAAAAATCCTTGGAGAGGTCCGCGAGCGGGCGGAGGATCGCCGGGAGCTTGGCGGGCAGCGCGCCCTCGGTCGGGATCTGCCAGCCCTCCGGGTTCACGCCGTTCGGGATGTACACGTAGGCCATGCGGTTGGGCGCGGCCTGGGAGAGGGGCGTGTTGCCGGCGGCCCAGCTCGTCTGCACGCCCATCTGCTCGAGCCAAGGCAGGGCCATGGTCACGCCCAGTCCCTTGAGGACGGTGCGGCGGCTGAGGTTCTGGGCGGAGAGCATGGCGGGCGGGGTTATTTCTTTTTAGGGGAAGTGGGGACGCTTTCAACCTGAGATGTGCCGCGGCGGAGGCGGAAGGGCTCGCTCTGGACGACCGCCATGACCAGGGCCGAGAAGCGATGCTGCCCTTTCTCGACCGAAACCACCATATTATCGAGGGCCGGCTCGTCGTAGAACTCCAGGCCGCGGCCCAGGCCGTAGGTCAGGAGCTTGGCGCAGAGGTTGCGGACGTATTTCTCGCGGTCGGCCTTGAGGACGGTCTTCAGCTGGCCGGCCCCCGCGAAAGCCCGCCCATCGGGCAGCTTGCCCGCCGTGTCGATGGCCACGCCCTCGTCCATGGTGCGGCCGCGGCCGATCGCGTCGAACTTCTCGAAGGCGAAGCCCAGGGCGTCCATGCGGTTGTGGCAGGAGGCGCAGGCCGGGTTGGCGCGGTGCTGCTCGAGCCGCTGGCGCAGGTTGCCGGTCAGCTGCTTCTGCCCCTCGAGGGACGGCACGTCCTCCGGGGCGGGCGGCGGCGGCGTACCCAGGATCTGCTCGAGGATCCACTTGCCGCGCTTCACCGGCGACGTGCGATCGGGGTTGGACGTCGCCGTGAGGATGCTCGCCTGCGTGAGGACGCCGCCGCGCTCGCCCTTGGGCAAGGTCACGCGCACGAAGTCGCCGGTGGCGCGGGTCGGCGCGTCGTAGACCCCGTAGAGCTTGGCCAGCGGCCGGTCGAGGTAGGTGAAGTCGGCGTCGATGATGTCGAAGATGCTCCGGTCATCGCGAACGATCTCGGCCAGGAAGAGCTCGGTCTCCTTGACCATCGAGGTGCGCAGCGCGTCGTCGAACTCCGGGAATAGCTTGGAATCGGGCGTGACCAGGGCGAGGCGGCGGGTCTGCAGCCACTGCAACCCGAAGCCCGTCACCAGGTGCTGCGCGCGCTTGTCCCTGAGGAGCCGCGTCGTCTGGGCCGCGAGGTTGGCGGTGAGCTTGCCCTGGTTGGCCAGACCGAACAGTTCCTCGTCGGGCATCGAGCCCCACAGGAAATAACTGAGGCGCGAAGCCAGCGCGAACTCCGCGACCGCGTGGGCGTCCTTGGCCAACGGTTGATCGTCCTGCTCGATGCGGAAAACGAACTTCGGGGACGCGAGCACGGCGGCGATCATCGCCTGCGCCCCGGCTTCCCAGGTCCCGCCGGCCGTCTCGGCGACCATGAACACCTTGGCGTAGCGCTGGATCTCGACGGGCGTGGCGGGCCGGCGGAAGGCGCGGCTCACGAACCAGTTGGCCATCGCGCGCGCGCGGTCGTCGGCCTTCTTTCCGGTGGCGAAGTCGGCGAGCTTGCGTTGGAGATCGGTGCGCGTGTCGGTGGGGCCGAGCAGTTGGTAACGGTAAGTCCCGAGGCGGCGGCTCCCCGAGGTCAGCTCGGCGGGTGGGTTCGTCCAGGTCACCGCGAGGGCGTGCTTGCCCGCCGTCAGCCGCACCTTCGCGTCGACCTTCTCGGGGCCGCGGCTGTTCGTCTTGAGCTTGAGCGTCTGGGTACCGACCGGTTTGCCGTCGGCCACCAGGTTGACGACCGCCGGGGCGTCGCTGGGGTTGCCCATCCCCACCAGGTGGGCGCGGAAGATATACTCGCCGTCGCGGGGGGCATCGAAAGTGGCCGTCAACGTCGCGGCGTTGAAGACGCGCATCTGGTCCTCGGAGCGGCCGCGCGGCAGCATGTTGTAGCCGTCGACGTTGAGCACATCGAGCTTGGCCTCCGTCGTGGGCATCGCGCGTTCGGCGACGAGCTTACCCGCGGCGATGAAACGCTCGAGGTGGACCGGCGAGAACGTGAGCACGTCGCCGATGTTGTCGAAGCCATAACCCGTGTCGTCGGCGGGGAAGTCCACCGAGAAGTTGCCGTCGACGTAGCAGAGGTCGCGGACGGTGTTGTTATACTCCGTGCGGTTGAGCCGGCGGACGGTCACCTTGCCGGGGTCGACCTTGGCCTGGGCGACCGCCTCCTTGAGCAGGCCGCGGACCTGCCCCTGAAGGGCTTCGATCTCGGCCTGGGTCGGGCGGGTCTTGCGCTCGGGCGGGGGCATCTCGCCGGCGACCACTTGGGTGATCACCTGGCGCCACAGCCGCTGGTCGCGGTAGAAACCCGCCGCGTCCTTGAAAAGCTCCAGGTTGAGGTCGGCCTTCGTCTTGTCGTTCCCGTGGCAGTCGTAGCAGTATTTCTCGAGGAACGGCTGGACACCCCGGCGAAAGTCCTGGGCCGCCAGGAACGGGCACAAGGCGACCAGGACCGCGAGCCCGAGCAAGCCGGACCGCCGTCCCGACCAACCGCTGCTCCGGGAGTTCCGCATGGGAGTTCATAAAGACATAATCGGGCGGGGAAGGTTGCAACCTCCGGGGCGTGAATTCATGAACAAAACGTGAAAGCCAGCCGGATAAGTCCCATCGCCTTGACGGACAGTTGTTTATATCATTTTTATGACCTCCTGCGGTCCGCGGGGAGCAGAGTTATTCACGGCCATTCACACCCCCACCCGCGGACGGGGTCTTCGCCGGGGGCACGCCTGCCTTGAAGCCTAGAATGGACAGGCTCTTACGAAACCAAAGACTACCGATGGTGTTCTAAGTGAACACCCCCCTTCCCCGCCCCATGACCGCCCGCCGTCCGCACCTCCTCGCCACCGCCCTCCTCCTTGGCGCGGGCGCCGCCGTCCCCGCCTTGGAACTCGACGGCCTCGTCAAAAACTCTCCTTTCGGCCAGGCCGCCGAGCGGACCGTGATCGGCGAAGCCAAGCCCGGCACCCTCGAGTTCCGCGGGCTGTACGTGGACAAGGGTGTGACCTACTTCAGCGTCTACAACTCGATCACCAAACAGTCCGCCTGGATCGCCGAGGGCGAAGTCCCCACCAACCTCCCGGTCACGATCGTCGGCTTCGACCAGGCCGCCGAGACACTCATCGTCGAGAACGCCGGCCAGCCGGTGAAGCTCCCGCTGCGCACGCCGGTCATCTCCGCGACGCCGTCGGCGCCGGTGGCCGCCACCGCACCAGTCGCCCCGCAGGTCTTGGCGGCCCCCGCCGTCGGTGGCGGCCTGGGCGTCGGGACCGGCGTCGGCATCGGCCAGCCGCCCTCCCCGGAGCAGATCCAAGCTTTCCGCGACGAGATGCGCAAGCGCTGGGGCGAACGCCAGCCCGGCGGCGGCGAGACGGGCGCGCCGCAGTTCGACCGCTCGTCGCGCGGCAGCCGCGAGGCCCCGACGTCGAACGCCGTCCCCACCAAGGGCGAGCGTCCCAGCAAAGGCTCGCGCTGATTCCCGCCCGACCCGAGGCTCCCTTTCATGACCACGTCCCCGTCTCCCCGCCGTCGCGACCGTCGCAGCGGCTTCACCCTGCTCGAGGTGCTCATCACCATCGCGATCATGGCGCTGCTCGTCGGCGTCGTGGTGCAGAACCT
>JBEELT010000172.1:0-3780 GCA_041167995.1 Verrucomicrobiota bacterium | reverse complement strand
TCGAGGACCCAATCGAGTACTACCACGCGCACAAGAACTGCGTGGTGACCCAGCGCGAGGTGCACAACGACGTCCCCAGCTTCGCCGACGGCATCCGCTCGGCCCTCCGCCAGGACCCCGACGTCATCCTCATCGGCGAGATGCGCGACCTCGAGACCATCGAGGCCGCCGTCTCCGCCGCCGAGACCGGCCACCTCGTCTTCGGCACCCTCCACACGACCGGCGCCGCCCGCACCGTCGACCGCATCCTGGACGCTTTCCCCGCCGGGGCCCGCGACCAGATCCGCGTCCAGCTCGCCTCCTCCGTCGTCGCCGTCATCTCCCAGTGCCTGCTGCGGACCACCGACGACAAGCGCGTCGCCGCCTACGAGATCATGATCCGGACCGACGGTATCGCGGCCAAAATCCGCGAGAACAAGACGTTCCAGATCACCTCCGATATCGAGACCGGGGCTTCCCGCGGCATGCGCACCCTCGACGCCGACCTACTCGCCCTCTTCAACCAGGGCATCATCCCCGAGGAGGAGGTCTTCAACTATGCCCAGGACTCCGAGATGATGCGCCAGCGCATCAAGGGCGGCGCCGCCCGCTGACCCTCCCTTTCCCATGTTTGATGACCATAGCGACCTTCTCCGCGAAATCGCCCTCGAGGCGGGCCTCGTGGACCAGACCCAAGCCGACGAGATCTGGGAGTCCCAGGCGACGACGGGCAAGTCCTTCGCGGCCGGCCTGATCGACGCCGGTCTCGCGGACCGTCCCGCGATCCTGCAGGCCGTCGCCGACCACCTCCACGTGCAGTATTACTCGGTCGTGCCCGCGGAGCCCGACGCCGAGGTCATCCGGTTGCTCAAGCCCGCCCAGGCCCACAAGTACATGGTGGTGCCCGTGGCCGACGAGGCCGGCAAGCTCACCCTGCTCGCCAAGGATCCCTTCAATTACGGTGCGGTCAACGAGCTGACCTTCATCCTTAAGCGCGATATCGAGCTGGCGGTCGGCGACCCGGAGCAGGTCGAGGCCGGCGTGATCCGCAGCTATGGCGAGGCCTCGGCCACGTCGATGGACGACCTCCTCGGCGAGTTCGAGCAGGTCGAGGGCGCCGCCGCCGTCACCGACGAGGACGTGACCAAGCAGGCCAGCCAGGCCCCGATCATCCGCTTCGTCGACCTGGTGCTCCAAGAGGCCGTCAAGGCCAAGGCGTCCGACATCCATTTCGAGCCGTTCGAGGACCAGTTTCGCATCCGCTACCGCATCGACGGTTCGCTGTACGAGATGGCCCCGCCGCCCAAGAACCTGGCGTCGGCCGTCATCGCGCGCGTCAAGGTCCTCTCCTCCCTCAACATCGCCGAGCGCCGCGTCCCGCAGGACGGCCGCATCAAGACCACCATCGGCGGCCGCGCCATCGACCTCCGCGTGTCGACCCTCCCGACGCAGTTCGGCGAGTCCGTCGTGCTCCGCATCCTGGACAAGACCGTCGTCAACCTGAGCCTCGACGCGCTCTCGATGCAGGAGGACATCAAGGAGGGTATCCGCGCGATGGTCGGCCGCCCCAACGGCATCTTCATCGTCACGGGCCCGACCGGTTCCGGCAAGACCACCACCCTGTACTCGGCGCTCCGCGAGGTGAACACCGAGGACGTCAAGATCCTCACCGCCGAGGACCCCGTCGAGTACGAGGTCGAAGGCATCATGCAGGTCCCGATCAACCACCAGGTCGGCCTGACCTTCGCCGCGGCGCTCCGCTCCTTCCTGCGTCAGGACCCCGACACGATCATGGTCGGCGAGATCCGCGACCTTGAGACCGCCCAGATCGCCGTGCAGGCGTCCCTGACCGGCCACGTCGTGCTCTCCACGCTCCACACCAACGACGCCCCGGGCGCCGTCACCCGCCTCATCGACATGGGGCTGGAGCCGTTCCTCATCTCCGCCTCGCTCGAAGGCGTGCTTGCCCAGCGCCTGTTGCGCCGCATCTGCAAGGGCTGCCGCACCGCCTACGAGCCCGACAAGGAGGTCATCAACATGCTCGACGTCGACGCGCTCGAGATTGCGAACCGCAAGTTCTACTTCGGCAAGGGCTGCCCCGAGTGCAACCGCTCGGGCTACCGCGGCCGCCAGGGCCTCTTCGAACTGATGACCATCAGCGACCCGATCCGCACCCTCATCACCCAGAAGTCCCCGACCCTGGTGCTGAAGCAGAAGGCGATCGAGGTGGGCATGCGCCCGCTCCGCGAGGACGGCCTGCGCTGCATCTTCGACGGCCACACCACCATCGAGGAAGTCCTGAAGTACACCTAAACCCCTTACCCATCCCCATCCCATGCCCGACTACAAGTACAACGCGATCGACCGCAACGGCGCCCAGACCTCCGGCAAGATCGACGCGGCCAGCGAGGAGCAGGCCCGCCAGAAGCTCATGGCCCGCGGCCTCATGGTCACGACCCTGGCCGGGGACGGCGGCGCGGCCAAGCCCCTCGTCGGTGGCGCCCCCGCCAAGAAGCCCGGCTTCAGCTTCGGCGCCAAGGTCACCCAGGACGACGTCACCGTGATGACCCGCCAGCTGGCGACCCTCATCACCGCCGGCCTGCCGCTGCTCCGCGCGCTCGAGCTGATCCACAAGCAGGAACGTAACCCGGTCTTCAAGGGCATCCTCGCGAACATCGCCGAGAGCGTCTCGCAGGGCAACAACCTCTCCGAGGCATTACAGGCCCACCCCAAGGTCTTCGACCGCCTGTTCGTAAACATGATCCGCGCGGGCGAGGCCGGTGGCGTGCTCGACAAGGTCCTGGACCGCCTCGCCAAGTTCCGCGAGAAGGCTTCCCGCATCCAGAAGAAGGTGAAGTCCGCGATGGTCTACCCGGCCGTCGTCGTGAGCGTGGCCGTGGTGATCGTCTTCATCCTGATGGTGAAGGTCGTCCCCTCCTTCCAGAACCTGCTCAGCGGCCAGAAGACGCAGATGCCGGCGCTCACCGCGTTCGTCGTCGGCATCTCCAACGCCCTCGTGACCTACTGGTACATCACCCCGGTCGTCATCATCGGCGGCTTCGTCGGCTTCAAGGCGTGGCTGGCCTCGCCCAAGGGCAAGGAGATCTTTGACCGCATCATCTTCAAGCTCCCGAAGGTCGGCGGCTTCGTGCAGATCGTCTCGGTCTCGCGCTTCGCCCGCACCTTCGGCACCCTGATGGCCTCCGGCGTGCCGATCCTGCAGGCGATCAACATCACCCGCGACACCCTCGACAACGTCGTCATCGCCAAGTCCCTCGAGCGCGTCCATGACCGCGTGCGCGACGGCGAGCCGCTCTCCGTCCCGCTCGAGCAGACCGGGGTCTTCCCGCAGATGGTCACCTCGATGATCCAGGTCGGCGAGGAGACGGGCCAGCTGCCCGAGATGCTCAACCGCGTGGCCGACATCTACGACGAAGAGGTCGACAACGCCGTCGGGGCGCTGACTTCCATCATCGAGCCCGTGCTCATCGTGGGTCTGGCGGTGGTCGTCGGCACGATCGTACTCGCGATGTTCCTCCCGCTCATCGCGCTCATCACCAAGATGTCCGGCGGCTGAGGCCTCCCGGATTCCCGGCACGACGAAGCCCGGACCGCGAGGTGCCGGGCTTTTTTGTCGGCGGGGCGGGGGAGCGATCCCCAAAAAGGAGGCGGCTTGCATACCCCTATGCAAGCCGCCTGTTTTTTACTACTTTATCTTACTTACCCCATTGTCCCGTAGGACAAAGTTAACACGGGATATCGTTCAAATACTCCCGGGACTGACAAGTTCAAAGTGATGGG
>JBEELT010000171.1:0-3882 GCA_041167995.1 Verrucomicrobiota bacterium | reverse complement strand
GGTTCGCCCAACTACCTGCCGGGCACCGAGGCCGTGAAGACCTTCACCGTGCCCGCCGGCTACAAGGTCGAGCTCTTCGCTTCCGAGGAAAAGTTCCCCGACCTCGCCAATCCCGTCCGCCTGACCTTCGATAACCGCGGACGGCTCTGGGTCGCCACCATGCCCAGCTACCCGCAGTGGTGCCCCGGCGACGCCAAGCCCGACGACAAGATCCTGATCCTCGAGGACACCGATGGCGACGGGAAGGCCGATAAGCAGACCATCTTCGCCCGCGGCCTGCACCTGCCGCTCTCCTTCGAGTTCGCCCCCGAGGGCGTCTACATCCCGCAGAGCAGCCACCTCGTCCTGCTGCGCGACACCGATGGCGACGGGAAGGCCGACCGCTCCGAGGTCGTGCTGTCCGGTTTCGACGACCACGACACGCACCACGCGATCAGCGCCTTCCGGGCCGACCCCTCGGGCGCCTTCTACCTGGCCGAGGGCACGTTCCTCCATAGCCATGTCGAGACCGCCTACGGCGTCGAGCGCAGCACGAACGGCGGCTTCTTCCGCTACGCCCCGCAGCGTCGGCAGCTCGAGCGCACCGCCCGCGTGAGCATCCCCAACCCCTGGGGCATCGCCTTCGATGCCTACGGCCAGGACTTCTTCGCGGACACTTCCGATCCCAACCTGCGCTGGATGTCTCCGGCCTCGCTCCGCGTTCCCTTCGGCGAGTTCGCCCCGCTTCCGCCCAACCTCGTGCCCAAGGCCCAGATGGTCCGCCCGACCGCCGGCCTCGAGTTCGTGAGCAGCCGCCACTTCCCCGATGACGTCCAGGGCGATATCCTGATCAATAATACGATCGGCTTCCTCGGGACCAAGCAGCACGCCGTCGCCGAGGAGGGCACTGGCTTCAAGCTGACCTTCCGCCAGAACCTCCTGCAGTCCAAGGACGGCAATTTCCGCCCGGTCTCGATGGAGTTCGCCCCCGATGGTTCGCTCTACCTCGCGGACTGGCATAACGCGCTCATCGGCCACATGCAGCACAGCGCCCGCGACCCGATGCGCGACCACGCCCACGGCCGCATCTACCGCATGACTTACCCGGGCCGCCCGCTGGTCACGCCGCCCCCGATCGCCGGCGCCTCCATCCGCCAGCTCTTCGCCAACCTGACCCTGCCTGAAGATCGCGCCCGCTCCCGCAGCCGCCTCGAACTCCGCAGCCACCCCGCCAAGGACGTCCTGCGCAGCTTGGACGACTACCTCGCCTCGCTCAAGCCCGGCGACCCGAACCTCGAGCGCCATCAGCTCGAAGGCCTCTGGGCCACCTGGGGCGTCGACCAACTTTCGGTGCCGCTGCTCAAAAAACTTCTGGAGGCGAAGGATCACCGCGTCCGCGCCGCCGCCGTGCGCGTGCTCCGCTACAACACCCACGTCGTCGCCGATCATGCCGCGCTCCTCAAGCGTGCGGCCGCCGACGCCCATGGACGCGTCCGCCTCGAGGCCGTCAACGCCGCCACCTGGTTCGGCAAGGAACTCTCCCTCGACGTGCTCGCGGAAGCCCGTCGTCAGCCCGAGGATGCCTGGCTCAAGCCCGTCTTCGCCGCCGCCGAAACCTACCAGAAGGGCGGCTCCGTCCAGGCGCCCGAGCCCGCCAAGGCCGTGACCACCTTGACCGGGGATGCCAAGCGCCTCTTCGAGCTCGGCGCCGAGGTCTACCGCCGCGAGGCCCACTGCATCACCTGCCACCAGGCCGACGGCCAAGGTCTGCCGGCGGCGCAGTTCCCGCCCATCGCCAAGTCCGCTTGGGTCACGGGCAGCCCCGCGCGCCTCATCCGCCTGGCCCTACACGGCCTCATGGGCCCGATCGAAGTCAATGGAGTCAAGTACCCCGGTCAGGTCCCCATGACCGCCTTCAAGGGCCTCTCCGACCAGGAACTCGCCGGTGTCCTCACCTACGTCCGCAATTCCTTCGGTAACCAAGCCGCGCCGATCACCCCGGCGCAGGTCGCCCAGGAGCGCGCGGCCACGAAGGCCCAAGAAGGTTTCCTGAATCCCGCCGAGCTCCTCAAGCAGTTCCCGCACGGCCGCTGAGCCGGCGGGGCGGTCCGCCCGTCTTACGAGCCCCAGCTCCAGCGTTCCGGCACCCAGGCATACTGGTCGCCCTTCGGGACGACCGTGCCGATGCCGGGCCACGGGAGGTGGAAACCGAAGGCGCGCGACTTGTTGGCGGCCATCCGGGTGAAGAGCTTCTGGCGGGTCTTGACCGCGGTCTCGGGGTCGTGGTCCATCGCGACCGTCCAGCCGACATTCTCGAACATGAGGAGGTGGTGGTGCACGACGTCGCTGATGTGGACGAGGGATTCGGTCCCGGAGCGGATCTCGAAGCAGGCGTGGCCGTCGGTGTGACCGGGCGCGGCGAGCACCTCCACCGCGTCATGGAAGAGTTTTTGGCCGTCCTTCGCGATGACCAGCTGGTCCTTCAGGATGTCGAAGTTGCGGCAGACCGTCTTGACCATGTTCGGCAGCGGCCGCTTGTCGCGCTTCGACTTGGAGAAGTCGGGGTTCGGGCCGCGCCAGAAATCATACTCCTCCTGTAGCAGGTAGATCTTCGCGTTGGGGAACGCCGGCTTGTCGCGGTCGACGAACCCGTCGAGGTGGTCGGAATGCGAGTGGCTGAGGAAGCCGGCGGTGACCTGTTCGCGCTTGATGCCGAGGGAGCGGAGGCCTTCCTCCATCCAGCCGAAGTTCACGTTCGGGTGGCGCTCGCCGAAGCCCGCATCGATCAGCGCGACCTCGTCGCCGATGCGCAGGCCCATGATGTTGATGTACAGGGGTAGGGCGTCGAGGCGCTCGCGATTGAAGACCATCGACTCCTTCATCTTCGGTCGGTCGGCCTCGGGCCACATGAGGTTGAGCCCTTCGCGGAAGAGCATGTGTCCGTCGCTGATGGAGAAAGCTTCGATGGCCCCGATCTTGAACTTATAGACGTAGGGGTTGGGCGGACGCTTCACGGGCGCCTTGGGCGCCTCCTGGGCGGCGAGGCGGGTGGCGCCGGCGGCCAGGCCGGCCAGCGTGAAGGCGGCGGCGCCGAGGAATTCGCGGCGGGAAGAGGGCAGGGTGGCCATGCCCGCAGGAAAGCCGTCCGCCCGACCGAGGCAAGAGCCGAGCCGACGCCTTTCCGTTTGAGTCGGCCCGGCCCCTGGGCCAAGGTGGCACATGGCTATCCAGCAGGAACTCCGGCAGAAGCTCCGCCCGTGGGATTGGTTCGTGCTGGGCGTGGCCGTGCTGTCCCTTGTGCTCGTCGTCATCGAGACTTTCGTCGTGCTGTCGCCGGCGACCTTCCAAGCCCTTATCATGGTCGATCGGGCCGCCTGCGGCATCTTCCTGGTCGATGTCGTCGTCCGCTGGCGCCGCGAGGGTTGGTCCCGCGGCTTCTGGAAGTGGGGTTGGCTCGACTTGCTGGCGAGCATCCCCTTCGACGCCGCCTTCCGCACCCTGCAGCTGGTACGCATCTACCGGATCATTCGCGTCCTTCGCGCCCTGTATAAGCTCCAGGAAGTCGCGACCGGCACCTCCCTCACCGAGAAGCTCCTCGCCTTGCCCGGGGTCGCCTTCGTCATGGTGCTTTTCTCCACCACCCTGATGCTCGAGGCCGAGCGCCATGCGCCCGACGCCACCATCAAGACCGGTGGCGACGCGCTCTGGTGGGCGCTCACCACCGTCACGACCGTGGGGTATGGCGACACCTACCCCGTCACCGGCGAAGGCCGCGTCATCGCCGCCGTCCTCATGCTCGTCGGCATCGCCCTGTTCGGTTCGATGTCGGCCATCATCACCTCCAAGCTCATCCTCCCCAAGGAAACCAAGGACCACGAGGAGATGCGCCGCGAGGTCCGCGCC
>JBEELT010000170.1:0-3950 GCA_041167995.1 Verrucomicrobiota bacterium | reverse complement strand
CCAAGGCCGAGATCGGCCTGACGTTCGCCAACGCCCTCCGTAGCACGCTGCGCCAGGACCCCGACGTCATCATGGTCGGCGAAATCCGCGACCTGGAGACCGCCGAAATCTCCATCCGCGCCTCGCTCACGGGCCACCTGGTCTTCTCCACGCTGCACACCAACGACGCGCCCGGTGCCATCACCCGGCTCGTCGATATGGGGGTCGAGCCCTTCCTCGTCGCCTCCGCCGTCGAACTCGTCATCGCGCAGCGCCTCGTGCGCCGGCTCTGCCCGGACTGCGCCAAGGACGTCCCCGTCGACCTCCCCCGCGTCCTGCCGGCTCTCGAGGCCCTCGGCATGGGCGCGCCGGAACTGGCGGGAATCAAGACCCTCCGCCAACCCGTCGGCTGCCGTAAGTGCCGCAACACCGGCTACCGCGGCCGCGTCGGCGTGTTCGAAATCTTCCACCCGAAGCCGCTACACGACCTCATCGTCGGCCGCGTCTCCAACCGTGAGCTGACCGACAAGGCCATCGAGCAGGGCATGCGCCCGCTCGCCCGCGCCGGTTGGCAGAAGGTGACGGCCGGCCTGACTTCGCTCGACGAGCTGGTGCGCAACCTGAGCTCCAACGAGTAACGCGCGATGCCCGCCTTCAACTACAGCGCCCGCGACGCGCAGGGGGCGGCGGCCGACGGCGTGATCCAGGCCCCGAACCGCCGTGAGGCGCTCCGCCGCCTGCAGGCCCGTGGGCTCCGGCCGCTGGCGGTGACGGAGAGCGGCGCCGCCGGGCGCGCCCAGCGCGACGCCCAGGTCGGCGCCGGCACGGGGCCCGACCCGGAGCCGACCGCCGAACAGCTGCTGCCGTTCCTCGAGTCCATCGCCGATCTCGTCCGCAGCGGCATGTCCGCCGGCGAGGCGCTGCGCATGCTCGCGAACCGCACCCAGAAGGGTCCGCTGCGTACGCTCTGCGCGGGCTTGTGGACCCGCCTCGGCGAGGGCCAGAACCTCTCGGCGGCGATGGCCGCCTACCCTAGCGTCTTCGACGGTCAGACGATCAACCTCATCGCCGCGGGCGAGGCCACCGGCAACATCCTCGACGTCATCGAGCGCCTAATCACGCACGCCACCGAGCAGCGCGAGTTCCGCCGCAAGATCGTGGCGGCCCTGGCTTACCCCAGCTTCATCTGCGTCGTCGCCCTGTTCGTCGTCACGTTCTTCGTCCTGTTCCTCCTGCCGCGCATCAAGACCCTGCTGGACTCCCTCGGCGGTCAACTGCCGCTCGCGACCAAGCTGCTGATCTGGTTCGCCGAGGTCCTCAAGTGGGTCGGTCCGCTGGGCCTGCTCGCCGTGGCCGTCGGCGCGCTCGTCATCCGGCAGCTGCGCCAGACCGAGGCCGGCCGCCTCCAGACCGACGAGTTCCTGCTGACCGTCCCGCTGGCCGGGACGTTCGTGAAGCGTGTCTCCGTCCTGAACTTCTGCCACACGCTCGCGGTCCTGCTGGAGAACGGCATCACCACCGCCGAGGCGCTCCGCCTGGCCGAGAAGACCGCCCCGAACCGCGCCATGCGCGCGCAGCTCCACACCGCGACCGACCGCGTGCTCGAGGGCGAGAGCCTCTCCCGCGCGCTGGCCAAGACCGGCTACTTCGAGGACCTGCTGCTCGACCGCATCGCGATCTCGGAGCAGACCGGCAACCTCGCGCCCGGCCTGCGCGACATCGCCCGCTCCTACCGCGCCCAGCTCGACAAATGGCTCGGGGCCGTCTCGCAGACCATCTCCGCCGCCGTCCTGACCGCCGCCTTCTCGTTCGTCGCCTTCATCGCCTACGCGATCGTCTCCGCCGTCTTCGAGGTCAGCTCGAGCTTCCGGTTCTAGGACGGGAGGATACGAGGATTCGAGGGCAGGAAGACTGGAGGGCACGAGGTGCATCCTTCCGACGGAGTACAGATTACGGAGTGCAGAGTACAGAGTGCAGCATCGAGTGCTGAATCGAGCGTACCTGTTGCCGCATCATCCAACAGCCAACCGCTAACCCCTAACCGCCCGCGAATACCATTCGCGCGGGTAGGGACCAGCGTCCCTGCTGGTCCGCCTGCCTCCCCATCGATTCAGCACTCGACCCAGCACTCGATGCAGCACTCCAACCTCTTCTCCTGGCCCTGACCCTGTCCCTGGCCCTTTAAGTCTCTCTTCCCCTCGACTCAGCACTCGACCCAGTACTCGACTCTTACTTGGCCGCTTCCGTCTTCGCCGGCACGACCTCCGTCTTCACGGGGGCGCTCGCGGCGGCGGGCTTCACCTCCGTGGTGGCGGGTTTGGTTTCGACCGCCGGGGCGGGAACATCGGTCTTGGTCGGAGCGACAGCCTCGGTCTTCGCCGGGGCCGCGGTTTCCGTCGCCGGCTTGGCCGTCTCGGTCGTCGGGGCGGCTTCGGTTTTCACCGGGGCGGCGCCTTCGGTCGTCGCCGGAGTGGTCGGCGCCACGGTCTCGCCGGCGGGCTTGTCGCCGGTGGCGGGGGTGGCCGGAGCCGTCGGCGTCACCGGGGCGACGGGCGTCGGCGCCGCGCCGATCAGCTCGAGCGCGGTGATCTGCATGTTGATCGTGATGGTGGCGTCCTTACCGCGGTCGGACTGGATGGTCAGGTTGCCCAGGGCGAGGTAGGGCGCGCGCGGGCGGATGGCTTCGTAGAATTTCACGAGGCTGCCCATGTCGGCCTTGCGGCAGGTCATCTGCAGCGAGTGCACGGCGAAGCGGCCGGCCTTCACGGTCGTCGGGGCCTCGGTGCTGGGCGTGAGGCCGGCTTCTTTGGCGGCGGCGAAGGCCTCCGCGACTAGGCGGGCCTTGTCGTAGCCGCGACCTTCGTCGAGACCCTGCACGGCCACGGCCACGTCGGCGCGGATCTTCTTCTCCTCCGCGAAGCGCGCGCGGTGGAAGGCGGCCTTTTTCTCGAGGTCCGTCCAGTTGGTCCAGACTTCGTTGACGCGCCCGTAGGCGGCAGTCACCCAGAGGAAGGCGAGGGTGCTGAGCGCGACGAGCGCCATCAGGCGTTCGCGGGCGTTGAGGCCGAAGAAGAGGGCTTTCATGGTTGCTTGGGGGCGACGGCCTTGCGGAGCGCGTCGAGCTTGAAGGTGACGGCGAGCGTGAAGGTCGCCGAGGTCTCGCGGGTGCGGATGTCGCGGCTGACCGCGCTGGCGACGGTCGGCAGGGCGGCCAGCTCGCGCTCAAAGACGCCGATGTCGGCGGCGTTGGAGGTGCGGCCGCCGATCTCGATGAGCACGTTGGATTTGCAGGTGACGCTCTGGAACTCCAGCGTCGCCGGGCGGTGCTCGTTGATCAGCGCGAGCATCTCGAGGGGAAGCGGGCGCTTCACGCCGAGCTCGTTGATGCGGGAGGTGATGGCCTGCGCCGCGTCGATGTCGGCGACCTTCGCCGCGTTCTCGACGTTATCGGCCTCGAGGTCGTCTGTGCGCAGGCGCACGCCGAAGCCGACCAGGTCGAGGAGCAGCGCGACCACCAGCGCGGCCACGGCGCCCTGCGTCAGGCGCCAGAGGACGAGGTTGGTCCGCTCTTTCTTGCGGCGCGCCTCGAGGAAGTCGGTGTCGCGGATGTCGGCGACGTCGAGGTGCTTCTTGGAGAGCTCGTGCGGCGTGGCTCCTTCCGCGAGGAGCACCAGCGCCTGTTCGCGCCGCTCGCTCCGGAGGACGCCGGTCAGGGTCTCGACCGCGTAGCCGGCGGCCAGCCCGCCGCGTTGCGCGGCCTCGGCGGCGATCTCCGCCTCGGTGACGTCGGCCAGTTCGCCGACGGCGATGGCCGCGGGCAGCGTCTCGTCGGCCACCCAGGCCAACGCGGTGAGGCGTTCCTCCCCGCGGTGCACGACCACGCCGCCGGCGGCGGGGCGGTGGCCGCAGAGCGCGAGGAACTCGGGCACGACTTGGCAATCCTCCGGCCAGGCGAGGCTTTCCTCCGGCGT
>JBEELT010000169.1:0-3957 GCA_041167995.1 Verrucomicrobiota bacterium | reverse complement strand
AAGGTCGACGCGGCCATCCTGAAGTCGATGCTGGCGCAGGACCTCCTACCCCTGGTCACGCCGATCGTGTGCGACCGCGAAGGTCAGTCGCTGCGCGTCAACAGCGACCACCTGGCGATGGAACTGGCCGTCGCGCTCGGCGCCTCGAAGCTCATCTACCTCACCCCCTTCAGCGGCCTGCAGGTCGACGGCGTCGTGCAGCTCAACCTCCCCGAGGATGAGCTCAAGCGTCTGTTGGCGGACAAGCACGCCAAGCTCGACCCGCGCATCCGCAGCAAGGCCGTCCAGGCCGCCAAGGCCCTCGACGAGGAGGTCCCGCGCGCCCACATCCTCGACGGCCGCGTCTTCGGCTGCCTGCTCACGGAGATCTTCGACAAGGTCGGCCTCGGCACGATGGTCCACGCGAACGACTACGACCGCATCCGGCAGGCGAAGAAGAAGGACGCGCAGGCCCTGTACAACCTCGCGAAGCACGGCGCCAAGACCGACGCGCTCATCGCCCGCACGCGCCAGCAGATCGAGCAGGGCTACGCCGACTTCTACGTCTACGAGATCGACGACAGCATCATCGGCTGCGCGGCCCTGCGCCCCTACGCCGACGGCAAGTCGATGGAGCTCGGCGCGGTCTACGTCCAGCCGTTCTACCACGGTCGCGGCGTCGGTCGGAAACTCGTCGAGTTCGCCAAGCGCCGCGCCAAGCAGCTCGGCGCCAAGAAACTGATCGCGCTCACGACGCAGACCCAGGGCTTCTTCCAGTCGGCCTGCGGTTTCGTCGCGGGCACGCTCACGGACCTGCCCGCCGAACGCCGCAAGGCCCTCCAGGCCAGCGGTCGCAACTCACAGGTGCTCACCTTCCCGCTCCGGCGCTTGAGCGATTCGGTGCGCTGATCACTTCGCGGCGAAGAAGCCGCGCTGCTTGTCCGAGATCGGCAAGCCGACTTTCTCCATGACGAGCAGGATGTCCTCCCACGCGGTGCGCTTGACGGTCGCCGAGGGATTGTGGAGCAGGTAATTCGGGTGGAAGGTCGGCATCAACGGGATCCCTTCGAAGTCGAGCCACTTGCCGCGCGCCTGGGTGATCGGCAAGCCGCCGGGACGCAGCGCCTCGCAGGCCTGGGCCCCGAGGGCGATGATCACCTGCGGACGGACGATCTCGATTTGCGCCCGGAGGTAAGGGAGGTTGAAAGCGACCTCGCGCGCGTTCGGCGGGCGCTTGCCGTGGGGCGTCGGCGGCTCGGGGCGCCAACCCATGACGGGGGCCAGGTAGGTCAGTTCTTCCCCGATCAGGCCGGCGGCGAGGATCTTGCGCAAGAGCTCGCCCGAGGCGCCCACGAAGGGCCGCCCGGACTCAGCTTCCTCGAGGTTGGGCGCTTCCCCAACGAAGAAGAGGCGGGCATCGACCGAACCCTGTCCGAGGACGGGCTTATGCCCAGGCAGAAGGTGCCGACGGGTCTCGGGACACTGGGAGACCAAGGCATGCAGGGCGGCCAGCCGGGCGGTCTTATCTCCGGAAGGCAGCGTGACCACGGGCGGGTCGGGGATCGGGATGACGGGGGCGGCGGCGACCGGAGCAGGGGTCGGGCGGGCAGGCGTCACCAGGCGGGCGGCCTGGGCCGAGGCGGTGAACGCGGCGACCGGGGACGCACCCGCGGTCACCGCCGCCGGAGAGACCGCTGGACGGGCTGACCCGGTGACCTTACGCAGGAACTCCATGGACTCCGTCGAGACGCTGACCCGCGTGACCCCAGCGGCCCGCTGGCGCTTCAGCTCGTCCAAGAGCGCTTCGATGGCGTCGGCGGGGTCGATCACGGGTGGGGAATGGATTGGATGGCCCGGGCGAGGGTCAAATCTTTCTCGGTGAGGCGCCCACCCGCGTCATGGGTACAGAGTCGCAGGCTGACGCGGTTCCAGCTGTTGTGGATTTCCGGGTGATGGTCCTGCGCCTCGGCGACGGCGCCCACTTGGTTGATGAAAGCCAAGGCGGCCTTGAAATTCGTTAACTCATAGGTCTTCAACAACTTGCAACCATCTAGACCCCAGCCATTCAAGCCGGCCAAAGCCGCCTCGATCTGCGCGGGAGTCAAAGCTTGGCTCATGAAAACAGCCTCTTTACGAGGGATACGGGAGTCAATGCCGAGCTGGGGGTAGACCCCTATTGTGAATAAACTTGCCCTGCCGCCGATCATGTACCTTATCAGTGGTCAGGCTTGTCTCGGAAAATAACCAAAGTAAGAGGCAAGCCCCGCAAGAATCCGGTGAGTTGACGGTCGCTAAGACGGCAAATCGAAATCCGAAGGTCGGAAACGGGCAATGCGGTGAAGGTAAACCAAGCAAAACAAAAGATATGGAAAACAAACTGTTCGTGGGCAATCTGCCCTGGGCCGCAACCGAAGCCGACATCCGCGCTCATTTCTCCCAAGCGGGCGAAGTGGTCTCCGTGGAAGTCATGATGGATAAGTTCACGGGTCGTCCCCGCGGCTTCGCCTTCGTGACCATGGGCAACGCTCAGCAGGCTCAGGATGCGATCGCCAAGACCGAGAACGTCGATTTCATGGGTCGTCCCCTGAAGGTCAACGTGGCTCGCCCTCGTGAAGAACGCCCGTCCTTCGGCGGCGGTGACCGTCCCCGCTCCGGCGGCTTCGGCGGCGACCGTCCCCGCTCCGGCGGCTTCGGCGGCGGCGACCGTGGTGGCTTCGGCGGCGGCGGCTCTCGCGGCGGCTTCGGAGGCGGCGGCGGCGGCGGCTCTCGTGGCGGCTTCGGCGGCGGCAATCGCGGCGGCTTCGGCGGCGGCGATCGCGGCGGCTACTAATCCCCGGATTCACTAGCACCTTTGAGGGGCGTCGAAAGACGCCCCTTTTTTGTGCCCATTGGCCTGATTAAGCCTGTTTCTAGCCTGAAAATGCACCCTTCAGACGATTTGGGCTAGCCAATACCCCCCAAGGATTTAACCCCAAAGCACAAAACCTAACATGCGCCTCATCCTCGCCTCCCTGCTGACCACCGTCGGCGCCGCCCTGCCGGCCCAGCAGTTCGACACCCGCGGCATCCCCGCCGACGCCGCCATCGTCCTGGTGACGGCCCCGACCGCCGGCCTCCAGATCAACAGTTCGCCCGCCATGAAGACGCTGCGCGAACGCGCCGAGAAACTCTCGCTCAAGGCTGGCGCCGCCGGCCTGGCTGGCCAGCCGAACTACGACAAGATCATGCGCGAGGAGTTCGGCATCGACACCAACGACACGACGAACTCCTTCGCCCTCGGCCTGAACATCACCAACGGCGCGAATGGCGCTCCCGATTTCTCCGGCGCCGCCGTCCTCCACATCAAGGTCGACCCGAAGAAGGTCGAAGCCTTCGGCAAGAAGCGCGGCGTCGCCACGCTCACGGCCGGCGGCAAGACCGGCTGGAACGCCCTGCAGTTCTTCGCCGCGGTCGCCGACCCCAAGGCCCAGCCGCAGGCCGACGGCCCCGACAGTTTCCAGCTCGGACTCTTCATCGTGGACGCCTCGACCATCGTCCTCGCCCAGCCCAAGGACGCCGCGGCCAGCTTCGCGAGCCTCGCCGGCAAGACCCCGGCCTACGCGCTCAACGCCGCGCAGAAGACCTTCGCCGCCGACACCGGCAAGGCCTACGGCTTCTTCGCCGTCAACCTGGCCCGCCTGCCTTCCAACCCTGAGCTCGAACAGACCGGTCTGGCCAACGCCATGATGGCCTTCGGGGAGAAGGGACCCAATCAGGTCTTCAAGATCGCGGCCAACTTCACCTCGACCGAAAAGGCCAAGACCACCGGCCAGCAGATCCAGGGCTTCCTCGCCGCCGCCCCGTTGCTGCTCGCCATCGACCCCACCGAACCGGCGGAACAGCAGGCCATGAAGAAGATGGGCACCGAGCTCGTGGCGGCCATCCAGCCCGTCAAGGTGGAAGGCAACCAGGCCGCGATGACCATCTCGCTCGAGACAG
>JBEELT010000168.1:0-3996 GCA_041167995.1 Verrucomicrobiota bacterium | reverse complement strand
TGGAACCGCATGATCAAGCAGGACGTCCGTTACCGCTTCGTCATCGACATGGCCTCCCTCCGGGGGGCCTGAGGCGGGTTTCCCGCTTGGCAGGCGGCCGCCGAAGCCGAGGATAGGCCCATGCGACCCCTCGCCTTGCTCGCCGTCGGCCTGCTCTCCTGCCTCGCCCGCGCCCAGGAGCCCCGGCGCGATTTCTCCATCCCGCAGGTCGACCTCATGAAGGAGGACAAGCTCTTCACCACGGTGGAGCGCCGGAAGACCTACCTCGGCCACCCGTCGACGGTGCTGTTCCGGGACGGCAAGACCTTGCTCGTGGCCTACCCGGACGGCCACGGCCGCGGCAACCTGATCTTCCGCCGCAGCGTCGACGCGGGGCAGACGTGGGTCGCGCTCCCGCCCTCGGGCCAGCGCGTGATGGAGACGCCCGTGCTCTACCGGCTCGACCTGCCGGCCGGCCGCGAGCGCGTCCTGATGGTCACCTGCCAGCCGCGGGCCAACGTCCTGGAGTGGATGTGGAGCGACGACCGCGGCGACACCTGGTCGGAGCGCCAGCAATGGAAACTCGAAGGCCCGAAGGGCATCATCGTCGCCCTCGCCTCGCTGTGGCCGCTGCCGGGCAAGCAGCCGTCCTGGCGCGGGGTCTTCCATGACTTCGCCTTCGACAACTGGACGGTGGACCTGAAGGTCGAGTCCGCGCTGACCGGACCGCCGACCCTGCGCTTCGAGAACCTGCGGCGCATCGACTTCGCGACCCCCGCCGGCCGGACCGCCGCCAACCGCGCCGGCCTATGCGAGGCTGGCCTCGTCACCCGGCCCGACGGCCAGCGGATCGCCCTGCTCTTCCGCCCGGAGAAACGGCTCACGAACTCGATGGTGGCCTTCTCCGACGACGCCGGCCTCACCTGGACCGACCCGCGCGAGCTCCCCGGCGCGCTCACCGGCCACCGGCATGAGTCGGTGAACCTCGCCGATGGGCGGACGCTGGTCTTCATGCGCGACTTCAGCCCGCTGCACGTCGGCAACCCGACGCACGGCGACTGGGTCGCCTGGATGGGGACGTTCGCCGACCTCGAGGCGGGCCGCGAAGGCCAGTACCGCCTCCGCCTCCGGCGCAACTACGGGAACTCGACGAACAACAATATCGGCGATTGCGGCTACACCGGCGTGGAACTGCTGCCCAACGGACAGGTGCTCGCGGTGACCTACGGCCACTGGCTGCTCGCGCCTGACTCGGTCCACCCGAACCACCCCGACGGCCGCGGGATGCCTCCGTTCATCCTGCAGGCGAGGCTCGACCCCAAGCAGCTGGACGTCTGGGCCAAGGACCCGGCCCGCCTGACCAAGCCGGCGGTACCCAGCGCTGCGGAAGGCAAGTAAGCGGAGCCGCGGACTACTTCGCCAAGGCCGCACCCAAGGCCGCACCGAGCTTGAGCTGACCGCTGGTGTCGAAATGAACGAGGTCGGCGATGACGCCGAACCCATCGGTCTTCACCATCCGGAGGCCCGGGACGGCGTCGGCATGCCGGGAGGATTCATCGGCCTCCGCCAGCCGACGACGCAACAGGTCGCGCGCGACGAACCGGGCGACCGGGCCGGCGGCGGGCAGGACCTGGGCGTAAGCCAGCGGAGGTTCCGGCTTCAGGCCTAGGTCGGCGCTCAGGCGCTGGCGCAGCAAGGCCAGGGTCGCCGGATAACGCTGGGCGGAGGTCTCATGCTTGGCGTCGGCTTCGCCCTGGACCCACGCGATGCCCTTGACCACCGGCTCCTTGCCGGCCGCGCGCAAGGCGGCGAAGGCCGCGGTATTCATCTTCCGCCACGCCAGGTAGTGCAGCCCCACGTTCGGGTCGGTCGCCTCCTTGCCCGGGTAGAACGTCGCCCGCTTCGGACCCGCTTCGGGACCTTGCCAGCGGGCGTTATCCCAGCCGGCGTCCAGCGGCTGGCCGCTGAGGTGATGCTTGACCAGGTAGACGTCGCCCTGGACGCCGGCCGCGCGGAGGCCACGCACGAAGCCGACTTCCGGACCGAATTCCGCGGCACGGGTGGAGAGCTTGGTCTCGCCGGGGTGCATCGGCTCGAAAGCCTTCCCGTTCCAGAAGAACACGCCTGGCACGACCGCGCGATCGGCCGAAGGGAGCTCCGCCAGTTTGCCCAGTCCCTGCATGTTGGATTGCCCGCCCAGGAGATAGACGGCGACCGGGGTCCGCTCGGCGGCGCCGAGGGTCGCCCAAGCGATAAGCAGACAGACGAAGGGACGCATGGGCGGGATGCAAACCGACCACGACCCGGGCGCAAATCGAAACCCGTGCGGGATGGCCCTTTCCTCATCGCCGAAAAATGAACCGGGCCGCCGCAGGTCGGGCTGGATTTCGGGGCCGAACCAGCAAGGATGCCGCTTCCCATGCGCCCGCTTTCCCCACTGCTCGCCTGCCTGATCGCGACGAGCCTGCTGCCCGCCCAGCCCGCCCCCCGCGGCACCGAACTGCTCAAGACCCGCGAAGACAAGGCCAACGCGGCGAACTGGCCCGACCACAGCAAGGGCTCGCCGACGCCGCACGCGCCCGCGGAGGTCCCGCCGGCCGCGACGGCGATCCGCCCGCAGGCCGTGGCCGCGCCCTCGACCGGCGAGCGCGTGGTCTTCCTCGGCAATGGCTTCGCCGAACGCGACACCTACTACGGTCGCCTCGAGACCGAGCTGCAGCTGCGCTTCCCCACGCAGGGCCTGATTCTCCGCAACATGGGCCGCTCGGGCGACACGCCGGCCTTCCGCCCGCATCCGGCGCGGCCCAGCCAGTGGGCGTTCCCGGGCGCGGAGAAGTTTCACCCGGAATACGCGCAGCATAACGGCAAGGGCTTCTTCCCCACCCCGGACCAGTGGCTGTTCCACCTGAAAGCCGACACGGTCGTGGCGTTCTTCGGCTACAACGAATCCTTCGACGGCGCCGGGCGAGTCGCCAACTACGAGGCCGAGGTCGACGCCTTCGTCGTCCATTCGCTCTCCAAGGCCTACAACGGCAAGAACGCCCCGCGGCTCGTACTCGTCTCGCCCATCGCCTTCGAAGACCTATCGAAGAAACGGGACCTGCCTAATGGCAAGACAGAGAACGCACACCTCGAGCTCTACGCCGCAGCCATGGAGCGCGTCGCGAAGAAGCATGGGCTCACCTATATCGACCTCTTCCACCCGACGCTGGCCGCCTACGCTCAGGCGAAGACGCCCTTCACGATCAATGGCTTCGCCCCCACCGACGCCGGCTACCGTGAGATGGCCAAGCTACTGGCCGATGGCCTCTACGGCCCCGCCCCCCGCACCTCGAAAGCCGATGAAAGCCTCGTCAACGCCGCGGTGAAATCGAAGGACTACTTCTGGAACACCGACTACGCGATCATCAACGGGGTGCATACGCACGGCCAGCGCTACAACCCCTTCGGCACCCAGAACTACCCGGCGGAAGTGGCCAAGTCCCGCGAGCTGGCAGCCCTGCGCGACGACCTCATCCACGGAGTCGCCCAAGGGAAGCGAACAGACCTCACCGTCGACGACAGCCAGACTCGTGCGTTGCCGGCCGTGCCGTCGAACTTCAAGCCCGACATGAAGAACGGCAACCCGACCGAGTTCCTCTCTGGCGAAGCATCGATTGCCAAGATGAAGGTAGCGCCGGGCTACAAGGTCGAACTCTTCGCATCCGAGGAGAAATTTCCGGACCTCAAGAAGCCCGTTCAGATGTCCTTCGACGGCAAAGGTCGTCTCTGGGTGGCGACGACCCCGACGTACCCGCACTACCGACCAGGCGATACGTTACCCAATGACAAACTGATCATCCTCGAAGACACGGATGGCGACGGTAAGGCCGACAAGCAGACGGTCTTCGCCGACCACCTGCATATTCCCATCGGCTTCGAGCTCGCCCCCGAAGGCGTCTACGTTTCCCAGGAACCCAACCTCGCGCTGCTCATTGACGACGACAAAGACGGCAAGGCCGACCGCATGGAGCTGAT
>JBEELT010000167.1:0-4016 GCA_041167995.1 Verrucomicrobiota bacterium | reverse complement strand
TCCCCACAGGAACAACTCGCCTTGGCGTTGGGGTTCGAGAACTTGAAGCCTCCGCCGATCATCTTGTCGGAATAGTCCAAATGGGTGCCGCGGAGATAGAGGGCGGACTTAGGATCGACTAGGACCTCGATTCCCTCCGAGCGGACGAGGATGTCGCCGGCTTTCGGCTCGGCGACGAAACGCATCTTGTAGGACAGCCCGTTGCACCCGCCGCCGGTGATGGCGACCCGCAGGAAGGCCCCCTGCCCCTCCCGGGTGGCCAAGGTCAGGACCTTACGCCCCGCCGGCGCCGTCAGGCGCACCAGGCGCTCGTCGGCCACGCGGGGGGAGGCTGGGTTCGCGGCGAGGTCCATGCCTGCCAACATTGGGGCTCGGCGGCCGGTTGCAAGCCGACGGACGCCCTGAAACGGGTTAAGCTGGGCCAATTCGGTCTTGCCCGCCCGGCCCGGGATAGCCATCTAGGAAGTCCCGGTGCCGGTCGCGTAGCTCAGTTGGTTAGAGCGCAGCATTCACATTGCTGAAGTCACAGGTTCAAGTCCTGTCGCGACCACCACCGGGCTGCTCCCCACCGGTCCAGCATCGGTTTTATATCTTTATAGTATTATAATACTTAGTGACAGTCATGAGTTAGGTGTTCACAGTAAACTGTCTTATAATTACGAATAGGGCTAGGCACACCCCGCCCACAACCATCTCTACATGTCCGAAGCCGCATCGTCCAAATCCTCCGAACCCTGTAAGGATACCCTTCGCACCATCCTGGAGGTCTGCCGGAAGAAAGGGAACTGCACGATGGAACTGCGGGCCGCGGTGTGGCTCCGTCACAGCGGCGAGAAGATGGACCTCACCCCGGCCAATTTCCACTTCGCCTTGGCGGATTGGCTGGGCAACGCCGGCTTCGTGAAGTCGGATCAGGCCGAGGCGGTCGCCGCCTCCCTCTACTGCCTCGGGGTGACGAACTCGAACAACCTCTTCCAGAAGATCCAGCAGGGCAAGATGGAGGCCCTGGGCATCAGCCGTCAAGGCCGCCGCAACAGCAAGGGACGGCGGAAGGGCTGACCGCGCGGCACCTCCCCGTTGACAAGTCCCCGGGCCTGCGGAAACTCGGGGGGATGAGTCGGCACCAGGAGAAGCGTGAAAAGGACAAGGCCCGTGCCCGGTCCTTTATCCAGCGTCGTCTGGAGGATCTGCGCCGCCGGCTCGGCCTGAAGCCGGACGCCACCCCGCTGCCGGGCGAGGCCGCCTTCGAGGACACCGAGATCGGCCGCGCCCCCGGGCAGTTGCCAGCCGCCTCCCCCTTCGAGTCCAACGTCCCGACCAAGTTCCGCGTCCACTGTTACGACGAGGCCGGGTGCAAGGTCGACGAATTCGCGGAGCTCGACGGTGTCGGCAAGTACGTCGGCCGGCCCGGCATGGTCTGGGTCCAGGTCCTCGGCATCACCGACCCCCAGATCGTCCACATCGTCGGAGCCTTCTTCGACATCCCGATGCTGGCCCAGGAGGACGTCCTGACGAATACCTCCCGCCCGAAGTTCGAGGAGCACGGCGACAAGATCCTGGCCATCGCCCGCGCGGTGCGTATCGGCGTGGAGGAGGACACCCCGCGCGGCCAGCAAATCTCCATCGTCGCGGCCCAGAACTGGGTCATCTCCTTCCACGAGAACGACGAGCCGGTCTTCACGGCGATCGAGAAGCGCCTGGCCGAGAACAAGGGCAACATCCGGCGCTGGGGCTCCGGCTACCTCGTCTACTCGCTCCTCGACACCTTGGTCGACCGCCTACTGGTCCAGACCGAGGAGATCGAGGACGCCATCACCGAGGTCGAAGACTCGATCCTCAAGGGGACGGACGATTGGGACCTCAACGAAGTCTACCGGCTCAAGCGCATCGTGGTGCGCCTCAGCCGCCTGGCCCAGCCCCTCAAGGACATGGTCAGCGTCCTGGAGCACTACGAGCACGGCCTCCTGCCCACCTCCCTCGACATCTTCCTGCGCGACCTCTACGACCACGCGATCCGCGCGGCCGACCGCATCGAGCATGCGCGCATGATCCTGCAGGACCTCCAGGAGTATCACCATACCCAGCAGGAGCGGAAGACCAGCGAGGTCATCCGCGTGCTGACGGTCATGTCCTCGGTCTTCATCCCGCTGACCTTCCTCGTGGGACTCTGGGGCATGAACTTCCACTTCATGCCGGAGATCCACACCGAGTGGGGCGAAAAGTACGGCTATTTCATCGCCCTCGGCACCATGGTGCTCGTGGCCACGCTCATCACCCTCTGGATGAAGCGCAAGCGGTGGTGGTGAGGCAGTAAAGAGGCGGGAGATGGAGTACTGAGTTCAGAGTACGGAGTACGGAACTGGAGACTAAGGAGACCCGGTGTCAGGCGGGTCACTCCCCTCTGTAATCCGCACTCCGTACTCAGTACTCAGCGACCCTTCCGCTCCCTACGCACAATCCTGCGCGTCGACGTCGATCACATCGATGACGTCCTCGTCCCGCAGGACCTTGGCCCGCAGGGGCAGCAGGGCCGCGAGGAAGGATTTCACGCCGGAAACGAGGTACCAGATGTGCACGCGGTGCTGGTCCTGGACTTTCTCGAAGGGGCACGGCGCCGGCCCGCGGACCTCCGCGACGCCGGGGTGCAGCCGCTCGAGTTCCTTGACCCAGGCATCGGCCACGAAGTTGACCTTCTCGGCGTTGCGTCCGCGGAAGACGTGCCGGATGAGGTGGCGGTCCGGCGGGTAGCCGAACTCGGCGCGGCGTTCCATCTCGGCGGAGGCGAAGCCCTCGAAGTCGAGCCGTTTGGCGAACTGGATGGGGTCCGTGGCCGGCTGGAAGCTCTGCACCACCACCACCCCCTCGAGGTCGCCGCGGCCGGCGCGCCCCGCCACCTGCGTGAGCAGCTGGAAGGTGCGCTCGCCCGCCCGGAAGTCGGGCAGCTGCAGGGAAAGGTCGGCGTCGATGATGCCGACCAGCGTGACGCGCGGGAAGTCGAGGCCCTTGGCGATCATCTGCGTACCGAGGAGCAGGTCGTACTTGCCGGCCCGGAAGTCGGACAGGACCTGCCGGAAGCGATCCTTCTTGGACATCGTGTCGGCGTCGATGCGGGCGACCTTGGCGCGCGGGAAGAGATGGGCGAGGGTCTCCTCGACCTTCTGCGTACCGTAGCCCTTCCAGCGGACCTTCGGGGAGCGGCACTTGGGGCAGACCACCGGGGCGCGCTCCTGGTGGTTGCAGAGGTGGCAGCGGGCGGTGTCGTCGGTGCGGTGCAGGGTCAGCGACACGCTGCAACGGCCGCACTGGACGGCTTCGCCGCAATCCGGGCAGACGAGCGAGCGGGAATGCCCGCGGCGGTTGAGGAAGAGGATCGACTGCTCGCGCCGCTGGAGACGCTCGCGGATGCCGTCGGTCAGCTCGCGCGAGAGGATGTGCTGGCCCTTCAGGTGGAGCACCTCGCGGCGCATGTCCACGATGCGGAACGCGGGCATCGGGCGGTCATCGACGCGCTTGGGCATCGGGTCCAGGACGTAGCGGCCCGCCTGCGCGTTCTTCCACGTCTCGAGGGAGGGCGTGGCCGAGCCGAGCACGCAGGGAATCCCGAGCATCGACGCCCGCATGACGGCGACGTCCCGACCGTGGTACATCGGGGTTTCGCCCTGCTTGAAGGAGGGCTCGTGTTCCTCGTCGACGACGATGAGCCGCAGGTTGGGCAAGGGGGCGAAGACGGCCGACCGCGCGCCGACGACCACGCGCGCCTGCCCGAGCGACATCGCCATCCAGGCGTCGAAGCGTTCGCCGGCGGAAAGGTGGCTGTGCCACACGACGACCTTGGCGCCGAGGTCGGCGAGGCGCGAGCGGAGCCGGCCGACGGTCTGGGGCGTGAGGGCGACCTCGGGGACGAGGAAGATGGCGGAGCCGCCCTCGGCGACGACCTTGCGGATGAGCGCGACGTAGACCTCGGTCTTGCCGGAGCCGGTCACGCCGTGCAGGAGGTGGGCCCGGAAGGCCTTGCT
>JBEELT010000166.1:0-4037 GCA_041167995.1 Verrucomicrobiota bacterium | reverse complement strand
TGCATCTCGAGCTGCGTGAAGAGGTTGTTGTGCTGGTCCCAGCCCGCGTGCATGAGCTGCGTGAAGCGCACGCCGCGCTCGGCCAGCCGGCGGGCGATCAGGCAGTTGTTGGCGAACGTCCCCGGCGTGAGCACATCGGGGCCGTACATCTCGAGCACGGCCTTCGGCTCGTTCCGGAAATCCAGCAGGTCGGGCACGGAGGCCTGCATGCGGAACGCCATCTCGTACTGGGAGATCCGCGTGTCGATTTCGGGGTCGCCGGCCCAGCCGAAGTGCTCGCGGTTGAGGGCCTGCAGGTCGTCGAGCATCGTGCGGCGCGCCGCGCGGTCCACGCCCGCGGGGTTGGCCACGTAGGGTACCGGTTCGCCGACGCCGCGGAAGCGGACGCCCTGATGCTTGCCGGGCAGGAAACCGTTGCTCCAATAGTGCTCGAAGAACAGCTGGCCGCACGTCTTGGTCTTGTCGGAGGACGTCATGACCACGTAGGCGGGCAGGTCCTGGTTCATCGTGCCGAGGCCGTAGGCGAGCCAGGCGCCGACCGCGGGGCGACCCGGGATCTGCGAACCGGTCATGAAGAAGGTCACGCCCGGGGCGTGGTTCACCGCCTCCGTGTTCAGGGAGCGCACCACGCAGATCTCGTCGGCGATCGAGCCGATGTGGGGGATCAGCGTCGACAGCTCGCGGCCGCACTGGCCGTAGCGGGCGAACGGCTTGATCGCCGGCACGGCGGGCCACTTAGCGTAGCCGCTCGACATCGAGGAGAGGCGCGTGTCGCCGCGGATGCTGGCGGGGATGTCCTTGCCGGCCTCCTTCGCGAGGGTCGGCTTATGGTCGAAGAGGTCGACGTGCGAGGGTCCGCCGCCTTGCCAGAGGCAGATGACGCGTTTGGCCTTGGGCGCGAAGTGCGGGAGCCCGGGCAGGGCGCCGAGGGCATCGGGCTTGGCGGCGAACAGGTCCTTGCTCAGCAGGGACGAGAGGGCGACGGTGCCGATGCCTTGGACGCCGGCGCTGAGGAAGTTGCGGCGGGTCAGCCGGTGGCGCCATTCGGCGGGAGAGAGGTCGGGGTGCATGGGGTCAGTCGCGGGTGATCGCCGCGTCGAGGTTGAAGAGGGCGAGGCAGGCGGCGGTCAGCGCGGCATGCTCGGCCGCCGGGATGGCGGGGTCGCGTTTGCTTTCGCCGTGGGCGAGCAGGGCCGCGGCGGCCTTGGGGTCTGCGGCGTAGATCGCGCGTTGGCCAGCGAGCAGGCGGGCCAGCAGCCGCGGTTCGGAGCCGATCGGCGCGCGGCCGAGCACGAGCCGGTAGGCCTGCGCCAGTCGGCGTTCGTCGTCGCCGGCGGACCAGACGCGCTGGGCGAGGGCCCGGGAAGCCTCCACCCAAGTCGGGTCGTTCAGCATCGTCAACGCATGCAACGGCGATGAGGTCGCGGAGAGGCGGACCCGGCAGGCCTGCCGCGACGAAGTGTCGAACATGTTGACCGGCGCAATCGTCCGCCGCCAGAAGGTGTACAACGACCGACGGTACAAGTCGGGCCCTTTGGACGTCGGGTAGGTGAAGTCGCGTTCCTTCGTGATCGCCAGGCTCTCCCACGGCGCGGGCGGCATGACGGGGTAGACCGGGGCGCCGCCCACCTTCTCGACCAGCAGCCCGCTGGCGGAGAGGGCGACGTCGCGGAGGAGGGGGGAAGGCAGGCGCAGGCGGGGCGCTCGGCCCAGCAGCTTATTCTCCGGGTCTTTCTGCAGTCCCGTCGCCGTCACCTGGCTAGATTGACGGTAGGTGCGACTGGTCACGATGAGGCGTTGCAGCGCCTTGGTCTTCCAGCCGCTTTCGCGGAACTCGACGGACAGCCAGTCCAGCAGCTCGCGGTGCGTCGGCTGCTCGCTCTGCACGCCGAGGTCCTCGGAGGTACGGACGATACCCTGGCCGAAGAGAAGCTGCCACTGGCGGTTGACCTGCACGCGGGCGGTGAGCGGGTGCGCGGGGCGGAACAGCCATTGGGCCAGGCCCAGGCGGTTGCGCGGCGCGTCCTTCGGCAGGGGCGGCAGGAAGGCCGGCGTGTCGAACGTGACCTTCTCCTTCTTCGACAGGTAGGCCCCGCGGTCGAGGATGTGCGTGTCCCGCGCCTTGTCGTCGGACATGACCATGACGCGCGGCCAGTTATCGGTCGACTTGAACTTGTCCATCGCCGCCTTGGCCGCGTCGAGCGCCACCAGCGCCGGGAGTTTCTTCCGGTCCTCGGGGAAGACGCTCTTGTTGTAATGGGCGCGGACCTGCTTCTCCTCGGCGGTCGTCCGTTTCCGGTCCGGCGCGAGCAACGCTTCGAGTTCCTTCGGGACGGCACCCCGTTCCTTCGCCGGTTTGGCCAGCCAGGCCGCGTAGGTCTGGTTCTGCAACGCCGGCAGCGCCTGGTTGCGCGTCTCGTAGTCGGCCTGCAGCTTGGCGAACTGCGTCGCCTGATCGGGGTTGGGGAACTCGAGCAAGGGGCCGTCTAGGCGGAAGCGCGAAGGCCCGCCGCCGGGCACGCCGCGTTCGGGGGCGTGGTTGAAGGCGTCCAGCCAGCGGTAGTAATCCTGCTGGGTGATCGGGTCGTACTTATGGTCGTGGCACTGGGCGCACGCCACCGTCAGGCCGAGCCAGGTGGTCGTGGTGCTCTCGACGCGGTCGAAGAGGCTGACGAACCGCTGCTCCTCGGCGATATTGCCGCCCTCGCCGTTCAGGATGTGGTTGCGGTTGAAGGCCGTGGCGAGGCGCTGCTCGGGCGTGGCGTTCGGCAGGAGGTCACCGGCCAGCATCTCGGTGCTGAGCTGGTCGAACGGCTTGTCGGCGTTGAGCTGGTGCACCAGCCAATCCCGCCAGACCCACTGGAACGTGTCACCGTCCTGCTGGAAGCCGTTGCTGTCGGCGTAGCGGGCGGCATCGAGCCACGGCAGGACCATGCGCTCGCCGTAGCGGGGCGAGGTCAGCAGGCGGTCGACCTGCTTCTCGTAGGCGTCGGCCGAGCCGTCGGCGAGGAAGGCGGCCGTCTCCTCCGGCGTGGGGGGTAGGCCGGTCAGGTCCAGCGTGACGCGCCGGAGCAAGGTGGCCTTGGGCGCCTCGGGGGAGAGCGCGAGGCCGGCGGTCTTGAGCTTGGCGACGATGAAGGCGTCGATCGGGTGGCGCTCGCCGTTCGCCGGGAGCGGCGGGCGGGCCGGGGCGACGAACGTCCAATGCTCCTGGTAGTTGGCTCCCTCAGTGATCCAGCGGCTCAGCAGCTCGCGCTGGGCTGGCGTGACCGTCCGGTGCGAATCGGGGGGCGGCATAACCTCCTCGGGGTCCTTCGAGACGAGACGCTTGAGCAGTTCGCTCTCGGCGGGCTTGCCCGGGACGAAGGCCTTCTTCGCCAACGCCTCGGCACGGACGTCCAGCCGCAGCTTGGCCTTGCGCTTGTTGGCGTCGGGCCCGTGGCAGTACAAGCAGTTCTCGGACAGGATCGGGCGGATCGACTCGTTGTAATCGAGCGGGGCCTCCGCGGCGTCGACGCCGGCGGTGAGGACGATCAGGAGCGAACCCAGGGCGAGGGACGGGAGGGGGCGCATGGCAGCAGGGGCTCTTCGGAGCGAGGGCACGTGGACTAGGACAGTCCGGAGCGGGGTGGGTTGCATTGATGTCTTCGCCGGGCGGACTTTCAACCGAAGATTACCCGGATTGACCCCACGACCGCCGAGGTTTGGGGTTGCTGAGGGGGCATCCGCGGTTGTCATCCCGGTAGGTGCGCATCCTCGACCGCTATCTTCTCCGCGAATGGGCCAAGGTCTTCGGCCTCTGCCTGCTGGGTTTTGGCGGCCTCATCCTGATCTCGCACTGCTATAACCGCATCCCCGACCTGGAGCGTTGGGGGCTGTCCTTCGGTACGAGCGTCGAGTACCTGGCCCTGCTGATGGTCGGCAGTATCCCCATGCTCCTGCCGATTTCCCTGCTGATTTCCGTCATCTTCACCCTCGGCGCCCTGAACCGCAACCAGGAGCTGGCCGCCATCCGCGCGGCTGGGGTGGGTCTCTGG
>JBEELT010000165.1:0-4040 GCA_041167995.1 Verrucomicrobiota bacterium | reverse complement strand
GCATGGCCTTCACGCACCCGAGCACGACCTGGGGCGGCGGTTCGGCCGACATCATCGATGACGACGGTGCGAGCGGCGTCTGGGGCGCGGTCTACGAGTTGACGGCCGATGACTGGCGGCGCCTCGCTGAAGCCGAGGGGGCCGCCTACAAGCGCATCAAGGTCACGGTGCACGAAGCGGGCGTCGAAGATTGCCCGCTCGATTGCCAAGCCTTCCGCGTGGTGGATCCGACCGGCCCGCACCTGCCTTCCAAGACCTACCACGACAAGATCGTGCGCGGCGCCCTGGCCCGCGGCCTACCGGCCGGCTGGATCACCTGGCTGCGCGGGCTGTCGACCAAGGGCTGACGTGGCCAAGGCCCGTCGTCGATGCACCTGGTGCGGGGACGGCCCGCTCTACGTGGCGTACCATGACGACGAGTGGGGCGTGCCCGTGCGCGACGACCGCCAGTTGTTCGAGCAGTTGACCCTCGAGGGGGCGCAGGCCGGCCTGGCGTGGATCACGGTGCTCCGCAAGCGCGAGCGCTACCGCCAAGTCTTCGCCGGCTTCGACCCGCGCAAGGTCGCACGTTTTGCGCCGGCGAAGGTCGACCTCTGGATGAAGGATTCCGGGCTCATCCGCCATCGCGGCAAACTTGCCTCCGTCGTTCCCAATGCCCGCGCTTTCCTCGCGATCGCCGCGGAGCACGGGAGCTTCGCTCGCTGGCTCTGGTCCTTCGTCGATGGACGACCCATCGTGCGCCGCGGCGGTCCGCCACGCGTCTCGCCGGAAGCCATCGCCATCTCCAAGGAACTCAAGAAGCGCGGCCTGAAATTCGTCGGCCCCACCATCATCCACGCCATGCTCCAAGCCGTCGGCGTTTACGATGAGCATGCGAAGGGCTGTTTTAGGGCGAAGCGGAAAAAGGGCAGGGGATAGGAAATGCATCAGGTAGGGCTGACCGTCCTCGGTCGGCCGCAGCGCAGGCATGGGGTCTGGCTTCATCTCGCGTAGCGATGATGTGCCTGACCTCATGCCGAGCCAATGTCGGCGGACGACCGGGACGCGGGTCCCTGCCTAAGCGGTAACCATGCCGCGCCTTGCCCGCCGCCCTCACTTCTCCTTCTTCGCGAGGAAGGGCTTCAGTTTCGCCCCGTATTCCGCGCGGATGGCGTTGGTCTGCACCTCGATCTGCTTGAGCCAGCGTTGGACGAGTTTCGGCTCGAGCTGCTTGTCGAAGACCAGGACGTACCGGAAGCAGAGGTCGCCGTCCTGGTCGACGTAGGCCGACACGTAGTTGTACTTCAGGTTGATCTCGTTGACCAGGCTCAGGAGCTTGGGGTTTTCCAGGTTGGCGGGGTTGTTGCTGGTATAGTTGATGTAGGCGTTGAGCTTACCGCCGTTCTCGGCGCTGACGATGGGGGTAAGCACGAGACCGTAACCGCCGAAACGGAGACCGAACTGCACCTCATCTTTATTGTTCACGTCCAAGCCGAGGCTTTCGAAGAACCGCGCGACCAGGACCGTCGCCGCGGCGTTGCTCTTGGCGTTGGTGAGGTCGAGGGTCTCCGCCGAGACCAACGGCGCGGTGACGAGCAGGGCGAGGGTGAGCAGACGCGAGAGCATGGCGGTGGCGAATTTCGTGACGGAGGCTGGTTGGGGGATAAGCCCTTTCAAGCCCCTAGCGGGCAGGGCGCATCGTGCCGAACTAGCCGACCCTAACCGCCAACCGCCACCCCCCAACCGCCCGCGAACCCCATTCGCGCAGGTAGGGAACAGCGTCCCGGCTGGTCCGCCGCAGACCCGGTCGATACACGGCCGACCGGGACGGTCAGCCCTACCTGGAGGCAGGGATGCATCAGGCGCCAGGGCCAGGGCTAGGGCCAGGCGTTAGGAACGACTAAACTTACTGACCCTGGCCCTAAATCTGTCTCTTCCCTTGCCCCCGTGCCAACGTGTCTTGCATCTCAGGTAGGGAACAGCGTCCCTGCTGGTCCGCCGCAGACCAGGTAGATACAAGGCCGACCAGGACGGTCAGCCCTACCTGGAGGCAGGGATGCATTAGGCGCCAGGGCCAGGGCTAGGGCCAGGCGTTAGGAACGACTAAACTTCCTGACCCTGACCCGGTCTACTGACCCTGGCCCTAAATCTGTCTCTTCCCTTGCCCCCGTGCCAGCGTGCCAACTTGCCCCCTTGCCGCTAGGCGCCGGCGCCTTCCCGCACCATCTTCACCACAGGATGCTCCGCGCCGAGCTGCGGCTCGAGCACGGCGAGGGCGGCCTTGAACTCGGCGGCGGCCTCGGCGGCCTTCCCTTGTTTCTGGTAGAGCAGGCCGAGGTTCTTCAGGGCGTGGCCGTTATGTTCGGTGGCCGGGGCGCGCATGCACGCGGCCCACGATTTGCGGAAGCAATTCTCGGCCTCGGCGTCCTTGCCGAGGTTCATCAGCACGTAGCCGAGGTTGTTGAGCGGTGCGCTGAGATCGAGGTGGTCCTCGCCGAGCAGCATCATCTTGCCCGCCACCACTTGGCGCATCAGCGGCTCGGCCTTGGCGAACTCGCCGGCGCCGATGATGAAGTTAAGGTGGATCTGCAGGGTCTCCAGGGCGGGCAGCGGGTTGCCCGCGAAGTTCGCCTTGGCGTATTCATGGGCTTCCCAAGTCAGCTGGGCGGCGTCCTCGGGACGGCGCTCCATCGCGGCATAGGTCGCGGCCTGGTGCGCCGTCTGCAGGACGAACGTGTGGAATTCCTGGGGCGCCTGCGGCAGTTTGCCGGCCAGCGTGCGGGCGCGCTCGAAGGCCTGGCGCGCATGCCGGGAGGCTGCGGGCAGGTCGCCCTGCTCGGCGCAGAGCGTGGCCAAGGCCAACCAGCCTTGCGGGATGTTGGGGTCGCCGGCGAGCTGCGGCACGGCGTCGAGCACCGGCAGGGCCAGCGCCAGCAGGGCCCGGGCCCGGGCGAAATCCTTGGTGCGCAGGCAGGCCTTCGCGGCTTGGTCGCGGGTCAGGGCGAGTTCGGCGGGCGGGCAGTCCGCGTCCGCCTCGCGCGCCTTCACCGCACGTTCGAGCAGGGGGAGTTCCTTGGCGAAGTCCTGGCGCTCCTGGTGGTGCATGCTCAGGTAGATGAGCGCGTTGGCCAGCAGGGCCGACGGCATCGGCGAGGATTCAGCCAGGCCGATGGCCTCGTGCAGCAGCGCCTCGGCCTCGAGGTTCTCGCCGGCGCCGCGCAAGGTGATGGCGAGGTCCAGCAGGGCGTCGACGATCAGGCCGGGGCGGTCGCGCCCCGCGAGGCGGCGCATGTCCAGCCGCATCCGCTGCAGCTGAAGCGCCTTCGGGAACTCCCGCTGCGAGCGCAGGTAGGTCGCGTAGGCGTGCATCACATGGTCGAGCGTGCCGCCGTCGCCGAACTCGGCGGCCTTCATCGCCTTGTCGAAGTCGGCCTTCGTCGCGGCCACATCGCCCTTGGCCGCGGTGGCGAGGGCTTGCTTGAGTAGTTCGAGCGGGTTCGGAGGCGCCATGACCGGCCCACTATGGGCCGGTGGGCCGGGCGTGCAAGCCCGGGTCGGCCGCCGCCGGCTCAGCGGTAGGCCGAGACGGGTTTGGGCGTGATGCCGAGGCGCCGGTAGTCGAAGCCAGTCGCGAGCGGGTCGTAGGGGCCGACGGTTTCGACTGAGCGGGTCGGCGAAATCGCCGGCTCCATCTCCATTCCCCAGTAGGCCGCGTTGATCACCAGCCGGCGCAGGCCGGCGCTCCGGAAGTCGTCGCCGCTGCCCATCGTACACTGGAAGACGCGCGCCTCGCGGCCCGTGCTCGTGCGCCAGGCCTTGAACCAGGCGACCGGCAACGCCTCCAGCTTCGGGTTCGGGGCGTCGTCGGGTTTGCGGCCCATCAGCGGCTGTCCCCAGACGAGCGCGGTGCAACCGGCCGGCAGGCTGCCGCCTTCCTTGTAGGTGCGGTAAACGTCGGAGTTGCCCCAGACATCGGTCACCCCGCGGAGGATCGGGTGGTCCTTCTGGGCCTCGACGAAGATCCCCCGGGTCGAGTCGGCGTGGTAGCGGCCATGGTGTCC
>JBEELT010000164.1:0-4040 GCA_041167995.1 Verrucomicrobiota bacterium | reverse complement strand
CCTTGCGCTTCTCGCGATCGACCTGGGTCGTCTGCAGGATATCCAGCAACTTACGCTCGGAGGACTCGTCGCCGCCAAGCTTCGGGATCGCGGCGGTGGCGTAGCGGCGGATCTTCTCGTTCGGGTCCTGCAGCAGGCCCACCATCCATGCCTTCACCGCCGCCTTCATCTCCGGATTACGGGAAGTCGAGAAGACCACCCCCACCGCCCGGACCAAGGCGACCTGCTGGTTGCGCTCCTTCGGGGACAGACGGTCGAACTTCGGCACCTCCTCCATCCAGAGCTGCTGGGGCGGCAGTTCCCGCAGCTGGCGGTAGAGCTCGTTGTCGGCTTTCATGGATAAGTCAGTCGGGGCGGGGGGAGCGGAAGTCAAGGATGGCGGGCGGAGAGGGAGGACACGAGGGCCGGAGGGGGCGGGAGCTCGCGGCCAACCGGGGACGGTCAGCCCTACCTGGCTCCTTCCCTCCAGCCCTCCGGTCCTCGAGTCCTCGAGTCCTCGAGTCCTCCGGCCCTCGAGTCGTCCAGCCCTCCATGAGCCTGCCCATCGTTCGCCACTTTTCCTAACAAAATTAGGCAAATGGGAAAAAGCCGACAGCACCGAGGCGGAAAGGGCTCCCGCGGGGGTCCGGTCAACCTGTAACTTGCCTTTGACAGAGGGGGATTATTGCCCACTAGATTTCACATCCTTGCGAACTTCCCAAGGGCACCGGCTCCCACCGCCAACTTTCGCCACTCTTTTCCGCCCACACCAAGCAATGAAGAATCCCGGCCTCCCCGAGAAACAGGGTCTGTACGACCCCCAGTTTGAGCATGACGCCTGCGGCGTCGGCTTCGTTTGCCAGATGAAGGGCAAGCGCTCCCACGAGATCATCCAGCAGGCCCTGACCATCCTGGTGAACCTGGACCACCGCGGCGCCTGCGGCTGCGAGACCAACACCGGTGACGGCGCCGGCATCCTCCTCCAGCTTCCCCACGGTTTCTTCGCCAAGCACGGCCCCGCCGGCCTACCCAAGCCGGGCCACTATGGCGTCGGCATGCTCTACGTCTCCCCGGATGCCAAGATCCGGGCCGAGAGCGAGAAGACCTTCGAGGCGATCGTGAAGGCCGAAGGCCTCACCTTCCTCGGCTGGCGCGACGTCCCGACCGACAACTCCTCGCTCGGCGCCACCGCCCAGAAGAGTGAACCCCGCGTGCGCCAGGCCTTCATCGGCCGGCCGGCGTCCCTCGCCACCGACCAGGACTTCGAGCGCAAGCTGTTCATCGTCTCCAAGCAGGCCCACTACCAGCTGCGCGCCTCCGGCAAGGACGAGTTCTACTACGCCAGTTCCCTCTCCTGCCGCACCCTCATCTACAAGGGCATGCTCATGCCCGAACAGGTCGGCAAGTACTTCAAGGACCTGGCCGACCCGTCGATGGACACCGCCCTGGCGCTCGTCCACTCCCGCTTCTCGACCAACACCTTCCCGAGCTGGGAACGCGCGCACCCTTACCACTTCATCGCCCACAACGGCGAGATCAACACCCTGCGCGGCAACGTGAACTGGATGAAGGCGCGCGAGCCCCTGCTGGCCTCCCCGCTCTTCGGCGCCGACATCAAGAAGATCGTCCCGGTCGTGAACCCGAACGGTTCCGACTCCGCGATGTTCGACAACGTGCTCGAGCTCATGGTGATGGGCGGACGCTCGCTGCCCGAGGCCATGATGATGATGATTCCCGAGCCCTGGAACGGCCATGAATCCATGAGCCCGGAGAAGAAGGCCTTCTACGAGTACCAGTCCTGCCTCATGGAGCCGTGGGACGGCCCCGCGTCCGTCGTCTTCACCGACGGCACCATGATCGGCGCCACCCTGGACCGCAACGGCCTGCGCCCCTCCCGCTATTACGTCACCAAGGACGACTACGTCATCATGGGCTCCGAGGCCGGCGTCCTACCGATCGACCCCGCCAACGTCGCCGCCAAGGGCCGCCTGCAGCCGGGCCGCATGTTCATCGTGAACATGGAGGAAGGCCGCATCGTCCCCGACGAGGAGATCAAGCAGAAGATCGCCGCCCAGAAGCCCTACCGCGAGTGGCTCAACAAGAACCTCATCAAGCTGGCCGACATCACCGACGCCCCCGAGGTCCCGACCGCCGACCACTCGACCGTCGTCCAGCGTCAGCTGGCCTTCGGCTACACCTTCGAGGACCAGCGCAAGCTCCTCGTCCCGATGGGCAAGGACGGCGTCGAGGCCACCGGCTCGATGGGCACGGACATCCCCCTGGCCGTCCTCTCCAATAAGTCGAAACTCCTCTACGACTACTTCAAGCAGCTCTTCGCGCAGGTCACCAACCCGCCGATCGACTGCATCCGCGAGGAGATCGTCACCTCCTCCGTCACCACCATCGGACCGGAGCGCAACCTCCTCGACCCGAACCCCGCGAGCGCGCACCTCATCGAGCTGACCACGCCGATCATCACCAACCAGGAGCTGGCGAAGCTCCGCCACGTGGCCCAGGGGCAGTTCCGCTCGGTCACCATCCCCACCCTGTTCGACCCGCGCGACGGTGCCCAGGGCCTCGAGAAGGCGATGGCCGAGGTCTGCCGTCAGGCCGGCCTGCACATCGACGCCGGCATCAACCTCATCATCCTGAGCGACCGCGGCGTCGACCGCCACAACGCGGCCATCCCGCCCTTGCTCGCCGTCGCCGGCCTGCACCACTACCTGATCCGCGAAGGCAAGCGCACCAAGGTCGGCCTCATCCTCGAGTCCGGTGAGCCGCGCGAAGTCCACCACTTCTGCACGCTCATCGGCTACGGTTGCGCCGCCATCAACCCGTACCTCGCGTTCGAGACCCTCGACGACATGATCCGCCAAGGCCTGCTCGTCGGCGTCGACCATTACACGGCCTGCAAGAACTACGTGAAGGCCGCCACGAAGGGCATCGTCAAGGTCGCCTCCAAGATCGGCATCTCGACCATCCAGAGCTACCTCGGCGCCCAGATCTTCGAGTGCGTCGGCCTCCAGCAGAAGGTCGTCGACCAGTACTTCACCGGCACCGCCACCCGCATCGAAGGCGCGGACCTCGCGGCCATCGCCGAGGAAACCCTCGCCCGCCACCGCCTCGCCTACACCGAGCGCGTCGAGACCGCCTCGACCCTTACCGTCGGCGGCGACTACCAATGGCGCAACGAAGGCGAAGCCCACCTCTTCAGCCCGCAGGTCATCCACAGCCTCCAGAAGGCCGTGCGCACCGGCAACTACGAGACCTTCAAGGTCTACACCGGCCTGGTGAACAACCAGATGCAGCAGATCTTCACGCTGCGCGGCCTCCTCCAGTTCAAGCCCCGCGCCGCCGTGCCGATCGAGGAGGTCGAATCCGTCGAAGCCATCCTCAAGCGCTTCAAGTCCGGCGCCATGAGCTACGGCTCCATCTCCAAGGAAGCCCACGAGAGCCTCGCCATCGCGATGAACCGCATCGGCGGCAAGTCCAACACCGGCGAAGGCGGCGAGGACCCCGAGCGCTACACCTGGACCAACGAACAGGGCGACTCCAAGAACTCGGCCATCAAGCAGGTCGCCTCCGGCCGCTTCGGCGTCACCAGCCTCTACCTCACTCAGGCCAAGGAAGTGCAGATCAAGATGGCCCAGGGCGCGAAGCCCGGCGAAGGCGGCCAGCTCCCCGGCGGCAAGGTCTACCCCTGGATCGCCAAGGTCCGTCACTCCACCACCGGTGTCGGCCTCATCTCCCCGCCGCCGCACCACGACATCTACTCGATCGAGGACCTTTCGGAACTCATCCATGACCTGAAGAACGCGAACCGCGCCGCGCGCGTCAGCGTGAAGCTCGTCTCCGAGGTCGGCGTCGGCACCATCGCCACCGGCGTCGCCAAGGCGCACGCGGACGTCGTGCTCATCTCCGGCTTCGACGGCGGCACGGGCGCCTCGCCCCAGACCTCCATCAAGCACGCCGGCCTGCCGTGGGAACTCGGCCTCGCCGAGACCCACCAGACGCTCGTCCTCAACAACCTGCGCTCCCGCATCGTCGTCGAGACCGACGGC
>JBEELT010000163.1:0-4042 GCA_041167995.1 Verrucomicrobiota bacterium | reverse complement strand
GGGCGCATGTCTTTGGCAACGGCCTCTTCGCTTCGAGCGAGAACCTCGGCCTGCAAGGCGACCAACCGACGCACCCAGAATTACTCGATACCCTCGCCGTCGACTTCATCCGTGGCGGCTGGAACACGAAGGCCATGCTCCGTCGACTGGTGCTGAGCGCAACGTTCCAACAGTCGTCGACGCCCACGGCTGCGGCCCGTGAAAAAGACCCCGCCAACCTCTGGCTCGCTCGCGGCCCGGTCCTCCGCCTGACCGCCGAGATGGTCCGCGACCAAGCCCTCTTGGCCTCCGGCAAACTCGTCGAGAAAGTCGGCGGCGCCAGCGTGCAAGAAAACGCCCATCGCCGGAGCGTCTACACCTTCCGGAAGCGCACCTCCCCGCCGGATAATATGTTGATATTCGACGCGGGCTCCCGCGAGATTTGTCAGCCCAAACGGCTGAACACGAACACACCACTCCAAGCGCTGGTGCTGCTGAATAATCCCGGCTTCGTGGAGTCGGCCCAGCAAATCGCCCTACGCATTAGCAAAGAAGCGACGGATCCGAAGGACCAGATTACCTTGGCCTTCCGCCATGTCTGTACCCGCTCCCCTCGCCCAACCGAGCTCACCGCCTTAGTGGAACTCTACACCCAACAGAAAGCTCAGCTGGCGCAACTCGCTCCTGTCGCGCCCGTCGTGCCCGTGGTGACCGAACCGAAGCCCGACCCGAAGGCTAAGGCCGAGCCCAAGGGCAAGCGTGCCGCCGCCCCGGCCAAAGCCGCGGCCATCTCAGCTGACCCGGCCTTGGCCGCGCTCACGCTCGTCTGTTCCACCATCTTGGCGAGCGATGCTGCCGTGACTTCGCGCTAATCCCATGAGCCACCCCCTCCCTAGTTACGACGGTCTCATGCAGCCCACGCGGCGCCACTTCCTCGGCGCGTCGGCCCTCGGCCTCGGTGCCCTTGCCATGCGTGGCATCCTGGGTGATGCCCACGCGGCGGCGCTACCCAAGGGCACGCACTTCCCCGCCAAGGCGAAGCGCGTCATCTACCTATTCCAGGCCGGCGGCCCGTCGCAGTTCGAGACGCTCGACCCGAAGCCGTTGCTCCGCGAGAAGCATCAGCAGCCGCTACCGGATTCGGTCCGCCAAGGCCAGCGCCTGACGGGGATGAGCGGCTACCAGGCCACCCTGCCGCTTGCGGGTTCCTTCACGAACTTCAAGAAGTACGGCCAGTCGGGCGTCGAGTACAGCGACCTGCTCAGCCAGACCGGCGCGCTGGCCGACGACCTCTGTGTGATCCGCTCGCTCCACACCGAGGCGATCAACCACGACCCGGCGATCACCTTCTTCTGCACCGGCAACCAGGTCGCCGGTCGCCCGTCGATGGGCGCGTGGGCTTCCTACGGCCTGGGCAGCATGAACGACAACCTGCCCGCCTTCATCGTGCTGGTGTCGCAGGACGCCAGCAAGGACCAGCCGCTCTACTCGCGCCTGTGGGGTGCCGGCTTCCTCCCGTCCGAGCACCAAGGCGTGCAGTTCCGCGCCGGCAAGGAACCCGTGCTCTACCTGACGAATCCCGAAGGGGTTTCCCCGCACGCCCGCCGCGGGATGCTCGACGCGCTCGGCAAACTCAACGCGGACCAGCGGGCGGCCGAGCTCGACCCGGAGGTAGACGCCCGCCTTGCCCAGGCCGAGATGGCCTACCGTATGCAGACCAGCGTGCCCGAGGTGGCCGACCTCTCCAAGGAATCGCCCGCGACCCTCGCGATGTACGGTGACAGCGTGAAGACACCGGGATCGTTCGCCGCCAATTGCCTGCAGGCCCGCCGCCTCATCGAGAAGGGCGTGCGCTTCGTGCAGCTCTTCCACCAAGGTTGGGACCAGCATGGCGGCCTACCCGGCGGGATCACCCGCCAGTGCAAGCAGACCGACCAAGCCTCCGCGGCGCTTATCAAGGACCTCAAGCAGCGCGGCCTGCTCGACGACACGCTCGTCATCTGGGGCGGCGAGTTCGGCCGCACGGCCTACAGTCAGGGCAAGATCACCGCGAACAACTACGGCCGCGACCATCACCCCCGTTGCTTCAGCGCCTGGATGGCGGGCGGCGGCATCAAGGGCGGCCATGTCCACGGCCAGACCGACGAGTTCGGCTACAATATCGTCAAGGACCCGGTGCACGTGCACGACCTCCACGCCACGATGCAGCACCTGCTCGGGGTCGACCATGAACGGCAGACCTTCAAGTTCCAAGGGCGCTACTACCGCCTAACGGACGTCGCCGGCCACGTGGTCAAAGGCGTGATTGCTTAGTCGGCGTCGGCCCGCTCTGCTTGGGCCGATGTCCTCCGCGCCGCAGGCCTCCGCCGTCCAGCACGCTTCGTTCCGCCTCTACCTCGGCGCGATCGTCCTCGGGACCCTCGGCATCCAGATTCAAGGCGTTGCCGTCGCCTGGCAGGTCTTCCGCTTGACGCGGGCCGACACCGAGAACGCGGCCCTGGCCCTCGGGGCCATCGGCCTGGCCGAGGTCATCCCCTTCGTCGCCGCCGTCCTCTTCGCCGGCCATGTCGCCGACACGCACGACCGCCGCCGCATCGCCCGACTGGCGCTGGCCGCGATGACGCTGCTCGGGCTGATCCTCTTCGCCCAGAGCCTACTGCGGCTCGAAGCCTGGCTGCAGCTCACGCTCCTCTACGCGATGGTCACCCTCGGCGGGCTAGCGCGGAGTTTCCTGACCACGGCACGCCAGGCCATGATCGCCGAGCTGCTCCCACGCGAGCTGATCGCCGGCGGCGTTCGCTGGCGCAACACGCTCTTCGAACTGGCCTGCGTCCTTGGCCCGGGCATCGCCGGCATCCTACTCTGGCTGGGCGGCGAACCGGTGACCTATGGCTGCATGCTCGGCTGCTTCATCGGCTCGCTCGTCGCCACCACCCTGCTCCGCCCTGGCCAGAAACTCCAGTCCCGCCAACCCGAACCCATCTTCCAAAGCCTGGCGGTCGGCATCCGGTTCATGCTCAGCCAGCGCGTCATGCTCGGCGCATTCACGCTGGACCTCTTCGCCGTCCTGCTCGGCGGGGCCGTCGCCCTCCTCCCGATCTTCGCGCAGATGCTCGGGGTCGGCGAATTAGGTTTTGGCCTCCTTCGGGCGGCGACCTCGATGGGCGCGGTGATCATGTCCATCTACCTCATCGTCCGCCCGCCGCTCGAACGCGCAGGCCCCGCGCTCTACGCCTCCTTCGCGGTCTTCGGGCTCTGCATCATCGGATTCGGTCTCTCGATCCAACTGGCGGCGCTCCTGGGGCTCGGGTTGCAGGCGGCCTTCGTCTTCGCCTTCCTCTTCCTGCTAATCTCGGGCGCCGCCGACGCGGTCAACGTCATCATCCGCCAGACAATCCTCCAGACCACCGTGCCGCCGGAGATGATGGGCCGGGTCTCCGCGGTCACCGCGGTTTTCGTCGGTTGCTCCAACGAGCTCGGCATGGCGGAGTCCGGCCTCGCGGCCCGCCTCCTCGGGACGGTCAATTCGGTCGTCTTCGGCGGCCTGGCGACCTTCGGCGTGATGGGGTTGACCCATTGGCGCTTCCCCGAGATCTGGCGCCTCCGGAAAGTCGGCCATGAACCCGGCGCCTGAGGCACTTGGGCTTGTCTCGTCGTGGGCGTCTGCTTCATTCAACCCACCCCCATGAGCCCCCTCCGAACCCTCCTCCCCTGCCTGCTGGTCGGGTTGACCACCGTGGCCTCCGCCCAGACCGCGGCGCCCAAGGCCGCCGCGCCCGCGAAGGACTGGAATGCCCAGTACACCCTCGGGCCCGACTCCCAGGAGAAGGCCGGCGTCCCCAAGGGCGTGGTCACCAAGTTCCGCCTCGAGGACTCGAAGACCTTCCCCGGCTACGGCCGCGAGTGGGCGCTCTATGTGCCGTCGCAGTATGACGGCAAGAAGGACGCCTGCCTCATGGTCTTCCAGGATGGCATGGGCTACATCGGCCCCAAGGGCAACTGGCGGGTCGCGACGGTCTTCGACAACCTCATCGCCGAAGGGAAGATGCCCGTGACGATCGCC
>JBEELT010000162.1:0-4080 GCA_041167995.1 Verrucomicrobiota bacterium | reverse complement strand
CTCCCCCTCTTCCGCGTGACGCTCAACAACCAGCCCGCGCGCGTGCTCTGGGACACGGGCGCGCAGTTCGGCTATGTGACGGCCCGCCGTTTCACGGACGGGGCTCCGCCGCGACCCGGGTTCACCGACTTCAGCCCCATGTTCGGCGACCTGGATATCCCGACCGCCTACACGCTGCCGTTCACCTTGGCGGGACACGACCTACTGGAGGCCGTGGGCCCGGCGCCGGAGATCCGCGGCGGGGGCGTCTCGCCGGTGCCGATGGGTCCGTTCCTCCGGGCGCTCGATATCGACGCGATCATCGGCCCTTCCTGGATGCCGCGCGTGAAGGTCTGGCTCAACCCGCTGGACCAGACCTTCGCGCTCTCGGTCTGAGCCCGCCGAACGTTCCAACGAAAAGCCCCGGCCCGCCTCGCGGCGTCCGGGGCTTTCTCTTCGCGCAGCTCGCTTACTTCTTCGCGGCGGCCTTGGGGGCGCCGGGCGAGTAGAAACGGTTCATCTTGTCGAGGATGGCCGTCAGCGCGGCGCCGCGATCCAGGACACCGTTATGGCGCCAGACGATCTCGCCACCGGGGGCGACGAGGATCGAGTGCGGGATCGGGCCGGGCATCTCCTTGTCCAGCACGGCCGCGAGGTCGTCACCGCCGCCCGCGAAGAGGTAGTGGTTCGTGGTGCGACCTTCCTTCTTCACGGTGGCCTCGACCTTCCGGCTGAGGCCGGCGGCCTGCTGGAAGAGGAACGTCTGGGCCTTCGGAAGCTCCGAAGGTTTGTCGAGGCTGATGGTCACGAGTTCAAAGTCGCGCATGTCGAACTGGCGGGAGATCGCCACGAGGTCGGGGAACTCCTGCTTGCACGGGGCGCACCAGGTGGCCCAGACGTTGATCAGGCGGTACTTATTGGTGGGATTGGCGCGCAGCTTGGCGATGTCGGCGGCCTTGATCTCCTCGACAGTCACCGGGGTCTTGGCCCAGGACTCATGCTTGGCGTCGTGCAGGGCCTTCTTCTCGCGCCACTTGGTGGAGCAGCCCATGGGCTTGGTAAGTTCGAGGGCGACCGGCTTGCCCGCCAGGATGGCGTCGACAGCGTTCTGGCAGTCCTTGGACTTGACGGTGCTGTCGTCGTAGAAGCGGGAGTCGTCGAAACGGCCCTGGTAGCGGAGCTTGAGGTTCTTATCGAAGACGAAGACGTGCGGGGTCGCGAGGCAGCCGTAGGCGCGGGCGACCGTCTGGGTGTCGCCGTCGTAGAGGTAGTCAAAGGTCCACTTATTCTTTTCGGCGTAGGGCTTCATCTCGGCATAAGAGTCGCCGAACTCACCGTAACCGAGCTCGTCCTTGCTGAGGCCGTCCGGGTGGTTGGGGTTGATCGCGACGAGCTTCACGCCCTTGCCCTTGTATTCCTCATAGAACTTCTGGAGGCGGCGCTCGATGCTGTGCGAGGTCGGGCAGTGGTTCGAGGTGAAGAGGACGACGAGGGCTTCGCCGCCAGTATACTCGGCCAGCTTGTGCTTCTTGCCGTCGGTGCCGAGCAGGTCGAAGTCGGGGGCGGCATCGCCGCTCTTGAGGGTCTTGAGGTCGGGCGGGTGACCGTTGACCAGACCAGGGGCATCGGCGGCGCGGACGCCGACGACGGCGGCCAGGACGGCGAGAAGGGACAGGAGGCTCTTCATGGGGATGGGGGGTTACGGGTTAGAGTCCCCAAATCCCTCGGTGTTCCAACCCGAAAATGGTCAGACCAGCCCGAACGCCCGCTTCAGGTCCTCGGACGAGCCATCGGCGCAATCGACCAAGCACAGCCCACCCGCCCGGACATAAAAGACGGCCAACTGACGATAGCGGCACCCGAACTCGACCGCCCCGGGTAGCCCGATCGGCACGGCCCATCCCGGCTCCTGATGGCGGCCATCCGCTGAGCCACCGGTGATCCGATGGAGGCGATAGCCTGCCGCCCTAAGATCGGCCTCCAAGGCGAGGTCGGCCGCCAGGTTCAGTTCTCCCTTCGTCGGCAGCCCGTCCGGGCCATAAGCGGTGATGATCGCGAAGTCTGCCGGCCAATCCGCCGGCAAAGGAGCACAGCGGAAGACAGCCTGCGTGAACTGTTCTCGTTGCTCGGGTGTCATGGTCGATAAACACGACAGGGCGACCTTTGTCACCCTGTCGAACGGAGAATCTGAACGAGTTACTTCTGGGCGACGAGCTGAAGCTCTTGGATCGCCCAAGGTTGGCCCTTGGTGGCATCGGTCAGAGTAACTTTGACGAATTTGGCCTGCTTCGCGCCAAAGTAAGCTTCGGAGAGAGCGTATAGTCCGTGGCTGGTGCCGAGCAGGAACCACTTCTTACCGTCGACGGAACCCTCGATCTTGAAATTCTTCGGGAAGGCGCTGGGCCGACCGGAGGCATCAAGACGCACGCCGGCGACCGCCTGGGCCGCGGGCAGCTCGACCTGATACCACATGCCCTTCTTCTGCTCGGACTTGGTTTCCCAGCGAGTCTTGCCATCGGAGTCGCACCCGTTCTGCGCGGTGTCGGCTTCATCGCTGGCCGAAACCTTCCAGTCCTTGGCCGCCTTGACAATCGGGGGGAGCGAAGTCTGCAGGGTTTCCTGCGTCCACGGCGCGGTGACACCCTTCACCTCCTCACGGATACGGGCGACATCCTTTGGGAAGATGAGCGCCCCTTTGTTGCCGAAGGAATTGCGGACGTAAGAAGTCACGGCGGCGATCCACTCGTCGTCGTTCATCGGCATAGGTACCATCTGGGCGTCGTAAGTCTTACCGCCGATGGGACCGGCCATGCCATTAAGGAGGACACGCACGATACCATCGCGATGGCCCTTAATGGTCGCCGCGTTGCCGAGGGGCGGGGCGATGGTCATACCGGGCTTAGGACCCTCGACGGCCATGCCTTTGCCGTCGTAACCATGGCAGGCAAAGCAGAGTTCGCGATAGATCGCCTGACCCTTGACGAGAAGCTTGTTCTCTTCTCCCGTGTAATCACGTCCGCCGACCTGATCGGTACCGGTCAGAATAATCGCACCGAGTTCGCGCACGCCCTTGGAAGCGGAGGCGAGCAACACTTTCTGCTGAAACTTAGCGTAATCGGGCCAGGCCTTGACCTCGTTAGAGCCGAGGACCTTGGCGGTCATGATGGTCTGGAGGGCGACGTTGGGGTCCTGATCGACGCCGAGCTTGGCGAAGTCTTCGATGAGAGACTTATCCCCGGCACGAACGAGGGATTCGCCGGCGCGGAGGCCCTGGCGTCGGAGATCGGGATTCTTGTCGGCGAGAAACGCACGAACCGTCTTGGCCTCCAGCGCACCGAGGCCTTCGAGCGTCCAGAGCGCATGGATGCGCCCGAGAGACTCCTTGCCGCCGAGCGCTAGCTCGGTAAGCGCCGGAACGACCGACTTATCGCCCTTGAGGACGAGGAGCTTCTGGGCGGTATCGCGCCACCATCCGTTAGGGTGCGAAAGATGCGCGACCAGCTGAGCCGGGGTCTCCTCGAGCATGCGGGGCTGAGGGCCGGGCTTAAAGTCCTTGTGCACGAGGCGCCAAATTCGGCCGTAGCCGTAGACCTTATCTAGGCCATACTGCTGCACAACCTTGCGGAGGTAGCTACCTTCCTTGACCCAGTTACCTTCCTGGATGATGCCGCGGTACATATCCACAAGGTACAGGCAGCCGTCCGGTCCATTCACCATATTGACGATACGGAAGTTCGGATCGCTGGAGCGGATGAACTCCGACTTGGCGTAAGGGTTCTCGAGACGCGTGATGCCGTCAACGACGGAGACCTTGGCGCGACGGACGAGTCGTCCGACGGGTTCGGAGATCAGGACGTCGCCCCGCAAATCGGCCGGCAAGCGGTCTCCCCGGACGACTTCCTGCCCGCACGCGGCGGTGAAATGATTCAGGGTCTTGTCGGGTCGCGTGCGACCGGCGCCGCCCTGGTGGTCGGCCAGGCCGATCTTGGGCCAGACCTGCATGAAGTCCTCAGGGTACTGGCCCTTGAGGTCATACGCGCCGTAGAGGATCGGGGTCTGGAAATGCCAGAGGCCTTTCTCGCCACCCGCGTTGGACCACCA
>JBEELT010000161.1:0-4094 GCA_041167995.1 Verrucomicrobiota bacterium | reverse complement strand
CAGCTCGCGTTCGGCGGCTGGCGTTTCGCCGCCCGCGGGCCAGCGGCGCGGCGCTACGGTATCAGCCGGGAGGAAGCCGAGACGCTCGCCGTCGACCCGGCCTTCCGTCTGTTCGGGTTCGTCGGTTACGCCGGCTGGGACGCCGGGCAGCTTGAGAACGAGCTTCGGCTCAACGCCTGGATCACCTGTCCCTTCGATCGGGTCTGCGCCCGGCTGGAAGGGGAGGCTTTCTGGAAGGCCCTGCTGGTGAAGCATCGCCCGGACCTGCGGCTCGCGGCGGATTCGCCCGAGGACCCCGGGCTCAACTGATCAGCGGCTGTTGGCCGTCAGGATCTCGACCTGCCGGATGAGCGTGTCGCCGGCGGCCTTGCCGTTGGCGGTCAGCATGCGGCGCCGGATGAGCTGCGGGCGAAACTGATCTTTCACACCGTAGAGCGACCAAGGGCCGGGTCGCAGGCGCGGGTCGCCCGCCGGCAGGGCCGTCCAGCCGATCGGCATCCCTTGCCAGCTGAACTCCACGTACCAGCCCGCCGCGGTCGCGCTATCGCCCCCTTTGAGCAGGGCGGGGTAGCGGGTGAGGAAGTCGGGCGTGCGTTTGGGGCGCAGCGTGATGGCCAGGGCCACCGGTTGGTCGCGCAGGAGCGTCCGCACGTCGGCGGAGGAGCGCGCCAGCAGGAGCGTCGGGTCGAAGCCGATCAGGTTCTGGCCATTGAAGACCCCGTGATGGTTCGGCACGCCCCGGTTGTCGGCGTCGGCGTCGTACCAGGCCTGGAATCGTTCGCTGAGCATCAGGCCGACCTCGAAATGCAGGTGCGCGCGTTCCTTGGGAATCGCGGTCTCGCTCGTCGAACTGCGTCCCATGACGCCCAGGACCTTGCCGGCCGCCAAAGTCTGCCCCACCTTGAGCCCGGGCTGGAGGGAGGCCAGGTGGGCGTAGAGCGTGTAGACCGGCAACTCGGCGCGCGGGTGCAGCATCACCACGTAACGACCGTAGGTACCGTTGGGGCGTGCGTTAACGTAGGCGACCACGCCCTCCATCGCGGAGAAGACCAGGTCGGTCGGCTCGCCGGACTTGGTCCGGCCCGCGGGACGGATGTCGAGCCCCTCATGGAAGCGATGACCGTCGTCGCGGACCATGCCGAAGGCGCCGGACTCGAGTCGCCCGGACTCGGTCGGCTGCAGGTAGTCCTCGGGGGAACGCAGCAAGGAGCGGTCCATCGACGTCGGCCAGACGACCTCCGTCGCCGTCGCGCTCGCCGCGCAGAGTCCGAGCAGGAGCAGACGTTGGTACCGACTCCGGGTCACTGGCCCTCGCGCTCCTGCAATTTGCGGATCTTGAGGACCGAGGAGTTGAGGCGCTTGCTCAGTTCCGTCGCCGCCGCGCGATTTGAGAGGCCTTTCTGTTCGACGTGGAAGAGGAGGTTGCCATCGACGATCTGGCTTTCGATCCGCATGATGCCGACCGCCGTATCGTTGACCACGAGCACGAGCTGCTTGCCCGCCGCCTCGGCCGTGTAATGCATGATGTCGGCGCCCGACTTGCGGTCGACCTGTACGAGCAGGAAGACCTGACGCATATCCTGCGGGCCGGCCTCGACGACCTCGGTGTTGAGCACGGACTCGGCCTTGACCAGGGCCGTGGTGATGACCGGGATCCGCAGGCCGCTGACGGGCAGTTCGACGTAAAGCTTCATCGACGGGCCGGTCGAGGGCGGGGCCTCGAGGAAGATGGAGGCGATGTCGGTGGGGAGGTCCGGGGTGCAGCCGGCGAGGCAAAGGGCGGCGAGGGCACCGAGGACGGAGAGGGACTTCATGAAAATCAACCGACCAGGAGGTCGAGGGTCGCGCCTACCTTGAGCAGGTGGGCGGGCTGCAGGTCGAGGGCGGGCACAAGGTAGACCTGCTTGCTTGCGGCGTGCTGGTAGGGGGTGAGGCCCTTGTCGGCCGGCCCCATCGCCTTGATGATCCGCTTGCGCTCAAGCAGCATCGCGAGGATGTGCTTCAGGACGGTCTTGTCGCCCGACGGGTCCTCCTCGTTCTCATAGAGGGAGAGGAAGAACTCCTCTCGCGACGCGAGTAGCTGCGCACGCTGGGCCTGCTCCTCTTCCCCGCGTTCCTTGACCTCGCGGGTCCACTTGCCGAGGAGGAGGCCGGGCGCCTGGAAGGCGGCGGCGTGGTCCTTGAGCACGTCGGTGCGGTCGATGAGGCCGCCGGTCGGCTTATGCACGATGCACGTGACGATATCGCCGACGCGAAGTTCCTGACCGGAGACGGCGCACGTACGGGCGATGGGTTTGACCTGCCAATCCATGCGCCGAGGATGAGCCCGCGGGGGCCGGGCGGGCAACCCCATTCCCCGGGGATTGGGGCTGACTTATTGACGGTCTCGGGTCAGTCTGCGGCATGAACGGCGTTAGTCCCTCCGGTGGCGCGGCCCTGCTCGTGGTCGATGTCCAACCCACCTTCCTCCGGGTGATGCCTGCGGGCGAAGCCTGCCTGCGACGTTGCCGCCTGGCGGTGGGCGCCGCCCGGCTCCTTGGGTTGCCGATCTTCTTCACCGAGCAGGTGCCCGCCAAACTTGGCCCGACCCACCCGGAGCTGCTCCTGGCGGCGGGCGAAGGCACCCGGGTGTTCGGCAAGACCGCTTTCTCCGCCTTCGGGGCTCCGGGGCTCACCGAGGCGTTGCGGGAAGCCGGCATCACCCACCTGCTGATCGCGGGACTCGAAGGGCCGGTCTGCGTGCACCAGACCGCGGTCGCCGCCCTGCGCGCCGACTTCGGGGTCACTTTGCTGGCCGACGCCATCACGGAGCGGCGGCCGGAGGATGGCGCCGTCAGTCTCGCCGCGTTACGGCATGGCGGAGCGACGATCCTGCCGGTGGAGACGGTCTTCTACGCGCTGCTGGGCGATGCCGCGGATCCCCGTTTCCGCGCTTTCACGGAGCTCGTCAAGCAGGCTCAGGCCTGATCGACCGTCAGGGACGGAGCGGGCGCCACGTCGCTCGGCCGGTCCGGCTCGCTCCAGGCGGCGAAGGCAATCATCGCCGCGTTGTCGCCGCAGTGCTTCGGCTCCGCGAGGAACATCGGCAGACCGCGTTGCGCGGCCGCGTTCGTGAGGCGGGTGCGGAGCGTGCGATTGTTGGCGACCCCGCCCGAAAGGCCGACCGAACGGTAGGTGCCGCGGTCGAGGGCGGCCCCGGTCTTGGCGACGAGCTGCGCGATGATGGCGTGCTGGTAGCCTGCGCAGAGGTCGGGCAGGGCCGCGCGCACTTGCGCGTCGTCCATCTTCTCGAGCTGGTAGCGCAGCGCGGTCTTCAAGCCGGAGAAACTCAGGCGCAGGTCGGCCTTCTCCGGGATGCCGCGCGGGAAGACGAACTTCGCGACGTCGCCTCCCGCGGCGAGGCGTTCGATGAGCGCGCCGCCCGGGTAGGGCAGGCCGAGGAGCTTGGCGCCCTTGTCGAAAGCCTCGCCCGCGGCATCGTCGACCGTGCGGGCGACCACCCGGATCGAGAGGTCCTCGCCCAGGCGTACGAGCAGCGTGTTGCCGCCGGAGATCACGATCCCGAGGTGCGGGAGCAACGCCGCGCGCGCGGCCAGGAAGCCCGCGGGGTCCTGCGCGTGCAGAGGCAGGAAGACCGAGTGGACGTGGGCGCGCAGGTGGTTGACGCCGACCAGCGGGCGGCCGGTGGCCAGCGCCAGCGCCCGTCCCAGCGTGACGCCCATCGAGAGGCAGGGTAGCAGGCCGGGGCCGCGGGTGACGGCGAGCCGCGTGACCGCCGGCAGGTCGCCTTTGAATTCCTCCAGCAGCCAAGGCAGGGCGGAAAGGTGCATGCGGCTGGCCAGCTCCGGCACGACGCCGCCGTATTTCTCGTGCTCGGCCGCCTGCGTGCTCACGCGTTCGCGCACGATGCCCCGGGCCGGGTCGAAGAGCGCCAAGGCCGATTCATCGCAGGAACTTTCGATCGCGAGGATCATCCGCCTGCAGTCAGGCCAAATCGGGGCATGGCTCAACCTCGTTTCGTCTGGCGCAGGCGAAAAGTCCCCGCAACGCTGGTCCCGTGGAAGCCGCCGCCCGACACGCCGCCCTCGTCGCCT
>JBEELT010000160.1:0-4095 GCA_041167995.1 Verrucomicrobiota bacterium | reverse complement strand
GAGCTCCGACTGGGCCGCGGTCTTGGTGGCCGCGGCGCCGACGCCGGCCTCGCTGACGGTCGGGAGGGCGACGAGGTAGTGGCCGACCGGGGCAGCCGGGGTCGCTTGGCTCGAGATGTCGTAGACGAGGACGCGGGTATACGCGCGGTTGACGTCGATATTCCCCGGCGTGTCCTGGCGCGTGGCACTCTGGAGCATCGCCACGAGATACCTGCCGTCGGGCGTCACGTCGATCGCCTCCCAGCCTTGGTTGTCGCGCCGTCCGCCGATCTGAACCATGGGGTCGGGGGCCTTGCTGATATCGACGCCTTTGACCTGCGTGGCGTAACCAGTCAGGCTGGAAGCCTCGGTGAACCGCGGGATCAGGGCTTGGACGGGCGAGATCTTCCCGAGTAGTCGGCCGTCGCGGGCGAGGTGGAGGATGGTGGCACCGTATTCGTCGGACACGTAGAAGCTGCCGTCGGGGGCGAAGGCGAGACCCTCGGCGTCCAGCGTCAGCCTGCCGTTGGCGACGGGCACGTTGGTGAGGCTGCCGAGCGTCGTAGCAGTCGGGTTCACGGCCGTCGTCGGCTGTCCGTTGGTATCCGTGATCTTCGTCGTGCCCTTGAAGGTCAATGTCAGCTGGGTCTGGCCCACGACGCGGGTGGTGTAGTCGGGCCGGAAGACGAGGTCGAACTTCTGGATGCGCGCGGCATAGTCGATGAGGCTCGCCCGGTTGTAACCGCGGTCGGGCAAAGTGTAGAGCGTCCCGGAGTAGGACCCATCGGCGTGCTTACGCCAGGTCGCCGGGTCGACCTTGAAGGACGAGAACGACCCCAGGGTATCGCCGAGTCCGTCGATCGCGCTGGCGGGGAAGTTGCCCACACCGACGAGCCCCTTATTGAGGTAGGTGGCGCCGGCGAACGGCACCGACTTCGTCGCGCCGACCGGCGTCGGGTCGAGGTTCGGCGTGGTATAGGTGATAGGGCCCGCGGATAACACGAGGGCGAGGGTAGCCGCGGGCAAGACGCAGGTGAGGCGACGCATGTTAGGCGATGGATACCGGCTTCGCCGATGGACCCGCGCAAGCCGAACAAAGGAGACGAAACGCATCCATCTGGAACACTTCTTATTGTACAAGTCAGGGCCGTCAACGTCGTGACACGATTGTCACAGGATGTTGGTTTGGTCCGATCCATGGATCGGCATCCCGCGTGCACGCGTGGCGCCGCGAGGTAGGACCGACTGACTAAGCTCAGAACGCGTCTTCGGTAGGGCTGACCGTCCCCGTTCGGCCGCAGGCACCGTTGATCGGTTGATAAGTTAAACCGTTGGCCAGAACCGTTGGCACAACACCTTCAGCCTTACCTCCGGCCAACTGATCAACCGGTCAACGGTTCAACAAATCACTGGCTTTGTCTCGCGCAGCGATGACGTGCCTGACCTCATGCCGTCGTATCCTCGCGCCCTCGGACCAGCAGGGACGCTGGTCCCAACCCGGCGCGCAGGGTAATCGCGAGCGGTTGGCGGTTAGACGATACGGTATCAGGTACGCTCGATTCAGCACTCGATTCAGCACTCCGTGCTCTGTACTCGATTCAGCACTCGATGCCCCCTCCGTCTCGCCCCCTCACTTCCCCACCGTCATCGGCTCGCCGCGCACGCTGAACTGGAGCTCGAGCCAGGGCGCGGGGCCGTCGCCCGCGTCGTCGACGCGGTAACGCGCCGCGCCGGCGGGCGCCACGAGCGCGCCCTCGACCGCGAGTTCGCCGCACGGGCGCCAATCGGGATCGAAGACCCGGGCCCGCCCATTTTCATATTTCAGGTAGTGACCGCTGGGCACGATCCCGCGCAGGCGCAGGACGCGCTCGCCGACGCGCACGACGGGGTCGACGAGCGGTCGGGGGATCTCCGCGAGAGCGCGCAGGTTCGTGACGGTCGCGGTGCTCGTCCCGGCGCGCGCCATCTGCGGCAAGCCCACTTTCACCCGGCGGACGTTCCCGTAGTCGTTGTGCTTGGTCTCCATGCGCCAGCCCCAATCGGCCCGCGCCCACGCGACTTCGCCGTGCGGGATCACGACGTCGCGCTCGCCGGTGAAGTCGAGCGGGATGATGTAGTCGCGTTGACCAACCTGGAGGAGTAGCAGCGCGCCGGAGCCGTCGCCTTCGACGGTGCAGGCGAGCCCGCGGTGGCGCGTGAGGTCGAGGTCGACCGACCACCCGGGCAAGCCTTCGACCTGTCGGACCGGTCCGTCGGCGAAGGAGGTATCCTTGACGGTGAGCGCGCCATCCTCGAACTCGGTCTGGCGCGAACTGGCTTCGCCGTACCGGAAGGGCTGGGCGGGAAAGAGGTCGTAGTTGACCGGTCGGGCGGCCACGGACGCCGGGCCTTTCGCCGCGGCCTCCCCGCCCGCGGTGAAGACGGCGGGGCCGACCTCGGGCGCAGCCGGTTTGGTGCGCACGGGCGCCGGCGGGCGGACGGTGGGCGCGGCGGGATCGAGCGCGGGCAGGACGCGGACGATGAAGTCGACGGGGCGCTCGGCGAGCGGGTTCACGAGCTCGACGGCCTGGCCCGCGGGCGCGAACTGCTTGGGGGCGACGGGTCCGTGCTCCTGACCGACGTGCCAGAGGATATCGCCCTTGGCCCGCCGGAGTACGGTCGTGGGCGTGAGCTCAAAGCGGTCGGCGTGCTCTCGCGCGACCCAGACCGCTTCCGACCGGACGTGGTGGCTGAAGATCATGCTCCGCGGACCGGTCGGGGGGCGGAAGGTCGCGGCAATCGCCTGATGCTGCGCGGGCGTGAGGCGACGGTTGACTTCCGTCCAGGTCCGCAACGCCTCCAGAAAATCCTCGGTCTGGCCATGCCGCGCGAGCTGTTCCACGCCGACCCCGAACATGGGCTCGGGCTTGGCCAGACCGAGCGCGCCGCCGAGGTGCCCCTGGCTCAGGACGAAGTGGGCCTCGAGCAGGTTGGACGCGGGACGACCGGATTGGTCGAGCGCGACGGGCACGGTCCAATTGCCGTGCGAGTAAGCGCAGGCTCCGGCCATGAGCCGCTTCGAAGAGTTGAGCCGGTACTCGAACCAGCAGTCGGGGCGGCTGCCGCGGCTGTCGTGCGCGGTGGTCGGACGGGTCAGGCCTTGGTAGAGGAGCGTGGCGTATTTGCGGTAGCCCCAGAAGCCTTCGTACGCGTGGATCTCCGCGCCGTCGAATTCGACGTGCTCGACGAGGCAGCGGTTGACGAGGCCGGCGTACTCGGCGGCCATCTCGGTGAGGAGGTCGGTGTCGTTCCCGGGGATGAAGTTCGCGCCGTAAGGCGCATAGAGCCCGACCACCGCCGTGGCGGCGGGATGGGCGACCGCGGGCGTGGTGCCGACGCCGCGCCGGCAGCGGACCAGTTCATAGGCGCCATCGGCCAGCCGGACGGCCGCGTCGAAACGGACGATCTCCTCGCCGACCTTGAGCCAGTTGGTTTCGATGGTGGCGCCGCGCTCCCCGACGGACGGGAACTTGCCGCGGCGCTCATCTTCCGAAGGCAGGACCTGCCCGGGCGCGAGCCGCACGCGCAGGGTCGCGGCCTTCGCGTCGACCGTGCCGACGAGCTTACCCTCGCCCCAGGAGGCCAGCCGCGGGTCGGGCTTGGCACCGACGCGGCGAGGATCCGACTTCCCGATGCCGCCCGAGATGGAATGGAGCGCGAGGTACATCCCGGCGGCCCGCACTTCCTCGGCGAACGCCCGGAGATCTGCTTCACCGCGCGGGAAGACCGCGGGGTTGACGTCGACGTGCGAGTGCTTGTCCGGCCAGAAGGCGTCCGGCCGCCAGACGTCGGTGAAGAGGTAGATCTGGCGGAGGTTCGCGCGGCGGGCCTGCGCGAGCCCGGCGCGCAGCTCGGCGGGCGTCTTGGCCGCGAGGATCAGCTGCGAGCGATCGGCGAAACGGCCCTGCCACTCGCGCACCCAAGTCCGGGCCCGGGCCAGGTCCCACGGGCCCTCGACCCGCGGGTGCGGCAGGCCTTCCTCGACCCACAGGCGCAGCAGCGTCTCATCCTCGTCCTCGTCGCCGGTGCGCTCATACAGCGCGAACCCGCCGGGTGGGTTGGCGGGATGCCGGTTCC
>JBEELT010000159.1:0-4099 GCA_041167995.1 Verrucomicrobiota bacterium | reverse complement strand
GCCGGCGTCATACCAAAAATAATCGATGCGCTCGCGGGGCTGGTCGGAAGGGAAGGTGTGGCCCGGGGTGGTCTCGAGGCTGGCCCAGGCGTCCGTCCAGCGCTCGCGCAGAGGGGTCAGGGTCGTCGCGGTCGGCAAGGCGTTGAAATCCCCCGCGAGGATGAAGGCGCGCTCGGCCGGCAGGCCGAGGAGGGCCTCCCGGATGAGCCCCACCTGATGGCGCCGTTCGGCGTCGTCCTTGGAGGCGTCGAGGTGGGTCGTCAGCACCTCGACCTCGCGGCCTTCCCAGATCAGGGTGGCGCGTAGCAGCCCCCGGGGCTCGCCGGGCTGGGTCTGTGGGAAGACCCGATTCTTCCACGCCTTGATCGGCAACGAAGTCAGGAGGGCGTTTCCGTATTGTCCCTTATCCGCTGTGCGCAGGTTGGCGTCAAAGACGCCCTGCCAACCCAAGGCTTTCGCGAGTTCGGCCGTGAGGTCGCGCCGTTGCGTGCGCCCCATCCCGCGGTCGACTTCCTGCAGCACCGCGACCTGCGCGCCGCTTACCCGGATGACCTCGGCGATGCGCGGCAGGTCGACCTTACCGTCCATGCCCAAGCCGTGCCGGATGTTGTAGCTGATGACGGTCAGCTCGGCTTCGGCCGCGTGGCCGGGAAGCAGGCCGAGCAGCAGCAGGGCGACGCCCGACAAGGTTTTCATGGCGGGCAGGCTAGGCTCCTTCCGGACGGAGGCAACCGCGCAACAAAAAGGGCGCGCCGTGTGGCGCGCCCTTAGCGAGGGGATGGCTATCGGGCGACTTACTTGCCCGCCGGGAGGGGGTGCTCCTTGAGGATCTCCTCGGGCGTATACATCGCCGTGCGGCCCTTGTTCGCGTCGCGCGCCTTCTTGACCTGCGCGGCGGTGACTGGAGGAAGGTTATTGCCCCAGGACTGGCGGACGTAGGTCATCACGGCGGCGACTTCCTCATCCTTGAGCATCTGGCCGAGTGGCGTCATCGCGGCCTGGCCGGCGGCGACGTCACCGTACTGCTTGCCGTTGAACGTCATCTTGCCGTACATGCCGTTCAGCACGAGCTTGATGGCACGGGTGGGGTCGCCGTCAATCCACGGATTGGTCGGGTAGCCGGTCATCTTGGCCAGCGAGGGGTAGCTGCCGAAGGTCGGCTTGGACTTGTCGGGGAAGGTGTCGATGCCCTTGCCGTCGGCCTGGTGGCAGGTGACGCAGAGCGCCTCGCGGTGGTAGACTTCCTTGCCGAGGTCGTAGAGCTTCTTGTCGGCCTTGGAGAGCTTCTTGTCGCTCGGGCCGTACTCGACATCCTTGGGCTTCTGCAGGGCCTTCGCGTCGACCAGACCCTTGCCTTCGGGCAGGGAGCCGAGCTGCTTCATGGTCTCGCGCAGGCAGTAGGAGATGTACTGGTCCTTGGAGTCCTTGAGGGTGAGCGCGGCGGCGACGGCCTTGGCGGTGTCGGCGCCGTTGAAGAAGCTGAGGGCGCGGACGGCCTCCAGCTGGACGCGCGGGGATTCGTCCTTGGTGCCGGCGACGACGAGGTCGATGGCGTCCGGGATGCGGTCGCGCTGGTAGCAGACCACGCGGAGGGCCTGGGCGCGGGCGTTGAACTCGGGCGACTTCAGCAGGGCCTTGATCAGGTCGAGGTTGACAACGTTGTGCCACTGGTGGACCCAGAGCGCCTCAAGGAGGTGGTGGGCGTCGGCCTGCTTGGAGGCGTCGAACTGTTTGGCCCACTTCTGGGTCGCGGCGATCACCTTGGAGCTGTCGTGCTTGTGGAGCTCGATCTTGGCGCGCTGGCGGACGTTGTCCTCGTGTTCCTTGAGGAGCTCCAGGAGCGCCTCAATCGGTTCGCCGTCGACCTTCTTGGGGGTGAGCAGCGGGCGGGAGGGGAAGGTGATCCGGTAGAGGCGGCCGTGGGCGTGGTCGCGATTCGGGTCGCGCAGGTGGTGCTGGAGGTGGCCGATGAGCATCTGGGACCAGTCCATCACGTAGAGCGAGCCATCGGGGGCGACGGCCACGCCGGAGGGGCGGAAGTTGCCCGCTTTGGCGTTGTCGGCCTTCACTAGACCCGGCTCGACGGTCTCGCCGCGGATGCCGGAGGCGTCCTTGGTCTTCTCGGAACCCGGGGAGAGCTTGGCGCGGAAGATGCCCTGGTAGGTGATCACGTTCGTGTTAAGGAACATGCCCTGCCAGTCGTCGGGGAAGTGGCGGCTGCTGAGGATCGCGGTGCCCGGGCAGGGGCGCGAGGGACGGCTCCACATCTGCGGGTAGCCGGAGTGGCTGCCGCTGTCGAGGTGGCCGGAGAAGCCGGGGCCGAAGTAGTTGGCGTTGCCGGTGGCGTCCGTGATGATGTCGTTGCCCCAGTAGTCGAACACGCGGCCGTGCGGGTTGGCGAAGCCGTACGGGACGTAGCGGGAGAACTTGTGCGTCTGCGGCTCGTAGCGGTAAATGGCGCCGTTGGTGTTGCGGACCGCGCCGCGGTCGAAGGTCTCGACCTGGGTGCGGTGGAACACGCCGTCGGAGAAGTAAAGCGCACCACCCGGTTCATAGCAGATGGAGTTGGTCTCGTGGTGGGAGTCCGCCGCGTCCATGCCGGAGAGGAACTTCTCCTTCCAGTCGGCCTTGCCGTCGCCGTCGGTGTCGCGCACGTACCACATGTCGGGCGACTGGATGAGGATGACGCCGTCCTTGTAGAACTGGAAGCCGGTCGGGCAGTTCAGGCCGTCGAGGAAGACGTGGGACTTCGCGACCTTGCCGGTTTTGGGGTCGAGGTCGAGGACGAGGAGCTTGTCGAAGTTCTTGGTCGTCGGGGTGGTCTCGGGGTAGTTGGGCCAGACGGAGAGCCAGAGGCGGCCCTTGGTGTCGAAGTTCATCTGGACCGGGTTGATGAGCTCGGGGACTGTCGTCTCGTCGGCGATGAACTCGATCTTGCAGCCTTCGGGCAGGGTGAGGTGCTTGAGCTGCTCCTCGCCCGACAGGTAGGGCACCGGCTCCTTGCGGTTCGGCGGGACGGAGAGGTAGGGGAGGAGGTTGGCGTCGTCGGCGACGAGGGTCTTGCCCTGGGCGGCGGCCCAGATGACCTTGTCGCGGTTGGCGGCCTTGATGTCGCGGTTGGCGAGCTCGCGGCCGATGACGGTGGCGTTGTCGATGCCTTCGTACTTGATGCGGGAGCGCTGGCCGTAGATGTTGAACTGGTCGACGGTGCGGTAGCGGTGGTGCCACTCGGTGGCCTTGTCGTTCACCGCGGCGAGGACCTTGGCGTCGACGGCCGGGGCGGCCTGGCCGAACAGGGCCTGGAACTGCAGCGCGGCCACGGCGGCGTCCCCTTCGGTGTTCAGGTGGATGCCGTTGGTCGTGAGCCGGCGCGCGGAGCCCGCGAACAGCTGGGCGGTCGGGTGGAAGAGGTCGACGAACTGGACGCCGTTGGCCTTGGCCACCTCGGCCATGCCGGCGGTGTAGAGCTCCAGGTTCTTGTTGTTGCGCACGGCGATCTTGGCGTCGAAGTCGGGCGACTTCAGGTCCTCGTGGGCGAGCGGGGAGAAGAGGACGAGGCGGGGCTTACCCTTGCCGTAGTCGGCCGCGAGGTGCTTCTTAAGGAAGCCGTCGAGGTTCTTCTTGTAGTCCTCGAGGCCTTCCGGGCCACGGAACGATTCGTTAAAGCCCCAGTAGGCGAAGATCACGTTGGCGTGGAAGTGGGCGCCGGCGTGGTAGGTGACCGTGGTGTTGCCCGATTTGGTCGTCAGGTCGCCCGGCTTCATGTCCAGGAAGTACTCGAGCGTCGGCACCTCGTCGGAGCGGTGGCGGGTATGCACCTCATCGCCGGAGAAGCCGAGGTTGCGGACCACGAGCTCCTTGTCGGCGTTGGCCTGGTGGATCAGGGCCTCCAGATTGCCGTAGTGCTGCTGGCGGTCGGCCAGTCCGCTGCCGACGAAGGCGATGTTATCGCCTTTCTGCAGTTGGAGGGTCTGGGCCGGCAGGACCGCGGAGAGGGTCAAGGCCAGCAGGAGGGTGAGCGTCTTGCACATGGGTGTGTTGGTAGTAGAAAAGGGGAGGCCATCCGGGAGGGATGGTCAGGCAGGGGAGGGGTCAACCT
>JBEELT010000158.1:0-4111 GCA_041167995.1 Verrucomicrobiota bacterium | reverse complement strand
ATGGTTTCGTCGAGGTTCAGGAGGATGTTGGCGGTCACGGTCCAGGCGGCCAGTTCCGCCGCGTCGAGGTCGGTCGGGGCCGGCGAGCGGCCGGCCGCGAGCAGCTTCTGGGCCGACGGCAGGTCGGCACGGAAGGCGGCGAGGCGCTTCTCGAGGCCGGCGCGCAGCACCTTGGCCTCGTCGGCCTGCACCTCGCGGCTCGTTACGCGGCGGAAGGCCCAGGCGAGTCGGCGGTCGAGGTCGCCGGGCTGGCGGAGCGTCGCCTCGGCCAGTTTGCGGGCGGCCTCGATGTAGGTGACTTCGTTCAGCAGGGATAAGGCCTGCAGCGGGGTGTTGCTGCGGGAACGCTTGACGGTGCAGACCTCGCGGGTGGCGGAGTCGAAGAGCAGCATGGACGGCGGCGCGGCGGTCCGCTTCCAGATAGTGTAGAGGCTGCGGCGGTAGAGCCCTTCGCCTTGGTCGGCCTTGTAGTTGCGCATGTCCCCGTAGACGCTGGTCTCGTCCCACACCGCCTCGGGCATGTAGGGTTTGACGCTCGGTCCGCCGATTTTGGGGATGAGCAGGCCGCTCGTGGCCAGCGCCTGGTCGCGGATCGTCTCGGCCGAGAGGCGGAAGCGGGGCCCGCGGGAGACCAGCCGGTTCTCCGGGTCCTTCTCGAGCTTCTCGGGGGTGACGGCGGCGCTCTGGCGGTAGGCCCGGCTCATCATGATGAACTTGAGCATGCCCTTTATGTCCCATTTCCTTTCAACGAAATCGACCGCGAGCCAGTCGAGTAGCTCCGGGTGCGAGGGCCAATCGGCCTGGGAACCGAAGTTCTCCGAAGTCTTGACCAAGCCGGTGCCGAAGAGGCGTTCCCACGCGCGGTTGACCCAGACGCGACCCGTGAGCGGGTGCTTCCCGTTGACGAGCCAGCGGGCGAAGCCTAGGCGATTGTTCGGTTCGCCGGCGGGCAAGGGCGGCAAGAAGGCGGGCAGCTTGCGCTCCACCTTGTCGCCCGGCTTGTCGTACTCGCCGCGGTTCAGGACGAACGCGTCCTTCGGGGTGGCGCGCTCCTTCATCACCATCACCTCGAGGCCGGACATGCCGGCGGCCTCCTTGGCCTTCATGGCCGCGGCCACGCGCGCCTTGGCGGTCTGGCTGGGGTGCTCGGTGCTTTCGAGGAAGAGGCGGGCTAGTTCCTTGCGGTCCGCCGCCGTGCGGGCGGCGGGCGCCTTCGCGAGCAGCGGGCGAAGCGCGGAGGTCGCCGGGCTCTCCTTGAGGTCGAGCGCGGCGGCGGGGCGGTCCGAGGTGCTGAGGCGGAAGCGGCCGACGTTATGGCCGCCGATCGACTTGTGGTGGAGTTCGACCATCAAGGAGGCTCCGGCCGGCACGGGGGTGGCGCCGAGCACAAGCAGGGCCTTGCGCGGGACGCGGTTCGCCTCGACGTTGCCGGCGATGGCCCAACCGGGGCCGGTCTTGGTGGCTTTGGCCGCGGCCTTCTTGCCCTTCGCCGGGGCGGGGGCCGCGTCGACGAGGCTCTTGGCCGGGTAGCCGTCCTGCTCGAAGTCCGCCTGCGCGTCGACGATCGGGACGGGGAGACGTTTGCCGTCGGCGGTCACCAGCGTCACCGCGACGTCGCTGAGCACGAAGTTGCCGTTGGTGAAGCGACCGAGGCTACCGCCGGGGAGGGAAGGGTCGGGCAAGGCTTCCAGCATGAGGCCGGTCAGCGTTCCGGTCGGCAAGGCCGCGGTGACCGTGTAGGTGTCGTTGGCCGGGTTCTTGCCTCCCGCGAGGTAGCTGCCGTCCGGTTGGCGCGTGAGGGTGGCGCCGCCGGCGCTGACGGCGCTCTGGACGGGGAGGACGTTCCAGGGCGTGCCCTTACCCGTCAGGGCTTGGGCCATCCGCTTTTCCCAAGCGGCTTGGGCGGCGGGGTCGGCGACGGCGGCCTTCTTGAGGGCCGCCTGGGCTTCGGCGAGCGCCTGGTCGGCCTCGGCCATCCGCCGCTTGGCGTCCGCGTCGGCCAGCAGGAGCAGGGGCGGGGTGTTGCCGCCCTTGCGGGTGGAGGCGGCGCCGCCGAAATCGCCGAGCACGCCGGATTCCTCGTTGGAATTGAAGTAGGCGAAGAGCTGGAAGAACTCCTTCTGCGAAATCGGGTCGTACTTGTGGTCGTGGCAACGGCAGCAGTTGAGCGTCAGCGCCATCCAGGTCGAGCCAGTCGTCTCCAGCCGGTCGATGACCGACTCCACGAACCATTCCTCGACGATGCGGCCGCCCTCGCCGTTGAGGCGGTGGTTGCGGTTGAAGCCCGTGGCGACGACCTGGGATTCGAGCGGGTTGGGCAACAGGTCGCCGGCGAGCTGCTCGATGGTGAACTGGTCGAACGGCTTGTTCTCGTTGTAGGCGCGGATGACCCAGTCGCGCCACGGCCACATCGTGCGCGTGGTGTCGCTCTGGAAGCCGTTGCTGTCCGCGTAGCGCGCGAAGTCGAGCCACTGCACCGCCATCTGCTCCCCGAAGTGCGGCGAGGCCAGCAGGCGGTCCAAGGCCTTGGACCAGGCTTCGGGCGAGGCGTCGGCGAGGAAGGCCCGCTGGTCTTCCTCCGACGGCGGCAGCCCGGTGAGGTCGAGCGCGGCGCGCCGCAGCAACGTCGCGCGGTCGGCCTCTGGGTTGGGCGTGAGGCCCTTCTCCGCCAAGGTCGCGGCGACGAACCCGTCGATGGCGTTGCCGCCCGCCGGGATCGCGGGTGCAGTCGCCTTGCGCGGCAGCTGGAAGGCCCAGTGGCCTTGGTACTCGGCGCCTTCGGCGATCCAGCGGCGCACCGTCTCGACCTGCGCGGACGAGAGGACCTTGTGGAACTCCGCCGGCGGCATGTGGTCGTCCGGGTCCGTCGTGAGCAGCCGCTTCATGACCGAACTCCGGTCGGGTTGGCCGGGCACGATCGCGGGTTCGCCCGACTTGCCGCCCTTGCGCGCGGCCTCGAGCGTGTCGAGGCGCAGCTTGCCCTTGTTCTTGCTCTCGTCCGGACCATGGCAGGCGAAGCAGGTGTCCGAGAAGATCGGGCGGATGTCGCGGTTGAACTGGACGCGCTCGGCGGCGGTCGCCGCGACGGTGGTCAAGGCGGCGGCAAGCAGGAACGGACGAGGGGACAGCATGGGGTAAAAGGGAATGACAGGTTTAACACCTAGGGTGTTCCTGCAAAGGCTAGAAAAAGAAAACCCCTCTTTCGAGGGGTTTTGGTCGGGGTCTGGCGGGCGCTTACTTCTTCTCGGGCGCCAGGGGCTTGATGGACAGCGCACGGAAGCCGACGGCGTCGCCGTGGCCAGCGAAGCCGAAGAAGCCATGGGCGTTGTCCTTGCCCGGGTGGGCGGACTTGGCCATCACGGTGGCCATGTCGACCTTGCTGAGGTCGGCGTCGAGGATGATGAAGCCGTTCAGCTCGACCTTGATGGTCGAGCCCTTGACCGTCACTTCCTGGAAGTTCCACTCGCCGATGGGGCGCTGGTAGCCGCGCTGGGCGCCGACCATGCCGTAGGCCGAACCATGGACCTGGCGGGGGTCGAGCTTGCCGCGCACCTTATCGTAGTTGTCGTCGAGGACCTGCAGCTCGCACATCCCGACGTAGGCGGTGTTACCGGTGCCGGGGAAGCGCAGGCAGAGGCCGTTGTTGCCGCCGGCGGGCACCTTGAACTCGAGGCGCGCGACGAAGTCGGTCAGGTCGTCCTTGTGGTAGAGGTTGCCGCCCTTCTTCGGCTTGCAGAAGATGGCGCCGTCGACGACTTCGTACTGGTCGGTGGCGCCCTTCCAATCGGTCAGGTCCTTGCCGTTGAAGATGGGCCGGAAGCCTTCGGTTCCCTTGCTAGCGAGCCACTGGTTGGCCTCGGCGCCGGCGATCTCGCGGATGAAGACGTTGCGCCACTTGATCGGCGCGCCGTGCGTCTGGAGCGAAATCGGGCCGCGCGCGGGGATCGTCACCTTGCGGTCATAGTCGGTCGGGGTGGCCGCCTTGGGGACGAGGCCGGCCTCCTTCAGCGTCGCGTAGTCCTTGCGGTCGTAGAAGTTCTCGAGGATGGCGTGGTCGACCGTCTGCTGGCCGTTGAGCCAGACGCTGACGCGGGCGCCCACCATCACGATG
>JBEELT010000157.1:0-4114 GCA_041167995.1 Verrucomicrobiota bacterium | reverse complement strand
CTTGAGCTGGGCGGCCTCCGCAGGCGTGATCAGCTTGGCCTCGTAGTCCTTGAGGGATTCACGCTGCTGCTCCTCCGTCATCTTGCCGTCGGCGTTGGCGGACCGCTTGCCCTTGTTGCGGAGTTCATAGGCCATCTGTCGGACCTTCTCCTTCTTGGCCTGGATGGCGCCGAGCTGCTCATCCCAGAAAGGAGCGGTGCGCACGGCGGTGACGTTGCCCTTGAATTCCGGCAGCTCGGCCGGCGCAGCCATGGCCTCGCGGAAAGCGAGGTTGTCGTCGCCGGGCTCCTTGCCGCCGACCCCCATCACGCCGATGACGAACGGCATCTTCGGGGCGCCGAACTCCCGGCGGACATCCCGGATGAAGGCCGCCATCAGTTCGGAATACTTGGCGAAGCGGTTACCCGGCGCGCCCTTGGGCTGCTTGGGATAGAAGTTGCCGTCGACCATGTCGTTGAAACCTTGGAGCCAGATGAACCCGGCAATCTCGTAACCCTCCTTCGGGTCGTAGGCCGGACAGACCCGACCGGGATTGGCCAGGACTTGCTTCACATGGGCGGCCATCAGGCGGTAGTAGTGCCCCGCGTTCTCGAGCGTGTTCCGGTTCTTCTCGATCTCGGACGGGGTGCGCGGGTAAGGGCCGGCGCTGGGCGGACGGAAATCGTAGTTCAAGGACTTGCCACCCCAGGCAGCCTTGATGAGTAGCACCGGCTCCGGAAACGTGCGGTCCATCGCGAGACCGAAGGTGTATTCCGGACCGATTTTGCCACCGTCCTTGGTCGGATCCTGACGCGAGCCGTAGCCCGTGGTCAACTTACCGAAGCCCTCGCCATTACGGTCGCCGCTTCCGGTGTGGTAGGTGATCCATGCGCCCTCGCCGACCGCCGGCTTGCCGTCCGGGCCTTGCATGCGCTTGAGCAACGGAGCCGTGGCGGGGTCGTCGCCGATGTAATCGATGGTCTCGACCCGGGCATGTCCCTCCATGTTCGACTGACCGACCAGGATGAAGACCTTCATCGGGGCGGCCGACGCGACCACGGAGCATAGACCAAGGAGCCAGAGGGGGTATCTCATGCTTGGTTCCTAGGTGACCCGAGCGGGTCTGGCAAGCGTGGCTAGTGCTTTTTGCCCTTCCCCGCCCACGGAGGCCAGGCCAACCTCGACCCCATGCTGCCGCTGTTGTTAGCCGCCACCTTTTCCGCCGCTTCGCCGACCCCCGCGACCGTCACGGTCCATGCGGACCAGCCCGGGCTCGTGCTACCGGCTGATTTCGTGGGACTGAGCACCGAGAAGAAGCTGATGGTGCGCGACTGCTTCCACGTGAAGAACACGACGCTGATCAACCTCTGCCGGACGTTGGGGCCGGGCGTACTGCGCATCGGCGCGAACAACGTGGATTCCACCTTCTTCCAGCGCGACGGGAAGCCGCCGCGGGAATCGATGAAGGACAACCGCTACGTGGTCGACCCGCGCACGATCGGGACCGAATCGGTGGACGAGTTCTTCGCGTTCGCCCGGGCCGCCGGCTGGAAGGTCATCTACGGGGTCAACCTCGGCGCGAACAACCCGGCCATGGCGGCCGCAGAGGCGGACTACGCCCTCCAGGTGGGCGCGAAGGAGATCCTGGCGATCGAGATCGGCAATGAGCCGAACCTCTACCCGAAGGGGCCCAAGCGCGAGGGCATCCGACCGGGCAACTGGGGCTACCCGCAGTACAAGGCCGAGTTCACCGCGACAGCCGACGCCATCGTCGCGAAGCGGCCACAGGCCCCGCTGACGGGCCCAGCGCTGACCAAGAGCACAAAGTGGATGCCGCTCTTCATGGCCGACTTCAAAAGCCGGGTGGTGCTGGCTACCTCGCATGTCTACCCGCTGTCCGCGCCGGAGACCGACCCACTGGCCCAGCGCTTCACCTCGATCGAAAAGCTCCTCGGCGAGAAGTATCCCGACGACTGGGCGATCAAACTGGCCGACGCCCAAGCGGCCGGCGTGCCTTACCGCGTGGGCGAGTGCAACACGGCCTCCGGCGGAGGTAAACGCGGCGTGAGCAACGCCTTCGCTTCGGCGCTGTGGTCGATCGACTTCCTCTTCGACGTCGCCACCCGCGGCGGCCAAGGGGTCAACCTCCACGGGAGTTTCACCGCCAATAATTACTCCCCCATCGTTTACGACAAGCAGGCGGAAACCTACGGCGCCGCCCCGCTCTACTACGGCCTGCTCTTCTTCAGTCAGGCCGCGCAAGGCCGGCTCGTAGCGTCGGAAACAAAGTGCGCCGCCAATTTCGTGGCCCATGCCGTGCGGGGAGCCGATGGCAAACTGCGGGTGACCTTGCTCAACAAGGACCTAGCCCAGCCGGTGGCCGCCCAGCTCGACCTCGGGGCCGCCTTCAAGGCCGGGCAAGTCCTGCGGCTCACCGCACCCAGCGTCGACGCCACCGCAGGCGTGACCTTCGCGGGCGCGGCGGTGAGCGCGGAGGGCAAGTGGACGCCGCAAGCGACCGAGCCGCTCACCCTCACGGCCGGCAAGGCCACCGTGACCCTCCCGCCCGCGTCCGCCGCCCTGCTCATCGCGGAGTGAGCCGCTCAACCGGCACCCCGATGCGCCTCGAGGTAGGGCTGACCGTCCCGGTCGGCCGCTGGGTTCGCAATTCTTCCCGTTGATTCGCAACGGTGACGCCGCGGACGAGCAGGGACGCTCGTCCCTACCTAGCGGCCAAAGACGCGCCTCCGGCCAATCGTTCAACCCACCCTCCGGAAGAACCGACCGTTACCGCTTCCGATAGACTTCAACGCGGCACTCGTAGCCGCCGAGGTCCACCGGGCGGCGGGACTCGAGGCGCAGGGTCGGGTCGACGGATTCCAGGCGCAGCGGGTTGACGAAGACGAGGCGACCGCCGGGGCGCAGGACTTCGGAGGAGAGCCGGAAGAGGTCGGTGAAGAGGCCATGCATGTTCGGCACGCGCACGCGGCGGCCGAGGGGCGGGTTGGAGATGACCAGCGAGACCTTGCCGCGGTCGAGCTGCGGGATCTTGGTCACGTCGCGGAAATCGCAGGCATGGAAAGCGCCCTTCGTCCGCGGCAGCTTAGCCGCGGTGAAATTCGCCTGGGCGATCGCGATTGCCGCCGGGTCGATGTCGGTACCGACCACCTGAGCCACGTCGCCGAACAAGGCCGCCTCGATGAGCTCGAGGCCCGAGCCGCAGAACGGATCCCACACCAGTTCGTCGGCCTGCTTGCCGGCGAGGCGAGCCAGACAGGCCGCCAAGGGTGGGTGGGAAGCCGCGTTGATGGCATCGGTGCGGTAATAAAGACGGGGGTTCGGACTGACCCGCGGGCGGAGCTCCACCGAGGCGCTGATCTCATTGAACAGGACGTCGACGGACCAAGGCGATTCGCGGGCGTCATTGAGGATGCGCGGGTTGAGACGGAAGGCCTCCGCGGTGACCTTCGCGACCGCCGCATCGTGATTACCTTCGGCCAACATGCTGAGGCGGTAGCGCAGGGCGCCCTCGGTCAGGCTCTTCATCAAAAACTCCGCCAGCGGGGAGGCGACCAGCTTGGCCAGTTCCTCGATCGCCGTGGCCGACTGCGGGGAGCGGACCAGACCGAGCACGAAGCTCGCGGTGTCGAAGCAACGGAAGCGATAAAGGTCGGCCAGCGAGAACGGCCCCTTGGGCTCGACCACCACGCAGGTCCCCCGCACCTCGACGACGCGGAATTTCCCTTGGCGGGCCTCGGCCTCACGCAACTCGTCGGCGACGATCGACTCCAACCCCGCGCGGCAACGCAGGTGCAGTTTCAGGCCAGCCTGCTTGGGCAAAATCGCGTCCATGCGGATCGCACCCGGCCCCTCCAAGCGGGCCACGCTCGCGCGCACCTTCTGCTCGGACACCAGCTGGTCCCCCTTCCCCGCGACCACCTTGAGGGTCTCGGCGCCGCCGATCTTTTCCAAGGCCTCGGCGACCTTGCGCTTCTCGCGATCGACCTGAGTCGTCTGCAGGATATCCAGCAACTTACGCTCGGAGGACTCGTCGCCGCCAAGCTTCGGGATCGCGGCGGTGGCGTAGCGGCGGATCTTCTCGTTCGGGTCCTGCAGCAGGCCCACCATCCATGCC
>JBEELT010000156.1:0-4116 GCA_041167995.1 Verrucomicrobiota bacterium | reverse complement strand
GCACGTCACGATGGATCTCTACAAGTGGGCGATGAAGTCGGCCCCGTGGGTGCCGGCGGAACTGACGGCCGATGCCTTCGAGCTCGCGCGCGACGCCCGGTCCGTCGACATGCGCGCCAGCCCCTACGATTTCTCGGCCGTCGGCCTCGCGCCGATCCGCATCGAGACGCCGGAAGGTCGCAGCGAGTACGAGCAGGAGCAACGCCGGCTCACAAAAAAGGCGGAACCCGTGCGGGCCCGCCTCGTCGCGTCGCTGAACCTGGCGCTCAGCGTCCCGGTCCGGTGATCAGGGGAGCGTCTCGACCTTGAGGTCCTTGTAGTCGACCTTGCAGCCCGGATCATGGGCCTGGATGGCGAACGTGCCCGCGCCGAGCTTGCGGCCGGGCATGCCCTTCGGCGGGGTCCAGTCGGCGGGCTCGGTGAAGTCGACGGTCTGCTTGCCGTTGATCCAAATCTGGATGCGCTTGCCTTCGACGCGGATGCGGTAGTCGAACCATTCGTTGTCGGGCGCGGCGGGCGTGTTGAGCACGTCGCGGATGGCGTACAGACCGCCGGTGCGCTTGTTGTCCTTGTGGCTGCCGTTGACCTGGCACTCGTAGCCTTGGGAGGGCCAGCCCTTGTCCTCATAGGTCGTGTGGAAGTAGAGCCCCGAATTGGCGCCCGGGTAGGTCTTCACCTTGGCGGTGAACTCAAAGTTCTTGAAGGACGCCTTGCCGTCGGCGCCGACGAAGAAGAGATGCCCCTGGCCGCCGCGAATCTGGAGGACGCCGTCCTCGACCTTGTAGGTGCCCTCGGGCGAGTTCTTGGACGGCTTCCAGCCGGCGAGGGACTTGCCGTCGAACATCTGGATGGGTTCGCCGGCGAACGCGGCATACGAGCTCAGGAAGAGCGCGGCCGTGGCCAACAGGGTGGGGCGGAGGGGGGAGGAGCTCATGGGGGCGCCTCCTAAACAAACCCGTTCCGGGCCTCTGGCAAAGGTTAAGTGAAGACCTTGATGCCGGCCTCGCGCATCTCGTTGAGCCGCTTCTTGAGGGTGGAGCGGTTGATGCCGAGGATGAGCGCCGAACGGAGCTGGTTGCCGCGGGTCTCCTCCATCGCGCGGCGGATCATGTCGAGCTCGATGGCGGCGAGGATGTCGCGGCCGTCGGCGGTGCGGAGCTGGCGGTAGATCGCGTCGTAGGCGCCGGTCAGGCCGGCGGCGGCGGGGACCGCGACGCCTTCCGGGAGCGCGGCGGCGGGCGCGGCGCCGGCGGTGGGCGCGGCCGCGGGGGTAGCCTTGCGGGGCGAGAGCACGTCGGGCGGCAGGTCCTTCGCGAGGATCGTCTCGCCCTTGGCGAGCACGTTGGCGCGCTGCACGACGTTCTCGAGCTCGCGCACGTTGCCCGGCCAGTCGTAGGCGAGGAGCGCGTCGAGGGCCTCGGTGGTCAGGCGCTTCGGGCGCTGCTTCTTCGCGGCCGACTGGCGCTGCAGCATGTAGTCGACGAGCAGGGGGATGTCCGTCTTGCGGTGGCGCAGGGCGGGCAGGCGGATGCGGAAGACGTTGAGGCGGTAGTAGAGGTCCTCGCGGAACTGGCGCGAGGCCACCATCGCCTCGAGGTCCTTGTTGGTGGCGGCGACGAGGCGGACGCTGACCTTGATGGTCGTGGTGCCGCCGACGCGCTGGATTTCGCCTTCCTGGATCGCGCGGAGCACCTTGGTCTGCGTCGGCAGGGACATGTCGCCGATCTCGTCGAGGAAGATGGTGCCGCCGTCGCAGAGCTCGAACTTGCCGGGCTTGAGGTTGGTCGCGCCGGTGAAGGCGCCCTTCTCGTGGCCGAAGAGCTCGGATTCGATGAGGTTCTCGGGGATCGCCGCGCAGTTGACCGCGACGAACGGGCCTTTGGCGCGCAGCGAATGCTGGTGGATGCAGCGGGCGACAAGTTCCTTGCCCGTGCCGCTCTCGCCGGTGATGAGGACGGTGGCCTCGCTGGCCGCGACCTGGCCGATGGACTTGAGCACCTCCTGCATGGGCTCGGAGCTGCCGACGATGCCCTCCTTGTAATCGGCCGGGTTGACGAGCGAGCGGCCGGCCTTGCCGGCGTTGGCGAGGTCGCGGCGGGCGCCGAGCGCCTTGTCGACGAGGGTGATCAGCTTCGCCTGGTCGAACGGCTTCATCACGTAATCGTAGGCGCCGAACTTCATCGCCTCGATGGCGGTCTGCGTCGTGCCGAAGGCCGTCATCAGGATGACCATCGCCTGGGGCTGCGCGCCGCGCAGCATCTGCAACGTCTCGATGCCGCTCATCCCGCCCATGCGGTTGTCGAGCAGGATGACGTCGGGCTGCTCGCGCTTGGCGAGCGCGACCCCGGTCTCGCCGCTGTCCGCCTCGAGCACCTGGTGGCCCAGGCCGGCCAAGGCGCGGCGCAGCGAGTAGCGCAGGTCCTTGTCATCGTCGATGACCAGGACTTTGGCGGCCGGGGTGGCGGGAGGTAGGCTCATGATGAGTAAAAGTAGGCAGATTTCGTGCCAGTCCCGATCGGTCCTAGATAATGAGCACTAACAGGCTGTCGGCAACCTAGGTTTGTCTATTTTTAAGCAAATAAAACGGCTTTAGCCCCTTGTTTTAGCTTTTCCCGCGGTTTAGGGTTCAAAGATGGCCTCACGGGTGAAACGGCTGGTCGTCTGGCTCTTGGCCGCCGTAGTCGCATTCGGCGCCTTGGCCAATACTTGGGTCTGGTCCGCCGGCTGGGGCCGTTTTCATGAGGACCCGTCGGAGCTCCCGGCCGGCAGCATCGTGGTCCTCCTGGGTACGAACGAATTCCTTGCCGACCAGCGGACGCCCTCGGGCACGTACCGGGCGCGGATCGAGGCGACGGTTCGGCTTTGCGCCGGCGGTCGCCCCCGGCTCGTCGTGACGTCGGGCACACCGGAGCAAGCGGTCACCATGGCGCGCCAACTGGTCGAGGCCGGCGTCCGCACGCCCATCGTCGAGGACCCTTATGGCTGGCGGACGCTGGATTCCGCGGTCCGGGCGCACGCCGCTTTCCCGGGGGCGCACGTCGTCTTCGTCTCGCAAGGCTGGCACGATGTCCGCGCGCTCTGGATCGCCGATCGGCTCGGCTTATCCGCCACCGCCTACGCCGCCGACTTCGGGGCCGGGTGGCGCGCGTGGTGGTCCGCCGGCCGGGATGTCCTGGCCAAGCCCAAGGCCCTCCTTGACTGGGTGGCTGGCCAGCCGCTGGCGACCCCGGTCCCGCCGGCGCAAGGCAACGTCCCGCACCGCTGATCAGCCCGTCTCGTGTCGGCCGTCCGGGCGGCGCAGCAGCAGCCCGCGGATCTCCAGCAAGGCCAGCATGGCGGCGGCCTCCGCCGGCGCGCAATGCGTCGCCTCCGCGAGCGATTCGGCGTCGTGCGCCGTGCCGCCGGCGAACGGCCGCAGCCAGCGCGCGTGTTCCGGGGCGGGCGCGGTCGGCGAAGGCAACGGCAAGGTCGCCAGGTCGCGCGCCTCGCCCAGCTCGCGCAGGATGTCGTCGACGCCCGTCACGAGGGTCGCGCCGTCGCGCAGCAGGGCGTGGCAACCGCGACTGGCTGGGCTATCCACGCGGCCGGGTACCGCGCAGAGGGTCTTGCCGAGGTCGCCCGCGAAGCGCGCGGTGATGAGACTGCCGCCGTCCACGTCCGTTTCGATCACGACCACCGCGCGGACCAGCGCGGCCACGATGCGGTTACGTTGCGGGAAGCTTTGGCGATCCGCCGGCCGCCCGAGCGGGAACTCGCTGAGCACCCCGCCGCGCTCCCGCATCCGGGCCCGCAGCGCACGCCCCTCCGGCGGGTAGGTCAGGTCGAGGCCGTGGCCGAGCACCGCGACCGTCCGGCCGTCGGCGTCGAGGGCGCCCTCATGTGCCGCGGTGTCGATGCCCCGCGCCAGGCCGCTCACGATCCACCAGCCCGCGGCCGCGAGCTCACGCGCGAACCGCCGGGCCAGGCCCGCGCCGTAGGCGGTGCAATGCCGCGAACCGACGATCGCCACCGCGCGTTCGCCGGGGAGCGCGGCGCCCTCCGCGTACAGGACGAGCGGCGGATCCCAGAGCGGCGCGAACGCGAGCGGCCAATCCGGGGCGCCGTCGGCGACCACGC
>JBEELT010000155.1:0-4167 GCA_041167995.1 Verrucomicrobiota bacterium | reverse complement strand
ATAATATGGGGCGGTACTTGCTGACGGCTGGAAACGACCTTATCTCACCGATGAGCCGAAGTCTTCCCACCTTGCACGCAGCCAATCTCACGCCCATGAAGACGCACAGACTTAAGTCGGCTTGGCTGCCCCTGCTGTTTGTCTGCGCCGTCGCCGGCGCCGCGGTCGACTTCGAGACCGAGATCAAGCCCATCCTTTCTAAGCGTTGTTTGGAATGCCATGGGCCCGAAAAGCAGAAATCTAGCTTCCGGGTCGACGGGCGCCTCGCCTTGCTCGCGGGCGGCGACTCAGGTAAACCCGCGGTGGTGGCCGGCGACCCGGCCAAGAGCTATCTGATGTTGGTCCTGCGCACCAACGATCCGGACATCAGCATGCCGCCGAAGGGCGATCGGCTCTCCGCCGCGCAGCTCTCACTCCTCGAGCAATGGATTGCCGAAGGCGCCGTCTGGCCTGGCCAGATGGAAGCCGCCGCGATTAAGCCGGTCTCCGACCATTGGTCTCTTCAGCCGGTGGTCCGCCCGGCGGTCCCGGCGATCCCGGCGCGCGGCGCGGTCGACGCCTTCCTCCTCGCGGAGCTGACCAAGAAGGGACTGACCTACTCGAAGCCCGCCGAGCCACGTGCCCTCATCCGCCGCGTCTCGGTCACGCTCACGGGTCTGCTGCCCACGGCCGAGCGCGCCGACCGTTTCGTGGTCGACTATGCGCGCGATACCGACGCCGCTTATCGCACGCTGGTCGAGGAGCTTCTCGCCTCGCCGCATTTTGGGGAACGCTGGGCTCAGCATTGGCTCGATGTCATCCGGTGGGCCGAGACCAACGGCTCGGAGGCGAACCTCTACCGCAAGAACTCTTGGATTTACCGCGACTACGTGGTGCGCGCTTTCAGCGAAGACTTGCCTTACGACCGGTTTATCCGCGAGCAACTGGCGGGCGATCAGCTTGGCGCCGGAGACGCGACGGGTTTTCTCGTCGCAGGTCCGCATGTGCCCGCCGCCACGGTCGGCCAGGAACCCTCGGCCATCCGCCAGGCGCGCGCCGATCGACTGGACGAGGTGATGCAGACCTTGGGTGCTTCGGTCTTGGGCCTGACCGTCAGCTGCGCGCGCTGCCATAACCATAAGTTCGACCCGATCTCCATTAAGGATTACTATTCGCTGACGGCCGTCTTCCAGGGCGTCGAGTTTGGCGGTCGTCGCCCCGAGCTCGCTCCGGAGCACCCGCGCCAGCAGCGGGCCGAGGCGCTGCATCGCCAGATGCAGGCGCGGCGCGCGCAGCTGCGCGACCGGCTTGGCGTCTGGTCGGAAGACTGGGGCGGGTATTCTGAATTCCATTTCCCCGCCCAGCAGACGCAGGCGCTGCGCGTGGAGTTTGCCACCAATTACGTTTCGGTCGACGAGCTCGAGGTCTTTGGCCCGGCGGACCAAAGCCGCAACCTCGCCCTCGCCGCCGCCGGCGCTAGCCTAGTCGGCGATCAGGCGATGGTCCAGCTGCGCGGTGAAATCGCGAAGGCGAACGACGGCAAGTTCGGTACCGAGGGCTGGAAGGCCCGCGCCGAGAAAGGCTCCAAGACCAGGCCTTGGGTCGAGATCCGATTCCCACGTCCGCAGCAGATCGACCGCTTTCGTCTCAGTTCGAACCGGGAATATTATTTCGAGACGGATTACTTGGCCGGAGAGGGCGGCGACCAGCTGCCCCCTTTTAAGCTGCTTAGTTTGCGCCCCGACGGTACCTGGCAGGAAATCGGTGACACCGCCGTGCTTAGCCGAAAATTGAAGGCGGATCCGCTCCTCAGCCAGGCCTCGGATGCGCTACACGGCCTGATCGCCGACCTAAACGAAGAGGGACCACGCCACAGCTTCGTCGGTCGGTTCATCCAGCCCGTGGACACGCGCGTTCTGTTGCGCGGTAGTCCAGAGACGCCGGGCGGCGCGGTGCCGCCCGCTGGCTTCGCCGTCCTCGGCGGCGACCTGGGTCTTGACGCCTCGGCTCCCGAATCCGTGCGGCGCCTTCGCTTCGCCTCATGGCTCACCCGTCCGGAGCATCCACTGACCGCGCGCGTGATGGTCAACCGCCTCTGGCATCATGTCTTCGGTGCGGGCCTCGTGGTCACCGCCTCGGATTTCGGCAAGGCGGGCATGATGCCGTCGCACCCGGCCTTGCTGGATTTTCTGGCATCGGAATTCACGGCTCCCTCTCGTTCCGGCGCCCAGCCCTGGGGCGTCAAGGACCTGCTCCGCACGCTCGTCCTGAGCGACGCCTTCCGGCAGGACTCGGCGCCTTCGGCTCAAGGGCTCCGCCTCGACGCCGGCTCGTCGTTGCTCTGGCGTTTCCCGCCGCGCCGCGTCGAGGCCGAGGTCATCCGCGATTCGGTCCTGCTCGCGTCGGGTAAACTCGACCGCTCCGTCGGTGGGCGCGGCTTCCGCATCCACGACGTGAAGAAGACCTACGCCCAATGGCAGGTGACCGATAACCATGGACCGCAGACCTGGCGCCGCATGCTCTACCAAGAACGCATGCGCCGAGTGGACGACAAGATTTTTACCGCTTTCGACTTCCCCGATTGCGGACAGGTCAGCGCCAAGCGCGCGATCTCGACCACGCCCTTGCAGGCGCTCAATCTGATGAACAGTGACTTCATCGTCGAACAGGCGAGGTTCATCGCCGAACAGGCGGCCAAGGGCGCCGCCCCGTCCGACCACGCCGCACAGGTGCGGAACACCTTCCGCCTGCTGCTCGGCCGCGACCCCTTGGCCGCTGAGCTCGCCGCCTCCGTCGAGGTCGCCCGCGAGTCTGGCCTCCCCGTCGTCTGCCGTGCCTTGATCAACTCCAACGAATTCGGCTTCCTCCCATGAGCTTCGATCCTTTGCATCTTTCCCCGCAGGGACGAGCGTTACTCAGCCGCCGCAACTTCCTCCATCAAGCTGGCCTGACCTTGGGTGGCGTGGGCTTGGCGAAACTACTGGCGATGGACGGCTTGCTCGCCTCGGAAGCCCGGACCGTCGCCGGCTCGGCCCCGATTCGGCCCGACATCGATCCGGGTCGGCCTTACGCACCGCGCAAAGCCCACTTCCCCGCGGCGGCCGAACAGGTGCTGATTATTTATTGCCCTGGCGCGGTCAGCCACGTGGATACCTTCGACTACAAGCCCGCCCTCACGCGTTATCACGGGCAGAAGCCTCCGGGCGTGCCGGCGGTGACGTTCGAAGGGCCGACGGGCAGCATTGCCAAACCGTTCTGGGAATTCAAGCCGCGCGGCCAGAGCGGCAAAATGACCTCGGAACTGCTTCCGCATCTCGGCGCCCTCGCGGATGATTTCTGCTTCCTGCATTCGCTGCACACGCAGACGAGCGCTCATCCGCAGGGCGAGAATTTCCTGAATACTGGCTTCACGGCCGAGGGCTATCCTTCCTTCGGCGCCTGGGTCACTTACGCGCTCGGCACCGCCAACTCGGAGCTGCCTGCTTTCGTCGCCATCAACGATCCGCGTGGGATGGCGCGTTCAGGTAAGAACAACTTCGGCAGCGGCTTCCTGCCGGCTTCTTTCCAGGGCACGGACTTCAACGCCAAGCATCCTCCGGCCAATCTCGCTCGCCCGTCCGCCTATACGCCGGCCGACGACCGTCGCACGTCGGAACTGCTCGCCCGCCTCAACGCCGGGCACCTCGAACGCTTCCCTGACGACAACGATCTGGCCGCGCGCATCGCCACCTACGAACTGGCGGGCCGCATGCAAATGTCGGTCCCCGACGTGATGGACCTTTCGTCCGAACCGGCTTCGATCCGCAAGGAATACGGCGTCGAGTCCGGCACCGACCTGAAGCGCGAATACGCCAAGAACTGCCTCCTCGCCCGCCGCCTCATCGAGAAGGGCGTGCGCGTGGTGCAACTCTTCAACGGCAGCGATCCCTCCGGCGGTAATGGCATCACCAACTGGGACTCGCATTCCGACATCCTGAAGACGCACGCCATGCAGGCCGAGATCATGGACCAGCCGACCGCCGCCTTGATCGCGGACCTTAAGCGCCGCGGCCTGCTCGAGAAGACGCTCATCGTCTGGTGCACTGAATTCGGTCGCATGCCGTTCCTTCAAGGCAATGGCACGGGCCGGGACCATAACCCTGACGCCTTCACGTGTTTCCTTGCAGGTGCCGGGGTGAAGAAGGGCTT
>JBEELT010000154.1:0-4258 GCA_041167995.1 Verrucomicrobiota bacterium | reverse complement strand
GAGGCCGGCGTCCTTGAGGCAGGACTCGAACGGACGGCGGGTGCGCTCGGAGAGGTCGTCGCAGACCTTCTCCATCTGGGCGCGGGTGAGCGCGATGTTGAGGTGCTTGGGGCCGGAGGCGTCGGCCGTGATGAACGGCAGGTTGATGTCGACCGAGTTGGAGGACGAGAGGGCGATCTTGGCCTTCTCGGCTTCTTCCTTGAGGCGCTGGCGGGCCATCGGGTCCTTGGAGAGGTCGATACCCTGCTCCACGCGGAAGCCGTCGACGAGCCACTGGATCAGGCGCTCGTCCCAGTTATCGCCGCCGAGCTCGGTGTCGCCGTTGGTCGCGCGGACCTCGAAGACGCCGCCGCCGATCTCGAGCACGGACACGTCGAAGGTGCCGCCGCCGAGGTCATAGACCGCGATCTTCTCGTCGCCCTTCTTATCGAGACCGTAGGCCAGGGAGGCCGCGGTGGGCTCGTTGACGATACGGAGCACCTCGAGACCGGCGATGGTGCCGGCGTCCTTGGTGGCCTGGCGCTGCGCGTCGTTGAAGTAGGCGGGCACGGTGATGACGGCCTGCGTGACCTTCTCGCCCAGGTAGGCCTCGGCGTCGGCCTTCAGCTTGGCGAGCACCTTGGCGGCGATCTCCTCGGGCGTGAAGACGCGGGGCTTGCCGTCGACTTCGCACTCGATGGCGGCGTCGCCGTTCTTACCCTCGACCACCTTGTAAGGTAGTTTGGAGGCGATGGCCTTCACCTCGCCGAACTTGCGGCCGATGAGGCGCTTGGCGGAGAAGACCGTGTTCCTGGGATTGGTCACGGCCTGGCGCTTGGCGGCCTGGCCGACGAGGGTGTCGCCGTTCTTGGTGAAGGCGACGATCGAGGGCGTGGTACGCGCGCCCTCGGAATTGGGGATGACGACGGACTCGCCTGCTTCCAGGACGGCCATGCAGGAGTTGGTGGTGCCGAGGTCGATGCCGATGATTTTGCTCATGATAGATGCTGGGTTGGTTTGAAACAGTATAGGCAGGGCGTGTGCCAAGGAAACGGGGCCGATTTATTGGGGTTTTATCGGCCTAGGGATGGGCCATCCCTGTGTCAGACGGGGCGAAAGGACAAAGTGTCACACTGCTTTGACCCGCCAAGGCTTCTCCGTTGCCCTGCCCCCACCCTTGGTTTCACTCCCTTTCCCATGTCGGCCGACCCCTCCCCCGCCCTCCGCCTCCGCCGCTTGCGCGCCTCGGCCGGCATCCGTGCGATGCTGACCGAGACCACGGTCGAACCCCGCCACCTGATCCAGCCGCTGTTCGTAACCGAAGCCGATGCGCCGGAGCCGATCGCCTCCTTGCCGGGGATCAGCCGCATCCCGCTGACGCAGCTCGCGGCCAAGTGCGCGGAACTCAGGCTTCTGGGCATCCATGGGGTCGCCCTCTTCCCGAAGATCGACCCGCGCCGTAAGACGGCCGAAGGCGCCGAGGCGCTCAACCCGTCGAACCTCGCCCTGCGCGCGATCCGCGAGGTGAAGACAAAGTCGCCGGGCACCGTGATCTTCGCCGACATCGCCCTCGACCCTTACACCACGCACGGCCACGACGGCATCCTGACGGAGGACGGGCAGGACGTGGCCAACGACGCCACCGTGGAATCGCTCGTGAAGATGGCCTTGCTGACCGCGCAAGCCGGGGCCGACTTCGTGGCGCCGTCCGACATGATGGATGGCCGCGTGGCCGCCATCCGCCGCGGGCTCGACCTCGCCGGCCGCACCTCCACCGGAATCCTCGCTTATTCCGCGAAGTACGCCTCCGCGTTCTACGGTCCGTTCCGCGACGCCGTGGGCAGCGCCCGCCCCGCCGGCTCCGCGCCGATCTCCAAGGCCAGCTACCAGATGAATCCCGCCAACCGGAACGAGGCGCTCCGCGAGGCCCTGCTCGACGTGCAGGAGGGCGCGGACCTCATCATGGTGAAGCCGGCCGGCGCGTACCTCGACATCATCCGCGACCTGCGGGAGGCGACCGCCCTGCCGATCGCCGCCTACCAGGTCTCGGGCGAGTACGCCCAAATCCATGCCGCTGCCGAGAAAGGCTGGCTCGACCTGCGCGCCGCGCGCGATGAGACGCTACTAGCCATCCGCCGGGCCGGAGCCGACGTGATCCTGACGTATTTCGCGGAGGCTTACGCCCGCGATTTCGCCGCCCGGGGTTAACCCCGGCACGTATCGCCGCTGGGTTCGCTATTTTTCGTGTCAGGGAGGCCGGGGACGGGCATAAGAGGCCTACCCCCATGAGCCCCCGCCTCCTGCTCGCCGCCATGCTTCTGCCTTGGTCGGCCCTCGCCGCCCCCAAACCCGACATCGTCTTCCTGCTGATCGACGACCTGGGTTTCGCCGACTGCGGCTTCAATGGTGGCAAGCAGATCAAGACCCCGAACATCGACCGCCTCGCCAACGCCGGCGCGGTCCTCGAGCACCACTACGTCCAACCGGTCTGCTCGCCGACCCGCTCGACCTTGCTCACCGGCCGCTACCCGACGCGCACCGGTGTCTACTCGATCGTCAGCCCGCATGCGGGCTGGGGCCTGCCGGTCGCCGAGCGCACGCTCGCCGACGCCCTCAAGCAAGCCGGCTACTCCACCGAGATCGTCGGCAAATGGCACCTCGGCGAATTCAAGCCGGCCTACCTGCCGTTGGCGCGCGGTTTCGAACACCACTACGGGCACTACTTCGGCATGCTCGATTACTTCACCCACGAGCGCGGCGGTGAACTCGACTGGTATCGCGACGGGCAAAAGGTGAAGGAGGAAGGCTACACCACGCACCTCCTCCGCGACGAGGCCTGCCGCGTCATCGCGCGGCAACCCAAGGATAAGCCGCTGTTCCTCTATGTGCCGTTCAATGGCGTCCACGGCCCTTTCCAGGTACCGGAGACCTACCTGAAGCCCTACCCCGACTTGAAAGGTAATCGCCAGAAGCTCGCCGGGATGCTGGCGGCGATCGACGAGGCCGTCGCTAAGATCGAAGACGCCCTGCGCCAGGCGGGCCGGCTCGAGAACACCTTGATTGTTTTCTCCAGCGACAACGGCGGGCCGCCTCCCGGCGACAACACCCCGTTGCGCGACCACAAGGGATCGATTTTCGAGGGCGGCGTCCGCTCCGCGGCCTTCGCCTGCTGGCCCGGCCGCATCCCCGCCGGCCAGCGCCTGCGCGAGCCGATGCACATGGTCGATTGGTACCCCACCCTCATCAAACAAGGCGGCGGCTCGCTCGAGCAGAAGCTGCCGATCGACGGGCTCGACGTTTGGCCGATGCTGACGGCGAAGGCGGCCTCGCCCCACGACGCGATCCTCTGCGTCTCGACCCAAGGGCCCGCGCGGGCCGCCGTGCGCATGGGAGAATGGAAGTTACTGGTGAACGGAGGTGCCGCGGAAGCCGCCGAGGCGGAGGCGCCGAAGACCAAGGGCAAGAACGCCAAAGCCGCCGCCAAGGTCGAGCCGGTCGCGCTCTACCACCTGACCGCAGATCCGGGCGAGACGAAGAACCTCGCCGCCACCCAGCCGGATCGCGTCAAAGCCATGCGGGTCCGCCTCACCCAGTTACTCAAAGACGCCGTGCCCCCGGGTAGCTCGACCGCCAAATGAACCGACGGCTCAGCCTCCTCGTCGCCGCGCTCCTTTTGGCGGCAGGCCTCCGCGCGGACGAACCCCGCCGCCCGAACATCCTATTCGTGCTGGTCGACGACCTGGGCTGGGGCGACTTCTCCTGCTTCGGTAATACCGAGGCAAAGACCCCTAATATCGACCGACTCGCGGCCGAAGGACTGACCTTCTCCCAGTTCTACGTCAATTCGCCGATCTGCTCGCCCTCTCGCTGCGCCCTGCTCACCGGCCAATACCCACAACGCTGGAAAATTACCTCTTACCTCAACAACCGTGCGGACAACACGCGCCGCGGCTTGGCCCAATGGTTAGACCCCCAAGCACCCTCCCTCGGACGCACGCTGCAATCTGCGGGCTACGCCACCGGGCATTTCGGTAAATGGCACCTCGGCGGACAACGCGACGTCGCTGACGCGCCCGCCATCGCAGCCTACGGCTTTGACGCCTCGCTCACGAACTTCGAAGGCATGGGGCCCAAAATCTTGCCACTGACGCGTACCCCTGACGCCAAGGAGTTTAAAAAGATTTGGGGCGACGCTGAGCGCCTCGGCGGACCCGTCACCTGGATGGATCGGGCCAAGATTACCACTGGCTACGCAGACGCCGCCGTGCGCTTCATCGAT
>JBEELT010000153.1:0-4261 GCA_041167995.1 Verrucomicrobiota bacterium | reverse complement strand
AAGCGGTGAGGGTCTCCTCGGGGAGCCAGTTCTGCGTCCGGTTGAAGGCCTTCTCGCCGGCCAGGACCTCGAGCCACTGGATCTGACGCTTGCCGGCATAGGCCTTGGCCACGGCGGCGTCCAGGACGCGCACCGAGGCGCGCCAGATGTCCGGACCGGTGCCGTCACCCTCGATGAAGGGGATGATGGGGCGGTCGGGGACGGTCAGCTTGCCGTTGGAAATGGTGATTTTGCCGGCGCCGGCGGGGAGGGAGGTGCTCATGGTCGAGGCCCCTAACAAACCCCGCCCCGCCCCACCCTTTCAAGCCTATATCGGGTCGGGCCGCCCGGAAAAAGAAAAGGACCCCCTTGCGAGGGTCCTTGTGTAAACCGGGGGTGCCGGCGCCATCCATCCCGAAGGACGGAACAGTCTCAGAAGAATTACTTCTTCTTCGACTTGGTGGCCTTCTTGGTCGCCTTCTTAGCGGCGGCCTTCTTTTTAGCCATAGTTTTTTCCTTTTTTTGGATCGTTGTTGGGTTAGAGGGCAGCGCCTGAAGCGCCACCCTGACGATGCGCCCCACGCTCACCTGCGCCTGACGCGCCTGACGGGTGATTCGAGTGCGGAGCTCCGACGGTACGCGGAAAGAAACTTGGCGGGAACGAGAAGGCTCGAGCGCCGGGCGGGAGTCGGCGAAGCGATCCAGCGCGTGCCGGATGACTTCGCTCAGAGTGGAGAAACCGGACCGATGCTGAAAGGCGACCGCCTCGGCGTGAAGCTTCGGGGGAAGCGACACGGTGATGAGACTTTCGCTCGGGGTTTCGGTTCGGTTCGTCACGTTGCGGTTAACTCTTGAGGAGATTGATAGGCATAACTCTCGCTTGCGCAAGAGGAATTTTCAGTTAACGCGCGAAAGTTTTTTTGGCGTCGCAACGCACTTTTCGTAAACATGAATTCGATACGCGACGACGCGCGCGGTGCGACCGCGAGATTGACCGTCCGTCGCCGCGACGACAGCCTGCGTCGCATGAGCGGACACCCTCACCACCACGGCCACGACCATGCGGGGGAATGGCGGACGCTCGGCGCGCTCGCGCTCGCCTGCGGCCTGCTCGGCCTCGGCGCACTCGCAACCGAACTGGCGGCCGGGCCCGCCTGGCTGCGCTGGGCACTGGCCGCGGCCGCCAGCGGCGCGGGCGCTTGGGAGGCCGCTGGGGAAGGCTGGCACGCGCTGCGCTGGCACCGGCGGATCGACGTCCACCTGCTCATGCTCCTGGCCGCGGCCGGGGCGTGGGTCGTGGGTCAGCCGCTCGAGGGCGTGCTCCTACTCTTCCTTTTCTCGACTGCGGGCGCCATCGAGCACTACGCGATGGACCGGACCCGCGGGGCCATCGACGCCCTGCTCGATCGCTCCCCGAAGAAGGCCCGCCGGCTCGGTCCGGACGGCGCGGAGACGGAGATAGCGGTGGCCGCGCTTGTCCCCGGCGACCTCGTCGCGATCCTGCCGGGCGAGCTGGTGCCGGCCGACGGGGAGGTGCGCGAAGGCGAGAGCGCGGTCGACGAGTCCACCCTCACCGGGGAGGCCAAGCCGGCCGCCAAACGCCGGGGCGACCCGGTGGCGGGCGGTACCCTCAACGATTGGGGCCGCCTGGTGGTGCAGGTGACCCGGGCCGAACAGGACAGCGCCCTGCACCGGATCGTGAAGCTCATCCGCGAAGCGCAAGAGAGTAAGGCCCCCGCCCAACGCGCGATCGACCGGTGGGGCGACGCCTACGCGATCTTCACGCTCTCGGCCTCCGCCCTCTTCCTCGTCACCCTCCTGCTCGCCGGCCATCCGTTCCGCGACGCCACGGACCCGGCCAACTCGGCGCTCTATCGGGCGATGACGCTGCTGGTCGTCCTGAGTCCTTGCGCGCTCGTGCTCTCTGTCCCCTCGGCGGTGCTGGCGGCCATCGCCGCCGGCGCCCGGCAGGGCATCCTCTTCCGCGGCGGCGCCGCCGTAGAACGGCTGGCCGACGTTGATTGCGTCTGCTTCGACAAGACGGGCACGCTGACCGCCGGCACCCCCGTGGTCGCCGCGCTGGAAGTCCTCCCGCCCTCGGCGGATCGCCGACGGGCCCTCTCGGCCCTGCTCTCCCTGGAAGCCGGCACCACGCATCCGTTCGCCGCAGGCGTCGTCGCGGCGTGCCGGGCCGAAGGCGCGCTCCAGAAGGAGGTCCAGGGCTTGTCCAATTCACCTGGCCAGGGCGTCGCCGGCTCCCTCGACGGCGCCCGCTGGAGCGTCGGCACCCGCGAGTTCACCGGGGCGCAAGAGATCCCCGGCGCCCCCGTGCCGGCCGGCGCCATCGTCAGCGAAGTCTGGGCCTCCGACGGGGCTGTCACCGTGCGCGCGACCCTGGTGGACGAGATCCGCCCGGCGAGCGCCCCCACCCTCGCCGCCCTGCACGCCCGCCAGATCCGCACAGTCATGCTGACGGGGGACCGCGAGGAGGCCGCGGCCGTGGCCGCCCGTCAGGTCGGCGTCCAATCCTACGGCGCCGCCCTCACGCCCGACGCCAAGATGGCCGCGATCCGGCGCCTCTCGGCCGAAGGCCGGGTCGTGGCGATGGTCGGAGACGGGGTCAACGACGCCCCGGGGCTCGCCGCGGCCGATGTCGCCATCGGCATGGGCGGACGCGGCAGCGACGCCGCGCTCGAATCCAGCGACGTGGTCCTCGCCGACGACCGCATCGAACGACTGGTCGACGCGATCGAACTCAGCCGGGCCGCCCGCCGGGCGATCCGCGTCAACATCCTGATCTCGATCGGCGCCGCCCTCGGCATGGCCGCCTACGTGGTCTTCCGGCCCGGCGTGCCGCTTTCGCTGGGCGTAGGCGTCCACGAAGGCAGCACCGTCCTCGTCTGCCTCAATGGTCTCCGTCTGCTGGCCCACCGCCCGCGCCGCGCCGCCTGACGGCGGCAAAAAGACCTCCCGCTGTCGCCGGCGGGAGGCCCGGTGCCGGACGACGGACGCTCAGCGTAGCTCGCGACCGGCTCCGTCGAAGAGCTTGAACGCCTCGATGCTGTAGGTCGGGTCCGGCTTGGTCCCGATGCGGACCTTGCAGGACTTCATGAGGTCGCGGAAGTACTCGCGGTCCTCGGTGACGATGCGCTCGAGGTTGATCGGGTGCAGGAGGATGTTGATCTCGAGCTCCTTGTCGGGGCCATGCTGCTCGCGGAGGCGGCGGATGACGCTGAGGAGCTTGCGCTGGATCTCGACCGAGACGGTCCGGGGGTTCTTGACGATGCCGCGGCCCTGGCAATGCGGGCAGGCGGTGTACATCGAGGTCGTGTTGGACTCGGTGTGGCGCTGGCGCGTCATCTGGAGCACGCCGAGCTGGGAGATGGGCAGGATCTGGTGCTTGGCCCGGTCGCCTTCCATCGCCTCGCGGAGGGCGTCGTAGACCTTCTTGCGGTCCTTCGGGTTCTTCATGTCGATCGTGTCGATCATGATGAGGCCGCCGAGGTTGCGGAGCTGGATCTGGCGGGCCGCCTCGACCACGGCCTCGAGGTTGGCCTGGGTGATGAAGCTGCCGTCCTTGCCCTCCTTGCCGCGGTGGGAGCCGGTGTTGACGTCGATGGCCGTGAGGGCCTCGGTCTCGTCGATGACGATCTCGCCGCCGCTCGGGAGCGGGACGCGGCGCTGGAAGAGCTGCTCGATCTGGCGCTCGATGTTGTAGCGCTCGAAGACGGGGATCGGGTCCTGGTAGAGTTCGACGCGGGAACGGGAGCGCGGCGAGACCTCGCCGACGAGGTCCTGCACCAGCTTGAAGTCCTCGGGGTTGTCGACGAGGATGCGGTCGACCTCCTCGGTGAGGAAGTCGCGCACGGTGCGCTCGATGAGGCCGGGCTCCTGGTAGAGGAGGACGGGCTTGCGGTCCGGGGCGTTGATCTTCTCGACGATGGCCTGCCAGCGCTTGAGCAGCATGTGCAGGTCGCGCACGAACCAGCGGGCCTGCTTGCCCTCGCCGGCGGTGCGGATGATGACGCCCATGCCCTCGGGGATGGTCAGCGAACGGAGGATGTCCTTGAGGCGGTCGCGCTCGGCGTCGGCCTCGATCTTGCGGGAGACGCCGCAAGCGCCGCTGAACGGCATCAGCACGAGGTAGCGGCCCGGCAGCGCGATGTTGGTGGTGGAGCGGGGGCCCTTCGTGCCGATCTGGTCCTTGACGACCTGGATGACGATGTCGGAGCCGGCGGGGAAGAGCTGCGGGATGTCCTTGGCCTGGTAGCGGGCCTTGCGC
>JBEELT010000152.1:0-4267 GCA_041167995.1 Verrucomicrobiota bacterium | reverse complement strand
CGCCAGCAGGTCGGACTGCAGGAGCGAACCGGGCGCGCCGATGAGCAAGTGGCCGCGATTGATGCCTTCGGAGCGCGGGTCCTGCAGGGTGAGGTTGGAGCGGATGATTGTATCCGTCGGGGTCCAGGGCACGCTGCCCGGGGAGGTGTTGGCGGCGAGCAAGGTCGGGCTGGAGACCGGGGCGGGGGCCGCGGTCCGGTTGGAGAGGTTGCCGCCGTCCACGTCGGCGCGGACGATGGCCGTCTGGAGGCAGCCGACCAAGGAGGTGTCGTAGTGGTAGCCGCAGAGGAAGCGGTTGACGAATTGGGCGAGGCCGATGAAGGGCAGGGGGATTGTGTAAGATTCCGTGGCGCTGTGGTTGATCGAGGTGAAGAGACTCCGGTGCGGCAGGAGGACGCGCGTGCGGATCTCCGCGACGATGGAGCGCGCCAGGAGCTTGATCTGGTCGTCGTCGAGGGTGCTCAGTCCGGTCCAGGCATTGGCGGAGCTGTGCGGCGATTTGAAGTTGTAGATGGCCTTGTCGGCGCGCACGGTTCGCGGGTAGCGGGCGTTCTGGCTCGACAGCGGCATGGTCTCGGTCGCCGCGCCCATCGCGTTGCGCTTGGCGCCGGCCAGCAGCGTGGCCCAGGCCTCGACCGAGGTGCTGTTCACGTTGAACGCGCCGTCGGTGAGGGTCGCCCCGGCGATGCGGCGGTGGTTGCCGACCATCGCGCGCACCGTGGTCGGGTCGCGGTTGGAGAAAAGGGTGGTGCGCGGGTTGGCCAGCGGCGCGCGGCCGGCGACGAAATCGTCGAGCACGGTGGCCAGGGGGCGTTTCTCCGTGACCGTCGCGCCGCGGACGATCTCGGGCGCGGCGCCGGAGAAATAGTACCGGTCGTAGAGCGCGGCGTTGATCATCCAGGTCTGGTCCCACGTCGTCACCCCGTAGTTGTAGTCTCCCATCGCGTTCATCGGGTTGTACAGCGAGCCGAAGCTATTGCCGATGGCGAAGAGGGGTTCCTGGTCGCGGAGCGTGAAGTTCGCGTGCGCGAACTGCGCCAGCGAGAGCGGTGGCGCCAACGGCACCTCGCTGTAGACCGCCGCCGATTGGCCGCTGAGTCCCGACGAGACGCTGAGCCCGCCGAAGGCCTGGCTGGAGCCGGCGCCGGTGGCCTCGAGGACTTCCGGCCAGGTGTTGGCCGACCTCACCACCAGTTTGAAACTGGAGGAGGTCTTCGCGTAACCTGCGGGCATGTCGCCCGGACCGATACCGGTGGCCTCCGGCCGCGTCATGGTGGCCATCGGGTTCGAGTGCGTGAAGACCGGGAAGGGCAGGGGATCGCGCGGCCAGCGCACGCCGTAGTCGAAGACCGCGATGATGTTCGGGGGTTCGCCGGGTCGCGCCAGACGGAAGCCTGGAAGGTAGGTCTTGGACGGCGCGGTGCCGCTGCGGTCGAGGTCGTTGGCCAGCAGCTCGGTGACTTCGCTGCAGACGTTGTACAGCTGGCCGTCGCCCGAATTGCCGGTGTCCATGATCCGATCGCCCGGCCAGCAGGTCAGGAGGTGGCGGACATAGAACGGGCCGGTGCTGCGGATGCCGACCGAGATGGAGTCGGTCGGCAAGCGGGAGACGCGGGCACGGTTCGCGTCGGTCCAGGGGATGGAGAAGCCGCCGAGGAAGTCGAAGCTGTTGGCGGAGACCGGCGGGAGCCGGGTGAACGGCAGCGGACCGTTGCTGGACGAGGAGAAGACCCGGAATTCCCCCGGTTGGAGGACCGTGCCGTCCTTGATGTAGGTCCGGAAACTCTCGCTCCAGTTGGCCGAGCCGTCCGTGATCCGCGCGAGGTCGATCATCCGCCGGCTCCAGCTGCCCTTGGCCGTCGTGCTGAAGTCGACGGTCCAGTTATCCCAGGCGCGGAAGGACAGACGCATCGCGGCGGTGTCGGCGGTGTTCGGTTCCTTGCTCAGGCGCACCGCGACATTGTAGGGGTTGTGCAGCACGGTGATCGGCGACAAGGTGAGCCGGAGGTCGCCATCTTCCATGAGTCCCCAGACGAGCAGCTGACGGGCGACGTAGGGCGTGACGGAGACCTTCACCGGCCTGGGGGCTTCCTTGCCGTTGACGAAGTCGCGTACCAGGTAGTTTTCGCCGGAGTCCATCCGGTTGAAGCGATGGCTGTAGTGGGCGGTGCCACCGTAGCCGGAGGCGGCGAGGCTGATGGTGTTGGGGAAATGGGTGCGGGCGCGGAGCGTCGGGACGGTCGGGGTAGACCAGTCGAGTTCCTTGTAAAGCCGGTGGTAATTACGGAGCGCGTCCCAGGTCGGTCCGCGGATTAGTTCGTCGGTGTTGTTGGGGTTGACTGCGAAGGTGTAGACCGGGCTGAGCCAATGGTTCGCGCCGTCGTAGGGGACATTGACCTTAACATCCCGGCCGTTTATCTTGCCGTCGCCATAGGCCCTCCGGTCGGTCTGCTCGTTGGGGTGGAAGAGGTAGGTCACGCCGGTCAGCTCGTCTTGATTATCCGCGGTCCGCGGCAGTGCGCCCGCGGCGAACTCGCTGGCCACCCAGGCCGCGTCGGGGAGCTCGAAGGCGAGGGAAAGGTCGATCTTCAGGCCACCGAAGCGCGTATCGCAGTTCACCCCGCGCGACCAGAAAGTGGTTTCCGTCTGCAGTCGCTTGGCGATCGTCGGCGGGGTCGTCTCGACGAGGCCCGCGCCGGTCGCCAACGTGAGCAGCGGGAGCTCCTGCATGGAGCGGACGCGCGGATCGATGCCGCCCGGTGGCATGGTCTCGAGGCCGCGGAGGATTTCCACGCCGGCGCGCGCCACGCCGCGCAAGGCCTCCTGTTTGGTCTGTTCGGTCGCCGTGCCGGTCGGCGGAGTCAGGCGCGGGTCGGTCAGGTTGAGGCGCGCTTTGACGCCTTCGTCGCCGATCCAGTAGGCATAGGTCCCGCCGACGCCGGGGTCCGGCAGCGTGACCCGTGGCAAGGTGATGCGTCCGTCGGGCTTGCCGAGGCTGGTGCCGGACGGAAGTTCCGCGGCGGAGGCGCTGGCATCCCCCACGAGTCTCACCACGTTGAGGCCCTGAGGGTTGTAGGTGGTGTCCCACGGGAGATGCGGGGTCGCGTCGTAGGCGACGACGCCGGAAAGGGAGATCGTCTGGATGCCGGCGGGTCGGTCGTGCCGGCCGCTGACGAGCCAGGCGGGCGGTTGCGCGGGTTTGTCGGTGCGCCACACGCCGGTCCACAGGGGGTTCCGGATCGTCGTCCAATCCCAGCCCTTTTGCATCGTGTCCGCGCAGATGTCCGCGCGCGCCGTGGTCCGGCGATCGGGCCCGGCCTCCTGTTGCAGGTGGGCGAGCGCCAGGCGGAGCGAGACCATCGCCTGTAGGCGGGCCCGGCTCCGGGCGACCGCGTTGGTCGCGAGTTGCGACTCGATCTTCAGGAAAGACACCAGCGTGATGATCACGACCAGCATCAAGGCCATGATCGTCAACGAGAGGACCAGCGAGAAACCTCGGCGAACCGGAGAGCGCGAGGCGACCAAGGGATGCGGGGGACCGATGAGGGGCACGGGGTAAGGTTAATCTGGGCTTGAATGGCCTTAATACAAGGCAGTAAGCCCCGCCGCGCGTCTGGGCCTTCTTAACGGCCACATTCGCTCGATTAACCAATCTCGTTTGCTGGGCTTATTTCGGTGCCTTGGGCGGTTTGATGCGGCCATCGAAGGCTGAACCGTTCGTGCCCGCTGGGGGCGGCTCCTCGACGGGTTGCAGGCGGACCAGCCCGGTGCCCTTTTCGACCGGCAGGATGAACAGCAAGGTTCGCCGGTCCTCCGCATGGAAGAAGTGCAGGTGGGAGGCCAGGCGCCGGACCTGATCCTCGGACGAGTAGAGGACCGCGTCGAAATAGCCTCCGGGGGCGACCTTCGGTCGCAGGACGACGGTGCCTTTCGCGGCGACCGCGGTGGCGCTCCCGCCAGCCTCGAGGGATAGGTCGAAGTCGCATAGGTTCAGGAAGCGCAGGGAGCCCGCCGGAAAGTCCCGGTCGGAGTCCTGCATCGCGACGATGCCGTTCCGACCCGCTTCCGGCTGCACGAGCAGGATCAATTTCAGGGGACTGCCGTTCGTGTCCGCCGGTGGGAGGTCGAGCCAGGCGATGACGGGCCGGGTGCGACGGGCGGCGGGTTCGCCGCGGGGGCGGCCTTGATGGTTGTGTCCGGCCGAGTACCGCTGGGCGGGAGTTGGATCAGGCTCAGGCGGGTGTCGCCGGCGTAGCGCAGCCGCGGA
>JBEELT010000151.1:0-4278 GCA_041167995.1 Verrucomicrobiota bacterium | reverse complement strand
GGGCCTCGTCGGCGGCGCCGCGGCGCAGCATGATGAGGCCGGCGGCCTGGGCCATGGCCTCGACCTGCAGGACACCCGGCATGACCGGCTGGCCCGGGAAGTGGCCCTGGAAGAAGGGTTCGTTGATCGTGACGTTCTTGATCGCGACCAGGGAGTCGTCGGTGAGCTCGACCACACGGTCGACCATCACGAACGGGTAGCGGTGGGGCAGGGCGTTAAGGATCTGGCGGATGTCCAAGGCGGTGCCGACCGGGGCGGTCGGGGCCTTGACCTTGCGGGCGGGCTCGACTTTGGCCTTGGGCTCCTTGGATTCCTGCCACTGCTTGCGGATCGCGGCGGCCAGACGGGCATTGAGCGCGTGGCCCGGTCGCACCGCGATGATGTGGGCCTTGACGCGGATGCCGGCCAGCACGATGTCGCCGACGATATCGAGGATCTTGTGGCGGACGAGCTCGTCCTTGAAGCGTAGCGGCTCCTTGCTGACGATCTTGTCGCCCTTGAGGATGATGGCCGAGTCGAGCGAGCCGCCTTGGATGAGGCCTTTCTTCAGGAGCGCCTCGATGTCTTCGTAGATGGTGAACGTGCGGGCCGGGGCGATCTGCGCGACGTAGCCTTCCGGGTCGATGTCGGTCGTCAGGTGCTGCGTGTGGATGCCGCGGTCGTCGGCGGAGGTACAGGTGATGCGGAGGCCGTCGAAGGGCAGGGCGATGATCGAGCGGCTGCCTTCGTTGATGGTGATCGGCTGCGTGAGCGTGAAGACCTCGCGGGTGGCGTCCTGTTCGACGATGCCACATTGGTGGATCAACGTGGTGAACGGACGCGCCGAACCGTCGACGATCGGCGGCTCGGAGGCGTCCATCTCGATGACCGCGTTGTCGACGCCCATGCCGCTGAGTGCGGAGAGCACGTGCTCGATCGTGTGGAGCTTTACGGCGTCGGAAGAGACCGTCGTCTTGCGCTCAAGGTCGGTCACCATCTCGGAGACGGGGCGGACCTCGGGTTTGCCGAAAAGGTCGATGCGGCGGAAGACCAGGCCAGTGTCGGGGGCGCCGGGCTTCAGGGTCAAGGTGACCTCCTGACCCGTGTGCAGGGCTTTGCCTTTAACCGAGGCTTCACGTCCGAGGGTGCGCTGTTTCATGCCGTTCACCTAGTTATTCACACCCCCTCCCCCCTGTAAAGGCATACTTTTGAGCAGGTTGCGGTACTATTTGGGTTATTCCCGAGGGGGGCGGGATGGGGGTGGTGTGAATGGGTTTTGGGGTGGTCACACAAGGGATAGGGACAGGGTGGAGGGCGAGGGCAGGAGGGCTCGGGCCGGGGCTAGGAAAGACAGTGGGCGGGCGCCTTCTAGCGAGTGCCGTCGCTGGCGCGCGGAGTTATTCACGGGTCTGCTGAGCGAGTCCGCACACGTTCGCAGTGAGTGCATCGTCCTGCTCTCTCCTGACCCTGTCCCTGGCTCTGACTCTGTCCCTGCGACGCTTCACGCGTCGCCCGCACTTGTTCACACGAGTCCGCCGTTCCTTGACACTGCCGCGTCGCGGGCAAATCGTCCGGCTGTGCTGCTGGTCATCGACAACTACGACTCCTTCACCTACAACCTAGTCCAGTACTTTGGTCAACTAGGCGTGGAGCAGAAGGTCTTCCGCAACGACCAGATCACCGTGGAGGAGGCGCTCGCGCTGAATCCCGACCGCGTGATGATCTCGCCGGGTCCGTGCTCGCCGGTCGAGGCGGGCGTATCGTGCGACATGATCAAGGCCTTCGCGGGCAAGAAGCCGCTGCTCGGCGTCTGCCTCGGCCACCAGGCCATCGGCCATGTCTTCGGCGGCAACGTCATCCGCGCCCCGCACCTGATGCACGGCAAGACCTCCCCGGTGTTCCATAACGACACCGACGTCTTCAAGGGCCTGCCGAATCCTTTCCTCGCCACCCGCTACCATTCGCTGGTCGTGGAGCGCTCCACTTTCCCGTCTTGCCTCGAAGTCACCGCTTGGACCGAGGACGGTCTCGTCATGGGCTTGCGCCATCGCGAGCTGCCGGTCTGGGGCGTCCAGTTCCATCCGGAGTCGTTCGCGACCCAGAACGGCCTGGACCTGCTGGGCAACTTCCTGCGCCTCTGAGCGATGTATTGTCCGCGCTGCAACCACGAGGATACGAAGGTCCTGGAGACCCGTCTCGGCAAAGGTAACCATTCCATCCGCCGTCGTCGCGAGTGCCTCGCCTGCGGCCACCGCTTCAGCACGATGGAGGAAATCGTCCGCGAAGGTCTCGTCGTCGTGAAGCGCAATGGCGCCCGCGAGGAGTTCGACATCGGCAAGATCGCCTCTGGCGTCCGCAAGGCGACCGACAAGCGACCCGTCGAGGTCGAACGCATCAATCTCCTCATCTCCGAGGTCGTCGAGGGCCTGCAGGCCAAGTTCGAGGACGAGGTCCCTTCCAGCGCCATCGGCGAGGAGATCATGAACCGTCTCCAGACGGTCGACCAGATCGCCTATGTGCGTTTCGCGAGCGTCTACCGCGAATTCCGGGATATCGACGAGCTGGCCAAGGCCATCGACCAGTTGCGCAAGGGAGGGAAGGCCAAGTGACCGCCGCCTTGCCCCGCTCCGTCCGGCTCCGGACCCTGAACGCGCTGATGGCGACCATGGTGGGTACGGCCCCGCAGCTCCGCCGCGACGTCGATGCGGTCTTGCGCGTCTTCGAGGCCGACGACGATACCGACCCCGGCCTCGGACCCGAGGGTCTGGCCGCCGCCGCCACGCAGATGCTCCAACTGCTGGCCCCGCAGCAGCCGGTTCCGGCCATCGCGGTGCTGGACCATCGCGACCTCCCCTATGACGCCCTCTGGGCGCCCGAACGCATCGCCGCGGCGTTGGCGATGACCGGCGAATCCGCCGACGTGCTGTTCTGGGTTGTGGGGCTGCAGGACCAGTACCTCTCCGGAACCCGCGCTCGTTCGACCCGGTGGCGCCAGGCCTACGACGAGGCCGTCGAGGGCCTGCATGCGATGGCCGCCCGCCAGGCTGGTCGCCGTCGCCTGACGGTGGTCGTGCTATAATCGACCTATGAGCGCCCCGAAGACGATTTTCCAGAAGATCGCCGACCAGGAAATCTCGGCGAAACTAATCCACGCCGACGAACTCTGCGTGGCCTTCCATGACATCGCCCCGCAGGCGCCGACCCATGTGCTCGTGGTGCCGCGTAAGCCGTTGCCCCGCGTGGGCGAGGCCAGTGCCGAGGATCAGGCCTTGCTCGGGCATCTCCTGCTGACCGCCGCCAAGCTCGCGCGCGACCTAGGCCTCGCCCGCGGCTTCCGCATCGTGATCAACAACGGTCCCGACGGCGGTGAATCCGTCCCCCATCTGCACGTCCACCTGCTTGGCGGGCGCGCGCTCGACTGGCCGCCCGGCTGACCCCGATGCGTCCGCCCGAACCCTGCCTGGTCCTCGACGGCTCCGCCCGCGTCGGCGTCCGGGTCGGCGTCTTACGCGATGGTCGCTGGAGCGGGGAAGGAGTCGCCGCGGAAGGCGCCCTCGAGGCGACCTTCGCCTGCGCGGAGTCCGCGTTGCGTGCCGCCGGTCTGACCTTGGCCGACATCCGTTCCTTCGCCGTGTGCGTCGGCCCGGGCTCCATCCTCGGCATCCGCGTCGCGGCCCTGGCGGCGCGCGCCTGGGCCACGCTCGAGCCCCGTCCGATCTTCGTCTGGGAGTCCCTCGCCGCAGTCGCGCACACGACCCTCGGAGCCGGTCCGCCCCGGCCCTTCGTGGTCGCCCTGGAGTCTCGCCTGAAACGCTGGAACACCCTCGTCGTGCCCGTCGCCGGAGCCTTCGAGCCACCCGCCGAACTTGAACCTGAGCAGGTGCGCGCGCTTGGCCTGCCCGTCGTCTCCACCGCCGCGTCCGCGCTCTTTCCCGGCGCGCAGGTGGTGCCGACCCCTTGGGTCGATCTACCGACGTTATTCGCGACGACGGACCTGCTGCGCGCCGACGCCAAACCCGAAGCCCTGAACCCGGCCGCCACCTACGCGACCTGGGATGGGGAACGTCACCGCGGCCCCGCATGAGCCTGGCCAGCCCCCATGTCACGCGCGCCTGGGTCGAGATCGACCTGCCGGCGATTGATCGCAACGTTGGTCGCATCAAGCAGGCTTTGCCCGCGCACGTCCGCTACGTCGCGGTCGTCAAGGCCAACGCCTACGGTCATGGCATGCCGGAGATCGCGACCCGCCTCCTGCAGGCCGGCGTCGATTGCTTCGCGGTCGCGAACGTCGGCGAGGCC
>JBEELT010000150.1:0-4371 GCA_041167995.1 Verrucomicrobiota bacterium | reverse complement strand
CCGAGGTTGCAATGCTTAGCCTAGGGACTTTTCTTTAACGGACTAGGTTACGAAACCTTGGGCCCATTTAATCCCGAAGACCGCCAAGTTACGCACGATATGCCCCATAAAGCAGGGCAATAGCGAGCGCGACGGGTTGAGCGGGTTGAAGCGACTGAGGTACAGCCAGACCGCCGTCAGGAACTCGAACGTCAGCATGATCACCTGCTTCTCGTCGTGCAGGTTGAAGTTCAGCAGATTGATATGAATCAACGCGAATACCGTCGAGCCGCCGAGGATGAGGAAGAGCAGCTTGCGTCCCGTGAAATGGCTGGGCGCGGCGAAGCCCCGGAAGACGGCTTCCTCGGTCACGGCCGCCCCGATGAGCCCCAGCAGGCCGATGAGCGGCAGCTGGGATTGGCTCGCGGTCACGTCGAAGCGGATCTCGACCGCCGCTTCGCCGACGGTGATCAGGAGAGCCCCCGCCGCGGCGACCAGGTAGGCCGCGGCCGGCGCGAGGGTGGTGCCGGGCCAGAAGCCTTCGGCTCCACCGGTCCGGCGGCGCAGACGAAACTCGCCGTACCAGGCGGCGAGGACGCAGAGACCGAGCGCGAAGGCGAGGAGGGCTTCGGTCGATTTCTCCATGGTTCAGCGGATGCCCAGCACCCAGGCTCGGTAGCCCGGGGAAGCGTGGTCGGCCTGCACAACGAGCCACTGCGGCACGGCGTAGGGATGGCGGGCGTGGACCCAGGTCTCGAGGTCGCGCGCCTTGGCGGCGGCGAACTTGAAGGTCAGGCGGTACTCGTCCTCGGCTTGGACGCGTCCCTCCCAGGTGTAATGGGAACGGAGCGGGCCTTCGACCTGGGCGCAGGCGGCGAGCCCGGCGGCGACCGCGTCCCCGGCGAGGCGGTCGGCCTCCTCGCGCGAGGGCAGGGTGGTCCAGGCGATGCCGACGGCGTCAGTCATGCCCTTCGCCGTCCCCTTGCAGGTATTTCTCGGTGATGATCTCGATCAGCATGTCGCGGGCTTCCTTCACCGAGTCGACGTGCACGTAGAAATTACGGTCCTCGGGCGAGACCATGCCCCATTCCTGGAAGGTCTCGAAGTTGACCACGTTCTTCCAGAACGGGGAGCCGAACAGCAGGACCGGGAACTGCTTCTTGGTCTTCCGGGTCTGGATGAGCGTCAGCATCTCGAACAGTTCATCGAAGGTGCCGAAGCCGCCGGGGAAGGCCACGAGCGCCTTGGCGAGGTAGAGGAACCAGTACTTGCGGACGAAGAAATAATGGAACTCGAGGTCGAGCTCGGGCGTGATGAAGGGGTTGTGCTCCTGCTCGAAGGGCAGGGAGATGCCGAGGCCGACGGACCGCCCGCCGGCTTCGTGCGCGCCGCGGTTGGCCGCCTCCATGATGCCGGGGCCGGCGCCGGAGCAGACGAGGAAGCGCTGCCACTCCGGCAGCTGGAGCGACCATTTCGTCATCTCGTAGGCCAGCTCGCGGCAGGCCTCGTAATAAGCCGAGCTGCGGAGGTCGATCTCGGCGACGCGGAGTCGGTGGGCGCACTCGGCGCCGTCGCATTGGCCGCTGGCCGCCAGGGCCTTGGCTTCCTCGAGGCGCTTGCGCGCGACCTCGGGGGGCAGGGTCCGCGCCGAGCCGAACATCACGACGGTGTTGCGGACGTTGTGCTTCTTGAACCGCAGGTGCGGCTCGGTCATCTCGGTCAGTACCCGGATGCTCCGTGCCTGGGGGCTCCCCATGAATTCGGGGTTAAGGTAGGCCTTGGGAGGGGTGGGGCGCAGTTTCCCTTTTTCCGGCGTCATGCGGCTATCCTCCCCCGCTTCTGGTCTCCTGCAAGCCGGGAAGCGGGAGGCTTGACACCCCCCGAGGGGTGCCCTTGGCTGGAGGCTTCAAACGCCATGCAACCCACCTACCGCCCGTCCAAGATCTCCCGCGCCCGCAAGTGCGGTTTCCGCGCCCGTTCCAAGACCCCCGGTGGCCGTAAGGTTCTGGCCAAGCGCCGTGCCATTGGTCGCAAGCGCCTCGGCGCGTCCTAAGACCGATGCGTCTCCCGCGGGAGCGCCGGATTCGCGCCTCGGCCGATTTCGCCCGCATCCGCAACACTGGCTCGCGGCTCGACTGCGGGCCTTTTCTTTTGAATTTCAAGAAAGGGGAGGGGGTTGCCCCCGCCCGTTTCGCCGTCATCGCCGCCAAGAAGACCTTGCCGCTGGCCGTCGACCGTAACCGGGCCAAACGCCTAGCTCGGGAGCTGTTCCGCTCGGATCCCGGGGCCTTTCCGCCGGGCGCCGAGGTCGTCTTGGTCATCCGTTCGGGCATGCTTCGCCGGCGGCTGTCGGAACTGCGGAAAGTTTTCGCCGAGGCCGCCCGCCGGATCGGCACCGCGGCGGCGGGCCCTACCGCATGAGCGACGACCGCCCCTCCTGGGCCGCGTGGCCCGTACTCGGGCTGGTGCGCTTTTACCAGCGTTGGCTTTCGCGTCCCCTGCATGCCTTGGTGCCCGGTTCGGGCTGTCGTTTCGATCCGACTTGCTCGTGCTACGCCGCCACCAGTCTGCGGCGGTTCGGTTTGTTTCGCGGTGGCTGGCTGGCGCTGCGTCGTCTCTGCCGTTGCCACCCGTGGGGCGGTTCCGGTGTCGACGAGGTGCCGGAACGATGACCGCGGGGAGGCCGGCGGGACTTGAATAATCTCGCCCTGTCTAGGCGGTTTTACGCATAGTGGCCCCGTGAGGACGTTGCTCGCTCGGATTCTCGGCTCAAGGCAGGGAGGGACGTTGCTGCTCGCCCTGACCTACCTGCTGCTGGGGTCTCTCCTCCGCCTTGGTTTGCTGGTGGCGAGCACCGGCCACGTCTCATGGGGGCTCGCGACCTTCGGCGCCCTGGTCGTCGGGCTCGCCTTCGACCTGGTCATGGCGTGGTTTCTCACGCTGCCCTTCGGCCTGCTGTCGGCGTGCTGGCCGTCGCGCGGCTGGCGCTTCCCGCTCGTGGCTGCCTGGGGCTTCGGCGCGTTCCTTTTCACCTTCTGGAAAGTCTCCGAGATCCTCTTCTGGGAGGAGTTCGGTGTGCGCTTCAACTTCATCGCGGTCGACTACCTCGTCTACACCACGGAGGTCGTGAAGAACATCAAGGAGTCCTATAACCTCCCGCTGATCATCGCGGTCGTCGCGCTGGTCGCCGCCACCGCCTACCTGGCTTGGCGTCGGCTCGGCTGGACCGCCGCCTGGCATGCCGGCGCCGTGGTCGATGCCGCGCCCCGCTGGCGCGCATTCGCGGCATTACTCGCGCCTCTGTTAGTCCTGTTAGGCGTGGCCTATGCTACCGGACGACACGACCTGCAGGTCACGGCTTCCGTCCAAGACGGCGTTGCTCGCGCCTTTGTTCGTCCTGTTGGGCGTGGCCTACACGACCTGCAGGTCACGGCTTCCGTCCATGACTCGTTAGGTGAAAGGCTGACGGCCGGTCTGCGCCACATGGGCGCTCCGCAGCCGGGCTGGGCCAATAGCTACGACACCGAGATCGCCAAGAACGGCGAGTACGCCTTCCTCGCGGCCTTCTGGGCCAATCAACTGGACTGGAAGCGTTTCTACCCTTCACGTCCTGCGGCCGTTTCGGAACTGGCCGCGCGCCTGACCGCCCAAGGCGCCCCGCTCGCCGCCGGCGCCACGACCGACATCCTCCGCCGGGTCCCCGGCGACGCCGGCGCCCGCAAGCTCAACGTGATCCAGATCACCGTGGAGAGCCTGAGCGCTAAGTACCTCGGTTGCTACGGGGTCAACGACGACGAGGACAAGGTCGATTACGGCAAGCTCGGCCTGACCCCGAACCTCGACCGGATCTCCCGCGAGTCCCTGTGGTTCAGCCGCTGCTACGCCGGCGGGACCCGCACGGTCCGCGGCATGGAGGCGCTCACCTTGGCCATCCCGCCGATCCCTGGTCAGTCGGTGTTGCGGCGCCAAGGGTGCGAGAACCTGTCGACGCTGGGCTCGGCCCTGGCGGATCAGGGCTACGACACCGCCTTCATCTACGGCGGCGACGGGTTCTTCGATAACATGAGTTATTTCTTCGGCGCGAACGGCTATCGCATCGTCGACCAGCCCGCCGCGCTCAAGGCCGGCCGGAAGATCAGCTTCGCCAACGCCTGGGGCGCCTGCGACGAGGATGCCTTCGCCTGGTCGATGGCCGAGGCCGACGCCGCCCATGCGGCCGGCAAGCCTTTCCATCACTTCATCATGACGACCTCCAACCACCGGCCTTACACCTGGCCGGACGGAAGGATCGCGCCCACGCTGCGCAACCGCCAGGGGGGCGTCGCCTACACCGACCATGCCATCGGGGAGTTCCTGAAGCTGGCCGCCGCCAAGCCCTGGTTCAAGGACACC
>JBEELT010000149.1:0-4391 GCA_041167995.1 Verrucomicrobiota bacterium | reverse complement strand
GCGCTCTGGGCTGACGAGGCGGTGCGCCCGCGGCTGCGGGCCTGGCACTTCGACCATCGGGTACGCGGCGAAGCCTCGGCCGGCGACGCCGCGTTCTGCGCCGCGCTGTGCGCCGGGCTCGGCCTCCCGTTCACCGGCGGGGCGCGCGCCGCGACCGGCCCGGGCTCCGAGGCGGAACTCCGCGCGGAACGCGACGACTTTTTCCGCGCCCAGCGCGCCACCCAATCCGTCCGTCTGCTCGTGACCGCCCATCACGTCGACGACCAGGTCGAGACGATGCTGATGCGGCTCGCGCACGGCGCCGGCCCCGTCGGCCTCGCCGCGCCCCGCGTCCACCAGACCTTCCGCGACGGCCACGTGCGCTGGCGGCCCTTGCTGGCGGCCGGGCTGCGCAAGGCCGACCTGGTCGCGGCGCTCCGCGCGGCGGGCCTGCCTTGGCGCGAGGACGCGACCAACGCCACGGACGTCGCCCGGCGCAACCGCGTCCGGGCCTGGCTCGCCGCCGGCGCCGACGGGGCTTTGGGCGAAGGGTACGCCCGAGGTTTTGCGCGTGCCGCGCGGATCCAGGATGAGTTGGCCGAAGCGTTGTTCGCGTGGGGTGCGCAGCTCGGGGCGCAGGTCGACGCCGAGGGTCGCCTGCCGGTCGCCGGTTTGCGCGGCGCGCCCGCGGCGCTGCGGCGCCTCCTGCTGGACGACTACCTGCGCGGTCAGGGAATCCGCGAGGCCTCCTCCGAATCGCTCGCGCCTTTGCTGGAGGCGATCGCCGCCGGCACCCCGGTCCGGGCCAGCGTCGCCGGCGAAGTGGTGCAGGTCCGCGATGGCCGCCTGTCGGTCGAGCGCCCCGAGCCGTCGTTGGGCCCGGAACTCCGGCCACTGCGGCCGGGCGCCGCCGCCGCCGGCTTGACCGTCGAACGCGTCGACGTCGATGGAGCCCTCTGGACGAGGCTGGCCCGCGGCGAAGTCGCGCCGGAGCGCGAGGCGTATCTCCGCGCGCCCACCGGCGACCTACATTGGCGCGGGCGGGTCGCCGGCGATCGCTACCAGCCGCTGGGTGCGCCCGGCACGGCCAAGGTCTCGGACCTGCTCATCAACCGCAAAATCCCCGCGGGGGTGAGGGAGGCGCTGCCGGTCGTGCTGGTCGGCGAGGCGATCCTCTGGGTTCCGGGCCTCCCGCCCGCCGACTCCCACCGCCTGACGGGGCCGGCGAAGGGGGCTGTCCGGTTGACATGGGACGCCTCGCGGGTAGGTTCAAGCCTCCCTTCATGAGTCAAAACGACAACGATGATGACCGCGGTGGAAAGCGCGTGAACACCAAGCCGGTAATCGTCTGGCTGCTCCTGATGCTGGCCATCTTCCTGCTCGTCAACTACTCGGCCGGGCCGGCCAAGGCCCCCGACGCGCTCACCGTGCCGAAGCTGCTGGTCATGGCCCAGGAGAAGAAGATCAAGTCCATCACGATCAAGTCCGACCCGACCGGTGGCTCCCCCAGTTGGTACCAGCTCAGCGGCGAACTCGAGGTCAAGGGCGCCGACTCCCAGGAGAAGTCCCGGTTCGTCGCCCAGGGTAAGCTGACCGACAAGGATTACGAGGCCCTACGTGCCAGCGTCCCCAAGTTCGAGGAGGCGCCGGCCCAGACCGGCCTGACCATGTTCCTCTACAACGTCCTGCCCACGTTGCTCATCTCGGGCCTGCTGCTGTACATGATGTACCGCTTCCTGAAGAACGCGAACAAGGGCGCCATGCAGTTCGCCAAGAGCCGCGCCCGCCTCAACTCCACGGACAAGGAAACCACCACCTTCAAGGATGTCGCGGGTTGCGACGAGGCCAAGGAAGAGGTCAAGGAGATCGTCGACTTCCTCAAGGACCCGAAGCGTTTCACCAAGATTGGCGCCTCCATTCCGAAGGGCGTCCTGATGGTCGGCCCCCCCGGCACCGGCAAGACCCTCCTGGCCCGCGCGGTCGCCGGCGAAGCCGGCGTGCCGTTCCTCAGCATCAGCGGCTCCGACTTCGTCGAGATGTTCGTGGGCGTGGGTGCCGCCCGTGTGCGCGACACCTTCGAGCAGGCCCGCAAACTCGCCCCCTGCATCATTTTCATCGACGAAATCGACGCGGTTGGCCGCCAGCGCGGCGCCGGCCTCGGCGGCGGCAACGACGAGCGCGAGCAGACGCTCAACTCGCTGCTCGTCGAGATGGACGGGTTCGACAGCCAAGCCGGGGTGATCGTCATCGCCGCGACCAACCGTTCCGACGTGCTCGACGCGGCTCTGCTCCGCCCGGGCCGTTTCGACCGCCAGGTGTTCGTCGACCTGCCCGATCTGCGCGGCCGCGAGGCCGTCCTGACCGTCCACGCCAAGCGTTTCCAGCTCGCCCCGTCGGTCGACCTCGCCCGCATCGCCCGCATGACGACCGGCATGTCCGGCGCCGACCTGGCCAACCTGCTCAACGAGTCCGCGTTGCATGCCGGCCGCCGCCAGCGCGACAAGGTCGAGATGGTGGATGTCGAGGAGGCCCGCGACAAGATCGCCTACGGTCGCGAGCGCAAGAAGGGGATGGACGAGGAGGATCGCCGCAGCACCGCCTACCACGAGGCCGGGCACGCGGTCGTCCAGGCGCTCATCGACGACGGCGCGTTGCCGCTCCACAAGGTGACCATCATCCCGCGTGGGCGCGCCCTCGGCATGGCGATGCTCATGCCGACGAAGGATCTGCTCGGCTATTCGAAGCAGCGCCTCCTGAACTACATCTGCATGGCGATGGCTGGCCGCATCGGCGAGCGCGTCACCACCGGCGACGTCTCCAACGGGGCCTCCTCCGACATCAAGCAGGCGACCCGCATGGCCCGCCAGATGGTCTGCGACTGGGGCATGAGCGACCTCGGCCCGATCGCCTTCGGCGAGAATTCCGACACCGTTTTCCTCGGCCGCGAGATTTCCCGCACCCAGTCCCACGGCGATGAGACCGCCCGCCGCATCGACGAGGCCGTGGCCCGCATCGTCAACGAGCAGTTCGCCCGCGCCGAGAAGCTCATCGCCGAGCATGCCGAGGCCCATCGCAAGATCGCCGAGGCCCTCCTCGAGCACGAGACGCTGGACGGGGTCCATGTCATGGAGATCCTCAAGACCGGTGCGCTCCAGACCCCGATTGTCGGCCAGCCGGTGCTGCCGCCCGTCCGCGAGGTGCCCCCGCCCCTGACGTCGCCCGAAACCGGCACGCAGTCGGCCCCGAGCCCTGCTTGAGGTTTGCCCCCGGTGCCCCCGGGGGTATTTTTTACCCATGGTCATCGGACTCACTGGCGGCATCGGTTGCGGCAAGTCCGCCGCGGCCGCCTGCTTTGCCCGCCGGGGCTTCCAGGTCGTCGACGCCGACGCTCTGGCCCGGGAGGTCCTGAACTCGGCTGCTTGCGTCGCCCAGCTGGTCGGGCGCTGGGGGCAGGCTTGCTTGGCAGGGGAGGGGACCCCCGACCGGGCTTGGATCGCCGACAGAGTTTTCGCCGACTCGGCAGAGCGGGCGTTCCTGGAGTCGATCACCCACCCGGAGGTCGCCCGGCGACGCGCCCAGGCTGTGGCCGATCGTTCGCGGCATCACTTGGTCGAGATTCCGTTGCTTTTCGAGAAGGACCTGGCGGCGGAATTCGATGCGGTGGTGTGCGTCAGCTGTTCCGACCCGGTGAGGTTGCTTCGTTTGGAGCGTCGAGGGCTTAGCCCGGAGGCGGCCAAGGCGCGGATAGATTCGCAAGCACCTTTGGCAGAGAAGGTTAAGAAGTCGGACCACGTTCTCTTCAACGATGGCGACCTCGCATTCCTCGATGCGCAGGTCGCGGACCTGGTCGATCGGTTGCAGGCCAAGGTTTAGAACCGCCTTTGCCCGACTTTGCGATTGCGGCAAGGGTCGTCGGATTTAGGTTTTCCTTTCCCGTCATTCCGCGCCCTCGGCTTGATCCTCCTCACCCCACCTTCCGACTGGATTTCCCTACCGTGACGACCGCCGACGATTTCGTCATCCAATTCATCCAAGATAAGGGTCTCGTGACCTCGGCCCAGGTCGCCGAAGCGAGGGCCGAACTGGGCCAGGTCCCGGACGGGCAGCACCCCGACACCGCCGCCTTGGCCAAATTGGTCGAAGGGGGGAAGGTCACGTGGGCCGCCATCACCCAGGCGTTGGGCCTCGAGTTCGACATGGAGGTCGTCGATGTCGCCCAGGTCACCCCGGCCGAGGATCTGCTGAAGCTCGTGAGCCGGGAGCAGGCCGAGCGCCAGAATCTCCTGCCGCTCCAGATGGACGGGGTCGAACTGCTGGTCGCGATCGCCGACCCCCTCGACACCGAGACCCTCGATTCCCTTTCCCGCGTCCTTAAGCTGCCGATCAACCCGAAGTTGGCGACGCCCGACGCC
>JBEELT010000148.1:0-4417 GCA_041167995.1 Verrucomicrobiota bacterium | reverse complement strand
CGTTCTTGGTGAAGACGATGTCATCGGCCACATACACGCAGGTGTGCAGCCCTTCGCCCTCGTCGAGGAAGCACAGGACGTCGCCGAAACGGTAAGGCGCCTCCATGGTCTGGTAGGATCCCACCAAACGGCTGGCGGCCTTGGCCGTATCGAGGTAATCGTTGTCAGGAACAGCGGCGGCGAAGTTCAAGGAGGTCCAATGGCAATCCGGGAACTTTCCCTTGAGGCCCCACTCCAGTTCCGGAAAGGTGAACACCCGCTGCCGGGCCAGATTCGGGAAGAGGTGGGTGATGTCGATTTTCTGGTCCGCCCGGCGACGCAGCATCGATCGCAGGAAAGCGAGCTGGGACGGGTCCTCCATGCCCGCGCTCCAATAATCCAGGAACAAACTCCGCTCGACGCGCAAGGGTAGCTTGAGCTCGACGATGAGGCTGCGCACCCGGGTCAGGGCCCGGAAGGTGTCGCGCGTCTCCTCAGGACCGGCGGCGAGCGTCAGCAAGGCCTGGATGTCGCTGAAAGCCAGGGCTTCGCCCCGTTTCCAGAGCAGGCGCCGGAACAACGCCGTCTGCTGGATGGACAGACCGGAATCGGACAGCCACTCATCCAGGTCGCCGCCGAGGATGTAGACCGGGTCCCGTTGGTATTCGTTGGCGGGCGACTTGGCCAGTTCGCGGTAAAGCGAGGAGCGGGCGGCCATCGGTAAAGAGACCAGTTCCTCGACCGTGGGGTAGAGTTTGACGACGTTATCGGAGACCGAACGGCTGGCCGGGTCGAACAACCGGACGATCATGGGTGCCGGGACCCCGTGCTTCTGGAGGAGGTCGCGCACGCCGCTTTCGCTCATCTGCTCGAAGACCCAGCGCGTGACCGCGTTGGGCTTCGCCACCGCGGCCAGCAGGGCGTCGGGGGCCTCGAGGTAGACGGTCCGGACCTCAAGGTCGCCCCACGGGCCAGGACGGGACTTCCAGCTGGCGTCGCCAGAGGCGGCGAAAGCCGAAAGACAGCCAAGGCTGCAGAGTAGAAAGAGGGCTAGCCGTTGTTTCACGACTTTTTAACACCATGTCGGGGCGGGAGTTCCCAGAAAATAATTTAGTTATTTTCGGCTGGGTTGACTCCCCGGCCACCGACCGACCGAAAGGCGCATGTCACACGGTCACTTCCATGTCCACGGCCCCGACCAGCATGAACTCGAGTATCAGGCGGCCCACGGCGACAACCTCGCCGTACGCGTCTCCATCATGACGGCGATCCTCGCCACCTTCGGGGCGGTCTTCAGCGACGTCGGCTCCTCGCAGCTGACGACGGCCGCGGACTGCAAGAACGACGCCATCCTCGCGAAAAACGAGGCGATCACGACCGACGCGGCTGCGAAGGCCCGGTACGCCGCGGAGATCGCGCGCTACAAGGCGGAGAAGGCCGAGATCAAGATGGTCGCCGAAGGCCTCGAGCGCCGGGCCGACGCCTCCGACGCGAAGGTCGACCCGCGGGTGCGCAAGAGCGTGGCGTTGATGCACCCGCACCATGTCCTCGCCCAGGCGATCACGCTGCTCCAGATCGGCATCGCCCTCGCCTCCATCTGCGTCTTGACCAAGGTGCGCGCCCGGTTCTGGGCCTCCGCCGGGGCCTCCCTCGCCGGCCTGCTGCTGGCGATCGGGTCCGGGATTCCGCACGGCGACCATCCGGCGGAACCGGCGGCCCCCGCGGGCCACGCCGCCCCTGCCGGCGAGGCCGGCAAGTGAGGCGAAAGGGGCGATTCGCATTGTAGTAGGGACGCCTTCCCGACAGGGATAGGCGAACCTTCCTTTTCCTTCCCGTGGCCCGCTCTCCCTCCAAGAAAACCTCCGCCGCCCGCGGTCGCTCCGCCAAGTCGGGCGGCCGCGCCGGCAAGACGCGCCCGGCCCGCCGCCAGGCCGACGCCGCCTCGACCTCCACCCCCGAAGCCGCCAAGGGGAAACAGGGCCAGCTGATCGGGCTGCTGATCGACGCCGACAACGTTTCGCACCAGCACCTGCCGACGCTCCGCCGCTTCATCGGCGAGACCCCCATCGCCTCCGCCCGCGCCTACGGCGACTTCCAGGGCCGCCTCAGCGGCTGGCGCGCCGCCGCCCAGGACTGGCCGGAGCTCGCGCTGGTCGACCAGCGCAGCTACACGCCCGGCAAGAACGCTGCGGATATGCGCCTCACCATCGACGCCGTCAAGCTGATGGCCGCCGCCAACCCGCCGACCACCCTGATCTTCGTCACGAACGATAGCGACTTCACGCCGGTCGTCGAGGACGCCAAGCGGCTCGGCGTACGCATCGTCGTCATGGGCGAGCGCACCCATAAGGCGCTGCGCTCCACCGCGCACCATTACCTCAACCTCTCCGAGCTCCGCGAGCGTATGGAGTCCGAGGAACGAGCGAAGTCCGACCCCAAAGCGGCGCTCGCCGTACTGGCCCAGGCCATCCGTGAACTTACCCCCAAGACGAAGGCCAAGGCCCTCGCGCTGCTCGACCAATTCGAGCAGATGCTGCCGGACATACGCTTCGGCGACGCCCGCCCGCCCCGCCCCGCCCCGCCGGTCCGCGAACCCAAGCCGGCCCGGGAACCGCGCGAACGCCGCGGGCGCCGCGAAGAGCGCCCGGCCAAGGGCGCCGAGGGCAACGGTCAGGATTACCGCGATAACCCGAACCTCTCCGCCGCCCAGCAGGCGCAGGGCAAGGCCGAGGCCGACCAACGCCGAGGCCAGCTCCAGCAGCGCCAGGACATCATCGACGCGCTCGTCGACGTCGCCACCGGCCTCGCGCCGGAAGGCGAATGGATGAAGGTGGAATTCATCAAGAAGTTCCTGATCCAGGAGCACCCCGGCCTCGAGGCCAACGCCCCGCGCTACGCAAAGTTCTACCGGATGCTCGAGGACACCGGCCGGTTCGATGTGGATCTCCGCGGCTCGACGGTCTTCGCGCGACTCAAGCCGGACGCGGACCCCGCCGGCCAGCCCGGCGCCTGATTACTTCCCGATCGTCCGGTTGAGGAAATCCATGGTCGGCGCCGCAAGGTCAGGCTGAGCGCTCTTGGTCTCGACCCTCGTCTCGTTGCCGTTGGCGGACCCACGAAGCGTGACGCGCGTCCAGCCCGTCCCCTTCGGGTGCAGGTCGAACGTATGCGGGGCGCCATCGACGACGATCAGCTCATAGGCGATCTTGGCCTTGGCCAAGGCCGCAGCCAGCTCTTGGGACTGCTGGATATCCACCGTCGTGTCGGCGGTGCCGTGCAGGATTAAGACGGGCGGATCTTTCGAGTCGGCCTGCAGGGCCGGCAGATAGGCTGCCTGCTGGGCCGTGCCGACGCCGGGGACCTCGCCCTTGCCATGCTTGGAGAAGTTCACCACGCCGTACATATCAATGACCGCGGAAACCTTGGCTGAGACCGTCGCCTTCGGGTCGCCCCCCGGTCCAGTCTTGTCGTCGGAGAGGCCGACCATGAGCGCAAGATAGCCTCCAGCTGAACCGCCCGCGACGGCGATGCGGTCCGGGTTCACGCCGAGTTCCTTCGCGTGCCCGCGCACCCAGCGGACGGCCTCGCGGCAATCGGCGATGTTCTGCGGCCAGACGCCTTCCTTGGTCTTGGGGCCCAGGACATAATTGCAGCTGACGACCACGTAGCCGGCCCGAGCCAAGTCGGCGCTGACGCTCGCGGAACGGTACTCCGCCTTATCCCCACCCGTGAAGCCGCCGCCATGGATGAAGACAACCGCGGGGCGATCCAACCGGTCCGGACCGTTCGGCAGATAGAGGTCGAGCTTCTCCTTCCGCTCCGGGGCGAGGAAGGTCAGGTCGCTGAGACGGAACACCGGATTCGGCATCTCCAGCGTGAACACCTTGTCCTGCTGCGCCGCGCGGAGGCGCGGCAGATCGGCCAAGCCCGCCGACTTACCAGCCTCAGCGATATCATAGATGCGCAACTTGGCTTGATCGGGAGCGGCAAAGAGTGCCGTGGAGGCAAACAGGAGGAGGCAACGCATGCGGGCGGGGTGGGGACATTACTACCCCGCCCTCCCGGGCAGTCAACGCGTCAGCCGGAAGCTCAGGCCAACGCGTGGGCATAACCGTCGACGATGGCCCGCAACGAGGCCTCGACGAGGTTGGCGCTGACGCCGACGGTACCCCACGAGCGGACGCCGTCGCTGGAGCGCACCACCACGCGGGTCTGCGCGGAGGTGCCATCCTGGCCGGCGAGCACGCGGACCTTGTAGTCGGCGAGGTGGACCTTCTTCAGCTTCGGGAAGGCCTTCACGAGGGCTTCGCGCAAGGCCTGGTCCAGCGCGTGGACGGGGCCTTCGCCTTCCGCCACGGTGAGCGACTCCTTGCCGTCGATGCGCACGCGCACGGTGGCCTCGCACGAGGCGTCCTTGAGGCCGCCCTGCACGGAGATG
>JBEELT010000147.1:0-4430 GCA_041167995.1 Verrucomicrobiota bacterium | reverse complement strand
AGCCGCAGCGGACTCAAAATCCGCCGCCCTCTAAAGGCGTGAAGGTTCGAGTCCTTTCCCGGGCACTTGCGGCGCGACGCGCGACGCGATCAGGCGAACCAAAGCCAGGTCGCGCCGGCGAGCGTCGTACCGAGCGCGAAGACGGACGCGCACCCGCGGTTCGCGAGCCGCTGTCGGTAGGAGAGCCCCGTGCCCGGCACGCCGACGGTGCCGTCGACCTTGTCGCCGCGGACATTGACCGTCGCGCCAGGACGGCCGACGGAGACGGAGGTGCCGGTCTTGGAGACGTTGAGCCGCAGGAAGCGCCCGAGCGAGATGGTCCGACGGAAGCGGAAGAAACCCATGCCTACCATGAGAAGACCGCCGCGGAAGCCAGGCGAGAGATTTCCGCCGGCGGCGGGATTGCCATCCGCCCGGAAGCGGATAACACTACGTGCATGCTCACCTTCGCCGCCCTGCTGCTCGCGACCGCAGTCACGGAGCTGCCCCCGTCCCCGCCGCGTGTGACGCTCACGCCGCTCCCCGGCGGTGCGGCGTGGACGCTCGCCTACGATCAGCGGCGGACGGACCTGCCCGCGGCGAAGGCCGAGGAACTGCGCGCCACGCTCGCGGAAGCCAACCTCGACGAGCTGCTGGCCGCGCACCTGCGGCTCCGGACCGCGGCCACGGCCGCGGATGCGGCCGCGACGCGGACGGCGGAGGAGACGCGCACCGCCCAACGCGAGAAGGAACGCCTCGACCGGCAGCAGCGCGAAGTCGACGCGCTGGAGAAACAGGCCGACGCCGCGAAGGCGAACTTCAATCGGTGGCGCAACCGCGACGAGAAACAGGCGGCCCAATTCCAGGCGAGTTACCAGTCCCTGAACGCACGCGCCGCGAACGAACGCAAGCAGCTCGCGCGCGCCAAGGAGAATCAGGCCCGCGCCGCGGCCGACAAGGCCGAGGCCGCGCAGGCCGAGGAGGTGGCGGAGCAAGCCTGGCGGGCGGCCAAGGAGGCTTACGCGAAGGCCGCCGCGGCGGCCGCGCCGGCGCTCAAGAAGCTCCGGGGGGTGGGCGGGGTGCCCGAGCCCCGCTGAAGTCCGGCCGTATGACAAAGCCCACGCTTGCCTCCCGGCCGGTCAGCCCTAGGCTGCCCGTAGTTCCTTAGCAGTCGCATCACGAGCAAACCGGCGCAAGCCGCTTGCACCAACCGAGCCCAGGAGGGCCACGGTGGTAACGGGATCCTTTCCCGAGATGAGAGCCGTCAGGCTACAAAACACTCCCCGCAAGTTCGATCGTGATGCGTCCCCTTTCCCCCGACGCCCATGATCGACATCCAAGACAACCCACCGCCCGCCCCCGCCCGCCTCTCCCTCCGCGTGCGGGCCGACAACCCATTCCACCACCTCTGGGAGAACAACGGCACTTGGTGGGTGCATTTCACCGAGCACCTGCCCGACTTCACCAAGCGGCGCGTCCGCCGCTCGCTCGGGACCAAGGATCCCGCCGAGGCGATCCGGCGCCGCGATGCCTTGCTCAGCCAGGCGCCGCGCACCGCCTGAGCCCGCTCAGTAGAACTCGACGACGTACTCCAGGTTCGGGGACGTCCAACCCTTGAGCGGGACGGACACCCCGACGCGCGTGCCGCGGCGGGGCGTCACGTCGGGCCGGAAGATCAGGCACTGCGGCGTACCGATACCTTCGCGCGAGACGCGGACATCGGCGAGCTTCAGCTCCTTGAGTCCCTTCACCTCGGCCGGAAAGCGTTCCGACCCGCCGAGCAGGTAGACCTTCGGGACCACCTTATCGTCGAAGGCGAAGCGCCCGGGATCGGCGGAGATGCTCCAGGCGGTGCGCATCCGGTAGAAGGAAAGCGGCCAGAAGCCCGCGGCGGGGAAGCACACGGGACCGGCGCCGCCGCTGGCGCCCGCGCCGTCGAAGGACCACATCGCAGAAAAACCGCGGACCTGGCCGAAACCGGTGAAGCCCATGCCGGGATTGAGGCACCAACGCCGATGGCCCACGCGGCCGACGTTCTTCTCGTCGCTGTCGTCCATGTAGCCGTCGACCGAGCCGGTGAGCCCGTCGGGCCCCGAGGTATAGAAGAGGTTCGAATGCGACGTGCCCTCATAACCTTTCTTGAAGATGAGCTCGTCCATCCCGGCGGGCTTCGGCGGCGTGTGCTCGATGTGTCCGAGGACGCTGCAGAGGTAGGCGCCGAACTTGCAGGTGAGCGTGTAGTCGTCCTTGAGCTTAACCTCGGCGTCGAGCCCGCAGAGGAAACGGTAGCCGTTGAGCCGGAGGAGCTCCGCGCGGGCGCGCTTCATCTCATCCGGCTTGATGACGAGATCGGCCGCGGCCCCCTTCGCGGCTTTGCCGCCCGCCTTCGGCTTCTCGGCGGGCGTCGCCACCTCCTTAGTCTCCTTGGGCGGCGGGGTCTCCGGGGCGGCGCGGTGCTTCGCCTCCAGGGCCTTCAACCCCGCCTCGATGTCGGCGCGGGAACGCTTGGCGGTCTCGACCGGCGAGGCGAGCAGGCCGGCGACGCCGGTGAGACCGAGGAGGAAGGCGAGGCGCACGGGCATCTAGAAGCGGGCGCCGACGCGGAAGGCCAACCCCCAGCTGGCGCCGGGCTGGAAGGCACCCATCGTCTCGCCGTCGTGCCGGAAGGAATGGCGGGCGAAGGCCACCCACTCGGCGGAACCGCGGACGAACCAGGTGCCCGAGGACTCGAGGAACTGGGTCAGGCCGATCCGCACCGGGACTTCCCCCACGGCGACGGCCCGACCGCCGTAGGAGCCGTCGGCCAGACGGAACATCAGGGTCTCGTAGGCCATGGTGAAATCGAACAGGGAGGCCCGGTCCTCCGTGAGGAACCAACGAACGAACAAGCCGTTCTGGAGGCCGGTCACGCGGAGCTCGAACTCGGCGGACGGATCGGGACGCCAGATGGCCTTCACGTAGGGCACCGGCAGCGGCGCCATCTCAAAGCGGTGTTGCACGACCAGCCCGAGGGCGAGATCCAGCTCGGGGTCGGGGCGCCAGCGGACGGCCCCGCCGAGCCCCCAACGAAAACCCTCCGACAGCGCCAGGCTCGACTCGGCGGCGAACTCCACCGCGTAGATTAGCTGCGCCGCGTAGCGTTCGCCATGGTCCCACTGACGGAAGCCCGTGAGGATCAGGTCGGTGGTATCGCCATAACGTCGGTCGCTGTTGGCCGCCAGGCCGGTGAACTTCTGCTCGTAACGGTACCACTCGAGATCGACGGCGGCGTCGGCGCGTTTCCAGATCGCCTCGCACCCCGTGCGGCTGCGACCGTAGGTGCCGACCTCGCCGCCCGAGTGCGAAATCGAGTCAGCGGCCCGGCTCTGCCAGTCGGTCATGAGGAGCCACGGCTTCTCCTCGGCGGCGACGGCGCAGTCCAGGAAACCGCCGAGCGTTGCCGAAAGTAGGGCAATGTGCTTTATTTTACGCATACCTTGAACGGTTCGATTTCGCAGAAAATCCCTGATTCAGGCCAAAGGCAAGCGGGTTACGTCGGCTGACGAAATCATGGCACGAAAGATGCTTAATAAAAAGCATGATGCCTATTTCTGCCATCTCCAACCCGACCGCCGGCGACAACGCCTGGGTCCTCGTCAGCGCCGCCCTCGTGCTGATGATGTGCATCCCCGGCCTCTTCCTGTTCTACGGCGGCCTAGTGCGCACCAAGAACGTACTCTCCGTCGCCGCGCAGTGCCTCGCCCTGACGGCGATGGGTCTCCTCCTCTGGTGGGCCTGCGGCTACTCCTTCGTCTTCGGCCGGAGCTTCGAAGGCGGCTGGCTCGGCCATCTGTTCGGCGGGGCCGAGCACTTCGCCTTCAAGGGCGTCGGCGCGGCCTCGTCGACCTACGAGCCGCGCATCTCCGCGGCGACCTTCGCACTCTTCCAGGCGATGTTCGCGGCGATCACCCCAGCGCTCATCATCGGCGCCGTGGCCGAACGCATGAAGTTCTCCGCGGTGCTGCTCTTCTCCGCGCTGTGGACCGTGCTCGTCTACTACCCCGTCGCGCATGCGGTCTGGGGCGCCACCGGCGATTTCGCCGGGCTCGCCAACGAAGGCGCGACGTTCAAGGCGGCCGACTTCGCCGGCGGCATCGTCGTGCACATGACCTCCGGGTGGTCCGCCCTGCTCCTCTGCATCCTCGTCGGTCCGCGCGCCGGCTTCGGCAAGCGCCCGATGCCGCCGCACAACATGGTACTCTGCGTCCTCGGGACGGGCCTGCTCTGGGCCGGTTGGTACGGCTTCAACGCCGGCTCCGCGCTGGCGGCGGACGGCGTCGCCATCCAGGCCTTCCTCACCACGACCCTCGGGGCCGCGACCGCGACCCTCGCCTGGGCCCTCGTCGAGAAACTGCACCGCGGCAAACCGTCGGTGCTCGGCCTCTGCTCCGGGGCGATCGCCGGCCTGGCCA
>JBEELT010000146.1:0-4442 GCA_041167995.1 Verrucomicrobiota bacterium | reverse complement strand
GCCGCCGCGGTCGAGGATGGTGCGGGAGTCGATCTGCGAGGAGACCTTGAAGGCGATGCGCGTCGGGAAGTTGGCCTTGATCAGACCGGTGATGACGTCGGTCGACGGGCGCTGCGTGGCGAGCACAAGGTGGATGCCGGCGGCGCGGGCCAGCTGGGCCAGGCGCGCGACGAGGGTCTCGATGTCCTTCGCGGCGACCATCATGAGGTCCGCCATCTCGTCGATGATGCAGACGATGTACGGCAGTTTCTCGGTCGGGATGGCGATCCCATCGTCGAAGGCGTTCTCAGCGGCCTCGGTGGCGGCGGCCTGCTCCGCGGGAGTGAGCACGAGCTCCTCCTGCTTGGGCTGGCCCTTCTCCTTCTCGATCTTGGCATTGAAGCCGGCGACGTTCTTCACGCCGCACTTACCGAAGATCTTGTAGCGCTTGCTCATCTCGGCGACCAGCCACTTGAGGGCGGCGGGCACGCGCTTCGGGTCGGTCTCGACCGGCACAAGCAGGTGGGGCAGCTTGCTGTAGACCTGCAGCTCGACCACCTTGGGGTCGACCATGATGAAGCGGAGGTCGGCCGGCCCGTGGCGGTAGAGCAGCGAGGCGATAAAGGCGTTGAGGCAGACGGACTTGCCCTGGCCGGTGGAGCCGGCGATCAGGCAGTGCGGCATCTTCGCGAGGTCGGCGATGACCGGCTTGCCGGTGACGCTGTCGACCCCGAGGACGACCGGGATCTCCATCTTGGCGCGGGCGTCGACCCAGGCCTGGGATTCGATGATCTCGCGCAGCAGCACGTCCTTGCGGACGCGGTTGGGGATCTCGATGCCGACGGTGCCCTTGCCCGGCACGGGCGCGAGGATGCGGACGGCCTCGGCCTCGAGGTTCATCGCGATGTTGTTGGAGAGGTTGGCGATCTTCTCGACGCGCACGCCCGGGGCGGGCTTGATCTCATAGCGCGTGATGGACGGGCCCTGCTGGATGCCGACGTCGATGCCGGCGGCTGGGTCGACCGGGATACACTCGACCTTGAACTGCTTGAGGGTCTCGATCAGGTCCTGGGCGCGCTTGCGGAAATCCTCGGCGGGGGCCGCGGAACCATCCTTCGGGGTCGCGAGGTGGTCTCGGCTCGGGAAGATGTAGTCGCCGCTGCGCTTGAGCTGCTGCGAGGCCTTGGCGCGCTCGATGGCCTCGGGCTTGACGACCAGGACCTTGCCGCCGCCGACGGTCGAGACGACCTCCGCCTCGGTCGTTTTCTTCACGGGCTCCGGCTTGGCGGGCGCGGGCTTCTCGGGCGCGGGGGCGACGGCGGTCGCGGCGGGCGTGATGGTGACGGTCTCCGGCCGGACGGTCTCCGGACCCACGTCTTCCACGGCCTCCGCCGCCGCGGCGTCCGCCGATTTGGCGGCGCGGCCTTTCTTCACCGGCGGGAGGTCGAGGTTGTCGAGGTCGTCGTCGAGCGGGACGTCCACGACCGCGGTGACGGCCGCGATCTTGGCCGAGGACTTGGGCTGGGCGGCAGGGGCGACCTCGGCGCCGACGATCTCCTGCTGCTTGCGGCGCAATTCGGCGGCGGCGGCGGCGCGGCGGCGGCGTTCCTCGTCGGCCTTGAGCGCGGCGGCCTTGCGCTCCGCGTTCCAGGCGCCCAAGTCGTCGCGCAGCTCGGCGATCCAGGCGGCGAGCGTGGCCTTGGGGTCGTCGGCGACGACCCCGAGCAGGCAGAAACAATAAGGCAGGACGAGCACCCAGACGCCGATCTCGCCGAGGACGGGCTTGCAGAGGCTATGGTAGAGGAAGTTACCGAGGATGCCGCCGGCCCCCTTCGGGTCGAACGCGCCCCACGGGACGATCTGGCTGACATCGGAGGCGAGGCCGAGCGAACGGGTGAGGATCGGCGCCCCGAACACGAGGCAGGCCGCCATGAGCGCCACCTTGGTCGGCCAGAGCGTGTGCGCGCGGTTGTTGAGCGCGAACCAGGCGGCGAGGAAGAGGAACCCAGGGATGAGGAAGGCGGCGTAGCCGAAGAGGCTGAAGAGCAGGACGGCGATGCTGGCGCCGAAGGAGCCGCAGTAGTTGTGGACCAGGTGCTCGACCGTGGTCGCCGGCAGCAGCAAGTTCTCCTCCAACCATTTTCGGCCCCAGACTTCGTCCTGGAGCGTGTGGAACGCCATCGCGACGAGGAGGAAGGTGCCGATGACGCCGAGGATCACGGCGAGGATCGGGCGGCTCTCGCTGGCGGGGCGGGCGAGGGTCGCGGTGGTGCGCTTGCGGGCGGGGGCGGGCATCGGGTTATTCGCCGAAGAGGTGGCCCTGCTGGGTGCCGGCCTCGGGCGGAGGCGCCGGGTCGGCGTGCAGGTGGCGGGGCGGGCGGGTGACGCGCGCGGCGACGGAACGCTGGCGTTCCTGCGCGAGGCGCTCGACCATGCCGACGAGCGCGTGGCGGATCCACTTCGGGGTGAAGGAGGCGGCGGCGTAGTCGCACGGGCCGTAGCCGTGGACGCGGCCGGCCTGAAGCAGCGCGTCGTTCTGGGCGAACTCGGCCTCGCTCTCGGGCACGTAGACCGCGAAGGCCTTGCCGCCGTTCTTGCGGAGCAGGGAGAAGACCGGGACGTCGCTGGGGCCGTCGGCCACGTAGATCATGTTCTCGAAGGGCACACGGCGGTCCTCGGCGCGCACCACGGAGTTGACGTCGATCTCCGGGTTCTTGTTGGAGCCCTTGTTGATCTCGAAGAGGAAGCGCGTCTTGATGGTGTTGTCGACCATCGCGGCGACCTGCGTGAGCTCGGTCGGCAGCTCGAGCGTGAGCTCGTCCTGGCGGGTGAAGTGGGGCGGCAAGGGAGCCTCGAGGAACTCGCAGCCGTAGATGCCGTCGACGTGCGGGGCGAGGGCGGTGCCGCGGATCATTTCGGCCAGGCCGGTGCTGATGACGTAATGCTCCAGGGCGACCTCGACGTTGTGTTTGCGACCGAGGTCGCGGACGAAGTCCTTGAGCGCGGGGAAGAACGCGGGGAGGCCCGGGCAGAGCTCGATCTCGGCCCCGAGCTCGCGGAGGCGCCGGTTGGTCAGGCCCTTCATGGCGCCGGACTTCACGTAGCTGAGCAGGTGGTTGAGGTAGACGGAGTCCTTGGAGGTGCGGATACCCTTGCGGGCGTAGAGCGCCGGCAGCTGGTTGGTCTCCTTCCAGAAGAGCTCCTCGTCGACGCCGAAGGCCTTGAACAGAGGCGTCTGCATGTAGCCCGGGCAAAGGGTCTTGTCGAAATCCCAGACGCAGGCGAGCACGTGGCTTCCTCGAAGGGCGGGTTCCTGGGGCTGCATGGAGAGCGAAGGGAGAGTCAGGGGCGAAAGGTCGTGCTTGCGGCGGGCGTCCGACCGCACTCCATTGATTAACCGAGGGACCTGCCCTGTCAAAGTCCCGTTTGCCCGAATCCCGCCATGACCGACGCCCCCCTTCGCCCCGATATGTCCGGATTCCGCCGCCGGCTGACGGAACTGGAGGGGCTGCTGGCCGACCCGGCGACGTTCGGGGATAGCCGCCGCGCCGCCGCCCTGGGGGCCGAGCTCCGCTTCACGTCCAAGGCGGTCAAGGCCGACGAGACGTTGGTGGGGCTAGAGAAGGAGCTCGCCGAGTCGCAGGCCCTGCTGACGGAGAGCGAAGGCGAGATGCGCGCGATGGCCGAGGAGGAGGTCCGCCGGCTGACGCCCGCGGTCGAGACCGCCCGCGAACAGCTCATCCGGGCCATCCTGCCCCCCAACCCCGACGATTCCCGCAACGCGATGGTCGAGATCCGGGCCGGCACCGGCGGTGACGAGGCCTCGCTCTTCGCAGGCGACCTCCTGCGCGCCTACACCCGCTTCGCCGAGCGCAAGGGTTGGAAGTGCGAGCTGATGTCCCTGGCCCAATCCGACCTCGGCGGGGTCCGCGAGGCGGTCCTGCTGATCGAAGGCGAGGGGGCCACCGCCCTGCTCCGCCATGAAGCCGGGGTCCACCGCGTCCAGCGCGTGCCGGCCACCGAGGCCTCGGGCCGCGTCCACACCTCCGCCGCCACCGTCGCCGTCCTGGCCGAGGCCGAGGAAGCCGAGGTGGTGCTCAAGCCGGAGGACCTCGAGATGACGGTCGCCCGCGCCTCGGGCGCCGGCGGCCAGCACGTCAACAAGACGGAGTCGGCCGTGCAGATCATCCATAAGCCGACCGGCCTGATGGTCTACTGCGCCGACGAACGCTCGCAGCTGCGCAACCGCCAGAAGGCCCTGCGCGTGCTCCGCTCCCGCCTGCTCGACCAGACGCGCGCGAAGGAACGCGAGCTGCGCGCCGACACGCGCAAGAACATGATCGGCTCCGGCGACCGCTCCGAGCGCATCCGCACCTACAACTTCCCGCAGAACCGCATCACGGACCACCGGATCGACCTGACCGTGCACGGCATCGAGCAGATCCTCGAAGGCGAGCTCGATG
>JBEELT010000145.1:0-4585 GCA_041167995.1 Verrucomicrobiota bacterium | reverse complement strand
CTGTTGCGCCTCCGGCCCCGGGAGGAACAGGCACAGCCCCAAGGCGCGCAGGAAAGCCTCCTTGCCCACCCCGCCTTTCTCATTGGCGAACTGCTTCTCCAGTTCGGCGATCTGCGGGCCGGGTCCACCGAAGGAGGTGCAGCCGAGGGTCAGCCAGAATCTCCAGGTCGGGGGCGACATCGCCGGCGAGATTGGCGGACGAAACGTCCGAAGCACGACCAAAACCGCCCGCAAGGACGGATAGGGGGTTGCGACCACCGCCCCATGTATTCAAGTTATCACCGTGTCCGCGACCCTCCGAGCCCATGCCCCCCGCCGGGGACGTCAGGGCTTCGGCCTCGTGCTGGCCTTGGTGATCATGGGCCTGGCGGTGATGATCATCATCGTCATCGCCGGCTTCCTTTCCGTGGAGAGCCACCTGGCGCTTCAGCATCAGCTGGGCTTGCGGGCGCGGCTCAACGGGGTCGCCTCCCTGCGGCTGGCCCTGGCGCACCTCCAGCAGGAAGCCGGACCCGACCGACGGGCGACCGCGCGCGCCGACCTGACCCAACCCGAAGCGACCGCGGCCGACGTCCGCAACCCGCTGTGGACCGGCGTCTGGCGCACCGACCGACCTAACCAGCCGCCGAGCTGGCTCGTCTCGGGCGACGATCCGGCCAAGCCGGCGGCGCAGTCCGAACCATTGGGCGGCACCGACAGGCTGGCGCCCGCCCTCGCCTACCCGGAAGGCTACGCCCTCCCCTGGGAGGTCGACCATGCCGCTCGTTGGAACGAACTGGGCTTCATCCGCTTGGTCGGGCCGGCCAGCGCGACCGCCGCCGAGAACGTCGGACCGACGGACCCCATCGGCCCGAAGCCCAGCGGCTTCGTCGTGCGCCCCAAGCTTCATCTCAACGAACCCGAGGCCAACGGCGCGGAGCGTCGTCTCGGCAGCTTCGCCTACTGGATCGGCGACGAAGGCGTGAAAGCCCGGATCAACCTCGAGGAAACGCGGACGGCGCTACCCGCGACCGACCGCCAGGCGCGTGCCGCCCTCCGCAGCGCCGCCACCCCGGGGATACGGTTGCTCAAGGGCGGTGAGGGCGTCACCGATGAGGCGCAGGCCTTCGCCGCGACCTCGCCGCGCGATCTCTCCCTGCTCCCCGGCTTCTCCGGCGATCCGGCCGCCACGCGACGGCTTTTCCACGATGTCACCACCACGGCGGCCGGCGTGCTCGCCGACGCCGCGAACGGAGGCCTGCGCCGCGACCTCTCCCTGGCCTTCGAACTGTCCGACGCCGAGTTCGTCAAGACCGAGTTCGGCGGCGGGACGGCAGCGCCCGCCACCGGGACCGAGAATGGTTACGCCAACCTCAAGATGCGGGCGCCGATCAACGGACGCCTCCTGGAGACCACGCCCATCTTCAACCGTCAGACCCCGGAAGGTAACCTACGCGGGCCGACCTGGTGGGCCCTTCGGGACTACCACCGGCTCTACCAACAGGTCGGCTGGGTCGGGGGCGTCCCCACGCTCAATGCCCGGACCTACTTCCCGAACGCCGGTAACCTTCACACCCGACCCGACAACGGCAACGATGCCACGGTGCGCCAGCGTAACTTCCTTTACGCCGCGGCCCATTCCGGGGACCGGGTGACGCTGAACCCGGCCGTGACCGACGTCGGCGTCATCGACGAGGCCGGGTGGAAACTCGACCCCGCGCCGATTCCTCGCCCCTTCAACTGCGCCGTGACGCCTTACGTCGAGCGCGTCTTCCTCGTCTTCAACCTCATCAAGGAGACCACCCGGGGCGGCATCACGGTCTACCTGAGCCTGACCCCCGTCGTGGTGCTGCACAACCCTTACAACGTCGCCCTGACGATCCGCCCCACGCCAGGTGACTCGGCGCTCGCGCTGACTTTCTCCGACTGGGACCGATGGATGTTCCGCGTGACCCGCCGCACCTACGTCTACCCCCGGGACAACCCGTATGACGAGATCCAGCCGACGCCGCTGACCTTCACCTACGAGAAGAACCTCGGGGATTACTACCGCTTCGCCGACCCCCGCGCGATCAACGACGCCGACCTCTTCCGCGTCTACATCGACCAGCTCACCCTACTGCCGGGCGAACGCAAGGTGTACACGCCGACCACCGGAGCCCGCTCGCCCTGGTCACGCGTCGTCAAACTGGGCAACGCCTTCAACTATCAGGGCGGCTTCTCCGACGACAACGTCGACTGGAGCGCCCTCTGGCCGGGCTTCCGGTGGTATTATTTCAACCCCTTCTGGTATCCCCCAGAATTTGGTTACCCGCCCTCGGATAGTTTCTCCTTCGAGATTGTCCCCGACGGTAAGCTCACGGTCCGCACCTCCCTGACCTGCTGGCCGAAGGATATGCTGAAGTTCCCCGCCGCCAGCACGATCGGCCTGCCCGGCAACGCCTACCCGGCCTTCGACCTCTACAACCGGTCGAGCGAGCACAGCGTGCTGACTTTCCGTGGTATCGATGCCCGCGCGGGCTTGCCGGGGCCGCTCCACGTGGGAGATATCGTGACCCAGACGCCGGAGAAATCCCCCGCACCGGGCATCCATCAACCCGGCCTGATCATCGCCGCCATCGAGATGTCGGCCAAGACCGCCCGCGAGAATACGGTCTCCACCGCCGGCCGGCCGCCGAGCGCGGTCGGAGCCTTCCCGCTCTTCACGCACTCGAACCCGATGGCGGCCGTGCTCGGGGCCGACGGCGCCGGACGCGCGTCGACTGCCGAGGGCTCCGGGTTCGGCGGAGCCTCGCCGAGTTTCCGGCTCCGCGTCACCCGACCGACCGGAGGCATGAACGCCTGGCTCAGCCTGTTGCAATCGCCCGGAGGCGCCGCGCCGCTCACCTACGGCGGATTGAGCAACCAGACCGATGGCAACCTCGCGTCGATCCACACCGAGGTCCCGCTGACCCCGCCGACCTCCCTCGGCCAATACGCCCACGCCAATTTCAGCCTGCGGGACCAACAACCGCTCTATGGCGTCGGCAACAGTTTCGCGCACCCGCAGGTGGATCCCACCCGGACACACAGCACCTTCCAGCGCTGGACCGAGTTCGACGCGCCCTACCTGCTGAACGCGGCTCTCTGGGATGGATTCTTCCTCTCCGGCGCCGCGCCGCGGCTCTCGCCGCTGACCAGCCCAGCGAGCCCGGTGCCATCCGATCCGGAGGCCAACCGCCCGGGCTTATCCTACCCGTCGACGCGCTCCCTCGCCGAAGTCCTCGACGATTTCATGGCCCAACGGGGCAAACTGGAGAATCCGCGGATGCGACTGACCGGCGAGGCGCCCGCCTCCCGCTCGGCGCTCGGCGACTACCGGCGCTCCGCGTCAGCTTTGCTCAACGACGGCGCCTTCAATGTCAATTCGACCTCAGTCGAGGCCTGGGCCGCGTTCCTCGCGTCGGCGAAGCGGATCGCGGTCGCCAAGTGGCCCGCGACCGGACCATCCGCCGACGCCAATGCCCGTTTCCCGCGCGCGACGCCGACCGGCGCCGAGCCGATCGCCACCGGGGCCTACAATGAGCCCACCAAGTCCAACTGGACGGGGTTCGTCAACCTGACCGATGCACAGCTCCGCCTGCTGGCCGCGGCCATCGTGCGCGAGAACAAGGCACGCTTCGCCCTGACGACCCGCGGTGAGCGGGACGCCGTCTCCCCGCCGACCTCGCGGCTGTTCCGCGGCCTCACGAAGGCGACGACGCCGTACCTAAGCCTGGCCGAATTCATCAATCGTTTCCTGACGCCCGGCTCAGCGAACGCCTGGGCCACCCGCTGCGGCGCTCTCCAGGCGGCCATCTTCGGAGCGGATAACCCACCCGCGAACGGCCCGAGCCCGGCCGGCCTCACCGACCGGCTGACCAATCGCTACCGCGTCGGGATGTTCGGGGCCGGCGAGCTCGTACCCCCGACCGGCCTGACCTACCCGCACCCCCGGAACATCGAGGCGATGGAGCCGGGCGGCGCGAACCGCACGCACGTCGCGATGGGCGTGCCGGGCAACCTGTTGCAGACCGACCTCCTGGAAGCGCTCGGCCCAGCCCTCGCCAACCGCTCGGACACATTCACGATTCGCGCGTACGCCGAAACGGCGGGCGCCGACGGCAATCCCGCCGCCTGCCTGGTGGAGGCGGTCGTGCAACGCCTGCCGGCGTTCGTGAACGACCTCGACGCCGCCGAATCGGCCTTCAAGGACCTGCGACCGGAGAACAAGCTCTTCGGTCGACGCTTCAAGGTCATCTCCCTCCGCTGGCTCAAACCCCATGAGGCCTGAACTCGCCCTGTTCCTCGCCACATGCTGGATCGGCGCGGCCGAGACTCCCCGACCGCAGGCGGAGGCGTCCGTGCAGTTCATCTCCCTGGCCGGCGACCGCGAGGACCTCGCGCTCTGGGACGGACGCCGGGCGACGCCGGTGCGCCTGTCGGCGGATTTCTTCGGTCCGCGGCTGCGCTACGCCGGCGACACCCGCCTGAGCCTGATCCAACTCCCGCCCAGCGGTACTCGGCCGGACACAACCATCAAGGCCGCCCCCGCGGCGAACCCGCCGCCCGTCGCACCCGGCCCCGT
>JBEELT010000144.1:0-4606 GCA_041167995.1 Verrucomicrobiota bacterium | reverse complement strand
AGGCTTGTCGCCGCGGGCCACGCGCTTGCGGCGCACGACGTAGTAGCCGACCGCCACGGCGGCGAGGTAGAAGCCGAAAAGGACCCCGGTCATGACGAGCAGGGAGATGGGCTCGGCGATGGGGGTAATCAGCGCCACCAGCACCATGATGCCCACCAGCATTCCCCGCCACGACTTGAGCAACGTCCGGGGACGGACTAGTTCGAGCCACATCAGAATGATGAGGGCGAGCGGGAATTGGAAGGTGAGACCCGTGAGCAGGCTCATCATCACGACGAAGGAGTAGTAGTCCGACGCCTGCCAGGTGACCTCCATCTTCATGCCCTCCGCGAATTGCTGCCAAATCTGGATGGACATCGGGCTGAGCCAAAGGAATGCCAAGGCGGCGCCACACAGGAAAAGCATGAGGGCGGCGAAGCAGAAGGGGACGAGGCCGCGTTTTTCGCGCTCGGTGAGCGCCGGGCCGACGAACCGGGCGGTTTCGTACAGGAAGACGGGCGAGGCCACGGCGACGCCGACGCCGAAGGCGGAGTACATCAGCACCTTCCAGACCCCCATGAAGGTGAACTCCTTGAGTTCGCCCATCGACACCAGGCCGGGGCCGGGTTCGCTGAGCGCGAACGCGAGGGGGGAGCGCTCCGGGTGTTTCGCCCATTCCAGCGGCAGCCCCAGGATCGCGGGGGTCTCGCGGTAGAAAATCAGCGCGGCCAGCATGCCCACGGCGAAGACGGCCATGACCCGGATGGCGGAGACACGCAGATCGTCGATATGCTCGAGGAAGGTCATCTCGCTCCGGGGGCGGTTTCGTCGGATGATGTTGGTGAGCATGGGGTCAGTCCTGCAGGAGGGCCTTGATATCCTCGAGGTCGAGGCTGATGGCCGAGGAGACAGAATCTGACTCGGTCAGGAGCTTACGCAACATCTCAGACTTGGATTTCTGGAGGTCCATCACGCGTTCCTCGATGGTGCCCGCGGCGATGAGCTTGATGCTGGTCACGGTCCGCGTCTGGCCGATGCGGTGGGCCCGGTCCGTGGCCTGGGCCTCGGCGGCGGGATTCCACCAGGGGTCGTAATGGACGACCGTGTCGGCGCCGGTCAGGTTCAGGCCGGTGCCGCCGGCCTTGAGGGACATCAGCATCACGGGGATCGAAGGGGTCGAGTTGAAGGTGTCGCAGACGCCCTGGCGGTCCTTGGTGGAGCCATCGAGGTAGCAATAGGGGATGCCGCGCTCCTCGAGCGACTCCTTGATCAACTGCAGCGCGGAGACGAAGGTCGAGAACACCAGGAGGCGATGGCCGGCGTCCTTGGATTCCTCGAGGAGCTCGAGGAGCGTCTGCAGCTTGGCGGAATCCGCCTCCTCCAGCTTTGGGTTCAGGATGCGCGGGTCGGCGCAGACCTGGCGCAGGCGGAGTAGCTGGTTGAAGGCCGCCATCTGCAGGTTCTGCTTGTTGCCGCCTTTCATCTCGAGTTCGAAAATCGATTGACGCGTCGACTCCAGCGTCTCCGCGTAGAAGTCCTTTTGGTTGGGCTCGAAGTCGCAGTACACGACCTGCTCGATCTTGGGCGGTAGCTCGGGCGCGACCGCGACCTTGGAGCGGCGCAGGACGTAGGGCGCGGCCATGCGTAGCAGCCGGTCGTCGTGCCACTTGCGGTCCTCGGAGGCGAGGCGTTCCTCGGGCTTCGGCAGGTAGCCGGGCATGAGGAAGCCGAAGAGCGAGCGCAGGTCCTCGAGCGAGTTCTCGACCGGCGTACCCGTGAGGATGTAGCGGCCCTTCGCGATGAGCTGCTTGACGGCCTTGGCCGACTGCGAGCGGCCGTTCTTGATATTCTGGCCTTCGTCGCAGATCGCGGCGCCCCAAGCGACCAAGGCGAAAGTGCCGATGTCGCGGGCCAGGGTCCCGTAGGACGTGATGATCAGGTCGAACTTCTGCAGGTAGGACAGGGAGGATTCGCGCGACTGGCCATGGTGGGCGAGCACCTTGAGGCTCGGCGTGAAGCGGCGGGCTTCCCGGCGCCAGTTCTCGACGAGCGAGGCCGGGCAGACCACGAGGCAGGGGCCGTCTTCGCGGCGGTGGGTCCGGAGCACCTCGAGGAAGGCGAGCGCCTGCACGGTCTTGCCCAGGCCCATCTCGTCCGCAAGCAGGCCGCCGAGATTGTTGTTGTGGATGTGCCAGAGCCAGGCCACGCCGACCTGCTGGTAGATGCGCAGCATCCCGTTGAGCTCCTCGCGGATCGGGGCGGGCTGCAGCTTCGACAGGTTGCGGATGGCCGCCGAGCGCTTGGTCCACGTCTCGGGCGGGGCGAAGGCGGCCTGCAGCTCCTCGGCGATCGCGTCCGCGCTGGCGAGGTCGGCCAGGCCGATGGTCAGCTGCAGGTCGAGGTCGACGTCGCGTTTGGCCTCGCCGGTGATGCGGCGCTGGGCGTTGCGGATGGAGTCGAGTAGCTCCGGTGTGATGAGGCGGGGGCCGCGGTCCGTGTAGAAGAACATGCGGCCGCTGTTCAAGGCCTCTTGGACGACCTTCGGAGACTTCCCCTCCGGGTCGACGCCGATGGCGAATCGGAAGCCTTTCTCCTGCTCCGAGGCGTCGCATTTCGCCTTGGCCAGCGCCACGTTGCGGAGGGAGTGTCCGAGGTTGTGCGACATCACCGCGTGGTTCTGGTCGAACAGCAGGCGGTGGTGGCGGCCGAGGAAGTTGAGCACCTGGATGGTGCCGGCGAGGTACCACTCGCGCGTGGCGGTCTCGAGGGTGAAGCCGTTGCGCTGGAGCGTCTCGCGCAGCTCGGCGACGGGCCCGGAAGATTGCTGGGGCAGGCGGATGCGCAGCCACTTCATCGATCCGTCCATCCAGGTGCAGTCCTCGCGACCGCGGTCCTGCGAGCGGACTTCCTGCTCGCCATCGTCGTCGGGCGGATCGCCGGCGGCGTTGGTCTGGGACGTCGCGACGGGCTCGCTCAGGTGTTCGTGGACGCGCTCAAGGAGGTCGCCCTCCCAAGCCAGCGGTGTCTCCGGGGCGTTGGCCATGCGGAAGATGGCCAGGCCTTTGCCCATCGTCAGCAGTTGCCGCAGGTGGCGACGAGTGAGAGGCAAGATGCCCTGTAACTTTCCTTGGCAAAGGTTCTCGATGATCGCCAGGAAGAAGACGGTGTCGGGCTCGATGGTCCAGGCCTTGCTGCGGTCGAGGTTCTCGGGCGCGACCTGCACGTCATCGACCCGCAGTTCGAGTCGGCAGATGATCTCGTCGCGTTTCGCGGCGGTGGCGATGTTCGGCGGGATGATGAAGCGCACCTCGATGGGCGTGCCGCGTTTCTCCGAAAGGGTGAGGGACTTGAGGCGCGGGCCGGACGGGGCGGCGGCGGTCGGTTTGGCCGAGGCGGACTTCGGGGTAGCCTTGGCCGGCGCGTCGTCGCGTAGCGCCGCAGCCGGGGCGGTCGCTTTCACGGGCTCCGCCGGCTTGAGGTAGCCTTCTTTCTGGGCGAGCGCCAGGTAGGCCGCCACCGAGTGGACGCATAACTTGCGCCGACCGACGGAGACTTCGCAGCCGCATTCGTTGCGTTGGAAGGTAATGGAGCGTAGATTCCAGCGGGCTTCGCGGGTCTCGGTACCGTCATCGACCAGGGCCTCGACCACCGGGGCGGTCCAGAGGGCCTTCTTGACCTTACCCTTGGCGACCAGTTCCTGGGCGAACTTCACGGTCGCCCCGCCCGCCAGGTCGATCAAGTCGTCCTCGGTGATGTTGGGCAACGGCTGGCGGGGGGCCATGGGTTGGATGTAGGTGAGCGGCGCACCCCCGAAAGGGGCGCCAAAGGAGTGGGCGGACTAGGAAAAGACCTCTCGCCTTAAACGGCGATGTCTTGGTCCGGGACGTCGGGGTGCATCTCGAAGATGCCCACGGGGGTCGTCGGACCTGTCATCACGATGGAATAATCCCCACCGATGCCAATCATAATCTTACCGCCCGGCATATTGACCGTCAAATCGGGGTCGACCAAGCCCATTTTGCGGGCCACGGCGGCGCAGGCCGAGGAGGACGAACCGGAGGCCAGGGTGTAGCCGGCGCCGCGCTCCCAGATCTCGATCTGGATGTTGGCGCGGTCCAGGACCTTCATGAACTGCACGTTCGTGCGGTTCGGGAAATTCGGGTGCACCTCCAGGGCCGGGCCGTAGGTCTTGGCGAGGTCGGCGCTCAGCTCCGTCACCGGGATGACGCAGTGCGGGTTGCCGACGGTCGCGGCCCAGTAGCGGAAGGTCTTGCCGTGCACCGTGATCTCCTCGCCGAGGACTTCGCGGTCGGGGCCGACGTGCGGGATGACCGGGGCGCGGAAGGAGACGTTGCCCATCTCGACGCGGATGCGCGCGCCGCCGTCGAAGACCGTGCAGCGGACGAAGCCGCCGGGCGTGTGCAGGCGAAATTCATCGCCTTGCTTGACGCGCTTCGTGTCGAGGAGGTGGCGGCAGAAGATGCGGATGCCGTTGCCGGACTTCTCCGCCTCGGAGCCGTCGGGATTGAGGATGCGCAGGCCGAAGGCGCCGTCGGCGCGCTCGATCGGGCCGTACAGGATGCCGTCGGAGCCGAGACCGTAATGGCGGTGGCAGACCTTGCGGATC
>JBEELT010000143.1:0-4686 GCA_041167995.1 Verrucomicrobiota bacterium | reverse complement strand
CCTTCAATGATTTCACCGCCGACGCCAAGCCGCGCTCGGGCTACATCACCAAGGCGCAGCCGGACGTGGTCCGCACGAGCGACGCCGCCTTCCGCCCGATCGGGCTCGCGATGGGCCCCGACGGCGCCCTCTACGTGGCCGACTGGACGAATCCGATCATCAACCACGGCGAGGTCGACTTCCGCGACCCGCGCCGCGACAAGCAACGCGGCCGCATCTGGCGCATCGCCCCGACCGGCAGCAAGCCGCTGGCTTGGCAACCGCTGGTCGGCCGTCCGACGGCCGAGCTGCTCGGCAAGCTGACCTCCGCGAGCCGCTGGGAATTCGAGCAGGCCCGCCGCGAACTGCTGCGCCTGCCGGCGAAGGAGCTGGCCGCCGCGGTCGTCGCCTGGGCCCAGGATGACATCACCCGCCGCCACGCGGCGTGGTTGCTCAGCGGCCGGGCCGACCAGACCACCGACCTCGTCGCCCTGCTCAAGAGCGCCGACCCGGTGAACGTGCAGGTGGCCCTGCGCGAGCTCGGCAAGGCGCACGCGCAACTGCGCGCCGGCGACCTCGCCCTGATCGGCGCCCAGCTGCGCCACGCCAACCCCCGCGTGCAGCTCGAGGCGTTCCGCGCCCTCGCCCGCATCCCCTCGCCCGCCGCCGCCGAGCTCATCCTCGAGAACCTGCCGGCCAACCCCGAGGACTCGTTCCTCGACTTCGCCGCTTGGACGAGCGTGAACGACACCGCCCGCCTCTGGCTGGCCGACCTCGCCGCGCACCCCGAGAAGGTCGCCGGCCGCGAGGCGAAACTGGAGCGGGTCGTCAAGATCGCCGACCCCGTCGTGGCCTCGCCCTACATCAAGCAGTTATTCGCCGGCCGAAAACTGGACGCCGCCGGCACCGGCCCCTGGATCGAGCTGATCGGCCGCTCCGGCGGTGCCGCGGAACTGACCATGCTCTTCGCCGCGGTGACCAAGGAAGGCGCGCTGCAGCCCGCGGCCCGCGTCCGCGCCGCCGCCGCGCTCGTCGAGGCGGCCGTGAGCCGCAACGCCCGCCCCGAGGGCGACCTCGCCGCGCTCGCCGCCTTGTTCAAGTCCGATAACCGCGACCTCCGCGTCGCCGCCGTCCGCCTGAGCGGCGCCTGGAAACTCGCGACCTTCGTGCCGCCGATCGCGACCTTCGCCGGCCAGAACGCCGACGGTGGCCTGCGCGACCTCGCCTTCAAAGCGCTCCGCGACATCGGCCAACCCGCCACGGTCACGGCGCTCAAGGCGCTGTCCGCGGAAAACCAGCCTTTGGCCGTCCGCCGCGGCGCCCTGATCGGGCTGTCCGTGCACGCCCCGGCCGAGGCGCTCCAGATCCTGCCGGGCGTCTTCGCGCAACTGAAGAAGGATGAAGCCGTGCGCACTTGGCAGGAACTCTTCACCCACGCGGCCTTCGCGGGACGTCTCGCCAAGAACTTCCCCGCGGACCTGAGCCCCGACACCTACGCGTCCGCCCTGCAGGCCGCCCGCGGCATGGGTCGCGGCGGCAAGGCGCTCGTCGATGCGCTCACGCCCCTCACGGGAGCCAAGGCCGGCGCCCGCGATTACGCCGCGGAAGTCAACGCGATGGTCGCGGCCGTCAAGAAGGGGGCCGACCCGACCGAGGGCGAGATGGTCTACCGCCAGAACGGCTGCGCGCTCTGCCACGCCATCGGCGGCGCCGGCGGCAAGCTCGGCCCCGACCTCTCGAGCATCGGCGCCAGCGCCCCGCTCGACTACGTCATCGAGAGCGTCCTCAACCCCGCCTCCAAGGTGAAGGAAGGCTACCACGGCTTCGCCTTCACGATGAAGGACGGCAGCGTCTTCAACGGCATCCCCGCCCGCGAGACCGCCACCGAGGTCATCATCCGCCCCGGCCCCGGCGTCGAACTGCCCGTGACCAAGGCCAACATCGTGAAACGCGAGAACATCGGCAGCCTCATGCCCGCCGGCCTCGTCGACGGCCTCGCCTACGTGCCCAAGCGCAGCCTCTTCGCCTTCCTCGGCGAGATCGGCAAGCCCGGGCCGTTCGACGCCAGCAAGGCGAACGTCGCCCGCCTCTGGGTCTTCGACGACCAGCCGCCCGGCGCGCTGGCGAAGTCCGCCGCGCCCACGCCGGTCTACACCCTGATCAACGGGCAGCTGCCCAAGGCGTTCAACCCCGGTCGCCTGTACGCCAGCGCCCGCTTCACGGCCTCCGCCGCCGCGACGAAGCCCTTGCAGCTCACCGGCGCTAAGGCCGCCTGGTTGGACGGCAAGCCACTGGAACTCGCCGCCGGCGCGGCGAAGGCCACGATCGCCGCGGGCAATCACACGCTGACCGTCGAGGTCGACGGCGCCGCGCCTTTCTTCAAGGCGCAGTGCGACGACGTCACCTTCCTCGGCGACTGAGCACCCGCCCATAATCCCGTTGCGACCCCGCCTCGCCTCGGGCAGGCTGCTGGTACCGATGTCCTCCCGTCGACTCCTCACGGCCTGCGCAGCCCTCCTCGCCCTCCTCGCCGGTTGCACCCCGACCGTGGAAGGTCCGGCCGAGCTCCGCATCGTCACCGAAGACCTGCCCCTGCGGCTCACCCAGGAGATCGCCAAACGGACCACCGAGGGCGCCCCGGCGCGCTTCGCCGAGGTCGAGCGTGATGTGCGCCACATGCTCTCGCGCCGCCTACACCGCACGGCCGAGAACCTCCGCAAGCGCGCGCAGTACCTCGAGACGCTCGGACGTATCCATGCCGAGCAGGGTGATTTCGCCGATGCCGAGGCCGCCTACCGCGACAGCATCGAAGCCTGGCGCTCCCTACCCGCCGCCGACGCCGAGGCCTTCGCCAACGCGCTGGTCCAACTCGCGGGCATCCACTACCGCCTGAACGACTTCGCCCGCGCCTCGGCCGGTTACGCGGAGGCGATCGCCCTCGAGGAGGCCCGGCTGGGCGCCGACCATGACGACCTCCTCGGTTTGCTGAGCATCCGGGCCGGCTTGGAACTCAAACTCGGTCACGCCATCGAAGCCGAACGCCTCCTACGCCGGCAACTCGACACGATCGTCCGGGTGCGCGGGGTCGACCGCCGCGAGGCCGCTTCCGTGATGGACCACCTGGCCGAGGCGCTCTCCTTGCAGGACCGGAAGCCGGAGGCGGCGGAACTTCGCCAAAAGGCCAAGGAAATCCGCCGCAAGCTGTGCGACGAGTGCTGAAAAGGACGCACGCGCGCCAACCGACTACCGGAGAGGCACTTGGCAGGCACCTTGCTTGACGAAGGGGCCCCGCCGGGCAGACCACCTGAGGAACAAACCTCCGCCGATTGGGAACTCATTTCCATTGCCCTGCCCCCCTTGACACGCACCCCTTGACAGCCGTGGCCCGTATTTCCCGCAGATCCATCGACGACCTTCGCCAGCGCGCGGACATCGTCGCGTTGGCGGGCGACTACACCCAGATGAAGCAGCGCGGGCGTGACTGGTGGGGCCTCAGCCCGTTCAAGTCGGAGAAGAGTCCGTCGTTCAAGGTGAACCCCGAGACCGGGCTGTGGTACTGCTTCAGCACCCAGCAGGGCGGCGACGCCTTCAAACTGGTCATGGCCCGCGAAGGCCTAGACTTCCCCGAATCGGTCGAGCGCGTCGCCACCCGCTTCGGCTTCCAGCTCGAGTATGAGAACGGCGGGGCCGACGCCAACGAACGCTCGCTGCGCGGCCAGCTGCTCGAGATTCACGGGCTGGTGGCCGACTACTGGCGCCGCTGCTTCCTGGAGGATCCGGTGCACGGCGAGTGGATCCGCGACTACTGGACGCGCACGCGCCGATTCGACCTGGCGGTGGCCGACGACTTTAGCGTCGGGCTCGCGCCGGTGGACGACTCCAAACTGATCGGCGGTCTCCTGAAGAAGGGCTTCACCAAAGACGCGCTCGCCGGCACGGGCCTGTTCTTCGGGACCGACCGCATCCCCGACCCGGCCCGCTGGCGCTGCCGCTTCCGCGGCCGGCTCACGATTCCGATCCGCGACGTGCAGGGGCGCGTCATCGCCTTCACCGCCCGCCAACTCGACATCACCCCGCCCGACGACCCGTCCCGTGAGGCCAAGTACGTCAACTCACCGGAGACGGAGCTCTTCAAGAAGTCGCGCACGGTCTTCAACCTCGACCGTGCCCGCTCCAACCGCAAGGGCGACGAGCCGTTCATCCTCGTGGAGGGGCAGCTCGACGCGATCCGCTGCCACAGCGCCGGGATCCCCGGCGTGATCGCCGCGCAGGGTACCGCGGTCACCGAGGACCACCTACAGCAGCTCCACCGCTTCTCGCAGCGCCTGCTCGTCTTCCTCGACGCCGACGCCGCCGGCCAGAAGGCGGCGCTCCGTCTGCTGCCGATCGGCCTGAAAGAGGGCCTCGACATCCGGTTCCTCGCCCTGCCCGGCGGCAAGGATCCCGACGAGTTCTTCTCGACCCAGGACGCCTCGCAGTGGACCGCCCTCACCAAGACCGCGCGCAGCGCGATGCAGTTCTGCGTCCAGTCCCTCGTGCCCGAGGGCTCGTCGAACCTCCCCTTGGCGAGCCGACTCTCCCTCCTCGAGACCCTCTTCCCCATCGTCCAGCAGGCCGGTGCCGAGGAGATCGTCCGCGAGGCGCTCAACGAGGCCGCCCGCCACGCCGGTATCGGCATCCGGGAGATGCACATGGCCTACGAACGGA
>JBEELT010000142.1:0-4687 GCA_041167995.1 Verrucomicrobiota bacterium | reverse complement strand
ACGCGCGCCCTCGGTCTCTTCCGCGCCACCGCGATCGGCATCTGCCAGGAGCGACTCGAGGTCCTCGGGCAGCGCTTGTCGCTGGGAGACCACCTCCAGCTCCCGCCCGCTGTCTTCGTCAAGCAGGTCGAAAAGCATGCCGCCGCCCACGGCGAGGCCGGGGCCGCCGCGCTGGCCCGTAACCACGGCGAAACCTGGCGCCAGTACGTCAACCTCGTCCGCCTCCGCCTGCCCGCCGTCGAAGGCGAGCTCGCGCCCGGGCAACATGCCTCCCCCGACGGCGTCGTCGCCGACCTGCTGTTCCTGCGCGAGACCTTGATCGAGGTGGGGGCCGGTCGCATCGCCCGCGCCGAATTGGACCCGCTGATTCGCTTCCTGCGCGTCTTCGGTTTTCACATGGCCTGCCTGGATATCCGCCAGAACAGCGCCTTCCACGACAAGGCCATCGGCCAGCTCCTCGCCGCCACCGGCCAGGATGACCATCACTACGCCCAGTGGGATGAGTCCCGCCGGCTCGGCTTCCTCGATTCCGAGCTGCGTTCGACGCGTCCGTTCATGCGCGAGCAGGCCAGCGTCGGCCCCGAGGCCGACGCGGTCGTCGCGTGCCATCGCGCCTTGGTGGTGCATATCGGCAAGCACGGTGCCGCCGGCGTCGGCTCACTGATCGTCTCGATGACCCGCTCGGTCTCGGACCTGCTCTCGGTCTACCTGCTCGCCCGCGAGGCCGGCCTCACCGCGGGTGGCTCGGACGACTCCTATTGCCTCCTGCCCGTGGTCCCGCTGTTCGAGACCATCGACGATCTGGAGCGCAGCACGGCCATCCTCGACGCCTTCCTGTCGCACCCGATGACCAAGCGCACGCTCGCGGCCCGCCGCGCCGCGGGCTTCACCGACGGCCTGACGCAGCAGGTGATGATCGGTTATTCCGATTCCAACAAGGACGGCGGCATCCTCGCCTCGCTCTGGAACCTCTACCGCGCCCAGCAGAACCTCGCCGCGGTCGGCGAAAAGCACGGCGTGCGCATCGTCTTCTTCCATGGCCGCGGCGGCACCATCTCCCGCGGCGCCGGCCCGACGCACCGCTTCATCGACGCCCTCCCGCAGGGGTCGATCAACGGCGAGATGCGCGTCACGGAGCAGGGCGAGAGCATCACGCAGAAGTACGCGAACCACATCACGGCGGTGAACAACCTCGAACTGCTCACCGCCGGCGTCACGCAGAATACCCTGCTGCACGACATGGCTGTCCGCAATGAGGCCGCGCAGTCCAAGGTCATGGACCGGCTGGCGGAGTTCTCCCGCGAGGCCTACCAGACGCTCATCCGCACCCCGCGGTTCATCGATTTCTTCCGCCAGGCCACGCCGATCGACGTCATCGAGGCGAGCCGTATCGGCTCCCGGCCGTCCCGCCGCACCGGCGCGGCCTCGCTCGAGGACCTGCGCGCGATCCCTTGGGTCTTCGCCTGGAGCCAGGCGCGCTTCTACCTCTCCGGTTGGTACGGCGTCGGCTCCGCTCTGGCCCGACTCAAGGAGGAGGACCCGAAGGGCTTCGAGGTCATTCGCCGCAACTTCGACGGCTGGCCGCCCCTGCGCTACATGCTCAAGAACGCCTCGACGAGCGTGCTCGCCGCGAACCGCAGCATGATGAAACTATACGGCGGCATGGTCACCGACCGCAAACTGCGCCAGCAGTTCCTGACGCGCATCCTCGCCGAGCATTCCCTGACCCGCAAGATGCTCGACGAGCTCTCCGGCTCCAAGCTGACCGAAGGACGTCCCCGCCTCCGCAAGGTCATCGCCCTGCGCGAGTCGGCGATCGACCTCCTGCACGAGCAGCAGGTCGGCCTGCTCAAGGATTGGCGCAAGCACGTGGCTGCGGGCGACCGCAAGGAAGCCGACGCCCTCCTGCCGCAGATGCTTCTCTCGCTCAACGCGATCGCGGCCGGCCTCCAGGCCACGGGCTGAGCGGCCGCCGCCGGCCCGGCGACTTCGCCAGCCGGCTCAGACGTGCTTCCAGAAATCCATCAGGAAGCGCGTCGCGAGCTGGGCCAGGAAGACGATGTTCCAGAAGACGAGCTGCAGCCCCAGCGACGGCCCGAAGCCCATGCCGAGGACTTGGGCGGCGGCGCTCGTGACGAGCAGCACGACCGTGCCGGTGCAGAGCGAGATCACGAGGATCTCGACGGATTTCGGGATGAAGCCGGACAGGCTGGTGTCGGCCATGCAGATCGCCCCGAAGGTGAGGGCCACGGAACAGATGCCGGTGAGACCGATGCCGAAGACCGTGCCGTCCTTGCCGAAGAAGTGCGCGGCCGCGAGGCGACCGAGGAAGGGGAGGTAGACCAAGGCCATGGCTAAGGCGACCCAGAAACCGGGCGTGCCGTAGGCCTGGCCGAGGATCTTCTCGGCGTAGTTCTCGGCGGCGTGCTTGATGACCGCTTCCTTCACGGCGGTCACGGGATTGGCGAGCAGGAGGATCACGCGCCGTTTCTAGCGATTCCGCCCGGCCTGTCTACGCTTTAAGGCAGCGCCAGTTCGACCACGACTTCTTTCCCGCCCGCCGGGACGGCCACGGCGGTGACGTCGCCGACGCGCAGCTCGACCCGTCCCTGGTGCGCGGGGACCTCGAAGCGCGCGATGTCGTTCAGGTCTTTGTCCTCCCCGCGGGTGACGACGGTGCGGTCGGGCTGGCCGGGCTGCACGATCGCGACGGTGGCCGCGACGCGCTTGCCGGCGCGGGTGGCGCGGACGGAGATGAGGCAGCGGTCCGCGGCGATCGCCTGCCGATGCCCGCCGGCCAGGCCGTGGTACGCCACCGTGCGGTCGAGCCCGTGGACTTGTCGCGAGGCGAGGTTCCAGACCATCGGGAAGGCGAGGCCGGTCCGGTGCCAGCTCGTGGCGTAGATGCGCGTCTCGGGCCGCGCGGGGTCGGCCGCGGCGGCGCGGTCCATGAACCAGGCGTGATCCCAGCCTTTCGCGTCCGGGTTGTATTCGGTCACGCGCCAGGCCCGCGCCCAGTCGGCGGCGTCGGGCGGGGTGAGGGCGGAGTCCGCCTTGGGGGCTCCATCGGGCCCCAGCCATACCTCGACCCAGTTGTGGTTGCCGTTGATCGTCGTCCAGGTCGGCACGCCAGCTACGCGGGCGGGCAGGCCGATCGCACGGAAGGCATCGCAGAGCAGGATGGAGAGGCCGGAGCAGGAGGCCACGCTTTGGCGCATCGAATCGGCCGGGCTCTGGTTCGGCGCGCGGCGCTTGGTGCCGTACTTCACGCCGGTCTCATCCTGGATGCGCGCGTTGACGATCCGGGCGGCCTCGTCCCGGGTCTTCGCGTCCTTGACCATCGCGCCGAAACGACGTCGGAAGTCCGCCCGCCAGGCCTCGCGGGGTTCGTCGAGGCAGGCGTAGGGGAGTACGTCGTTGAGGAACAAGGGCCAGGGGACGTTCTTCGCCCAAGCGTGGGCGCGGCGGGCCGCCAGGGCCTCGCGGATGTTGGCTGCGATGAAGTCGGCGGAAAGCGTCTCCCAGTCCGCCGGCGGCATCGTCAGCAGCAGGAACTGCGCGCTCGCCCCGACCTCGGCGTCGGGGTCGGCGAGCAAGGCTTTCCACCCAGGGTTACGTTTGGCAGCCTCCATCCGGGCGGCCCCATCGATTGGCGGCTCCAGGTTGGCGAAGGGATTGCCTACGTCAGGCCGCTGCACCGGCACCGGGCAGGCTTCCGGGGGAAGGACCGGTTGGTCATAGACGGCGGGCGTCGCCGCACCGAGGGGGGCGTAGGCCATCGCCAAGGCGCCTAGGAGGGCTTTGAGGGAGTGAGGCATACCTTACCCTAATCCGGCCTCTACGGGGCGTCCAAGCCCTATCAGCGGGTCCACTCCTCCCGGGCGGCGGCCCAGAGGTCGTAATTCAGGGGGCGCTTGCCCGTGGGCGTCAGGCGGTAGTACCCGCCCGAGGCCTTGATGATGGCTAGGCCGGCCGCGACGTCCCACAGGTTCGTCCCGGATTCGTAATAGGCGTCGGCGATGCCTTCGCCCACGTAGGCGAGGGCGAGGGCGGCCGAACCAATCATGCGAATTTTCTTATAACGGCCCACCTGTCGGACAAAGAGCTCCATCGCCGGTCCCGACTTGTCGGCCGCGGCGGGGAAGCCCGTCATGATGCACGCATCCTTGATGTCGGCGACCCAGCCCGGCCGGATCGCGCGACCATTCACGAACGTGCCCTCGCCGGGCAGGCCGAGGAGCGTCTTCTTGGCGGTGAAGTCGTGGATCACGCCGAGCACCGGCTCCGGCCCGCGCATCAACCCGAGGGACACGCAGGTCGCGGGCTGGCGGCGGAGGTAGTTGTAGGTGCCATCGAGCGGGTCCACGACCCAGTAGAGTTCCTGGCTCTCGAAGAGCGCCGGGTCGCCGCCGAGCTCCTCGCCGATCACCGGCAGGCCGGTCGACTTCAGCCGCTCGCGGACCAAGGTCTCCGAATCCACGTCGGCCTGCATCTTCACGTCGTCGTCCGTCGACAAGTTGACCTTCATCTGCGCGCCGGCGGCGAGCAGGTCGCCCGCGGCGAGCGCGGTGGCCAGGGCGATGTCCTTGAAGGAGGCGGGGGAGGGCATGGGGTTGGAAAGGGAGGGCTGGGGCTAGGGCTAGGGCTGGGGCCGGGAAAGGCAAGGGGCGGCTTCGCCCCCGTCCGC
>JBEELT010000141.1:0-4697 GCA_041167995.1 Verrucomicrobiota bacterium | reverse complement strand
ACCGGCATGGTAGGCCACCTTGGACTCGGGCACCATGGCGATGATGCGCGGAGGGTTTTCGTCGGTGACCAGGTAATGGATGCCGACACGATGGCTCGACTTGCGCCCTTGGAGCACGTCGTAGGAACCGGCCAGGTTGCCTCCAGTGTGATGAAGAATCAAGGCCTGCACGGGGACCTTGCGGGCTTCCGAGCCCAGGGAGTCGGCCCCTTGCTCGATCCGCAAACCTACCGGGTTATGCTCCGCGACGGGAAGCTTGGCCGGAACACCCGCGGGAGCCGAGGCGCAACCGGAAAAAAACGCAGCCATGAGGCCCAAAAGCAGGGAAATCGGCACGGAGATTCTTTGGGTTAGGGTCATAACGATGCAGGGCATCGTCTAAATCGACCTCCAAAAGACCCCAAGTTAATACGATTAACAACCATCTGAGCCCCGTAATAATTTAACTTTACTCAATTAGACATAATGTATATTGTGCGAAATATACGGGGGCTCAGAAACGTTAAACTATCGGTTTACGCTCGCATGACCGCTAACGGGCATTTAAAAGCCGTGTTTATGAAAGTCGCTCGCCATATTATCGAGGCTCGCCGCGAAGCCATCGCCAAACTCCTCAGCAAGGTCGGCTACGTTCCCGTTCTGGAAATCTGTAAGCAGTTTAACGTCTCCGAGGCCACCGCCCGACGCGATCTCACCGAACTTGAAAGCCAGCGGCGGATCACGCGTACACACGGTGGTGCGCTGTCGGATTTTAATCGAAACTTCCCGCCCCTCGACGACCGCAAGATCGAGGACGCCGAGGCCAAGCGTAAGATCGGCAATCTGGCCGCCTCGCGCGTCCAACCCGGCATGACCGTCTACCTGGACTCGGGTTCGACGATCTTCTTCGCCGCCGAAGCCATCGCGTCCGCCGGGGTCGCCGACCTCCAGATCGTCACGACCTGCCTGCCCACCGCGCAGCTCATCTCCTGCCTGCCCGGCGTCGAGGTCTACATCCCGGGCGGTCTCTTCCTCACGCGTCACGCCATGGTCGCCGGCGACCGTACCCTCGAGGAAGTGGCCCGCTGGAATTTCGACGTGGCGCTGCTTGGCGCCGAAGGCATCGACGAGCACGGTCTGTGGAATTCGCAGCGCGACATCTCGCACCAGCAGCGCGAAGTCATCCGGCGCAGCGACGAGGTCCTGATCTGCATGAACAAGGTCAAGCTCGGTCGCGGCGGTCCTTGCGCCGTGACGCGCGACGTCAGCGCCTTGTTCCTGGTGACGGATGCCGCGGCCGCCGACGTCGTCAAGGCCAAGGTGAAGATGGCCGCCGACCACGTCCTGACGGCCTGACCCCGGGCCCCGGAGTTTTTCCGAGTCCATGCCCACCGACGCCGTCCAGTCGTTACTCGACCTCTCCCACGCCCTGGGCGGCGAGCGCTTGCGCCTGGCGATCCTCGGCGAAGGCAATACCTCGCTACGGCTCGACGCCGACACCTTCGTCGTCAAGGCCTCCGGCTCGAGCCTGGCCACGCTCCGCCCGACGGAGTTGACGACCTGTCGCTTCGATCGCCTGCTCCCGCTGCTCGAGGCCCGCGGCGCGACCGATGCGGACGTCGATGCGACCTTGCTCGCCGCCCGCGTCGACGAAGCCGACCGCAAGCCTTCGATCGAGGCCCTCTTCCACGCCTACCTGCTCACCCTACCCGGCGTCGCGTGCGTCGGCCATGTCCACGCCATCGCGGTGAACCAGCTCCTCTGCTCGCCCCGGGCGAGGGAGTTCGCCGAGCGGCGCGCCTGCCCCGACGAGATCGTCATGTGCGGCGTGGAGTCCGTGTTCGTCCCCTACGCCGAACCGGGCCTCGAACTTTCGCAGGCGATCCGCCGAGAGGTCGTCGCCTTCGTCCGCCGGACGGGACGGGATCCGAAGGTCATCCTCCTGCAGAACCACGGCATCATCGCCGTCGGCCCTTCGCCCAAGGCCGTGCTCGGCTCCCTGCTCATGGCCGAGAAAGCCGCAGAGATCTTCGTCGGCGCGGCCGCCCTTGGCGGGCCCGTCTTCCTCACCACTGCCCAGTGCGAGCGCATCGCCGGCCGGCCCGACGAGCATTACCGCCAGAAGGTGCTCGGCCTCTGAACCGCCGCCCCACCCTTTTCTCGACCATGTCCAACTACCTCCATCGACCTCGGCGCCGAATCCGGCCGCGTCATCCTCGGCCAGCTCAAAGCCGGCAAGTTCACCATGAAGGAGGTGCATCGCTTCGCCAACGGCGCGATCACCGCCAACGGCACCCTGCGCTGGGACATCATCCGCATCTTCCGCGAAATTCGCATCGGCCTCGCCAAGGGCGCCAAGCTCGGCTCGATCAAGTCGGTCGCCTGCGATTCCTGGGGCGTTGACTACGTCCTCCTCAAGGGCGACGGCCCGTTGCTTTCCCTCCCGTTCACCTACCGCGACGAGCGCAGTTTCAAGGCCTACGAGCTGGCCATGCGCCGGTTCTCGCAGAAGGAAATCTTTGAAGGCACCGGCATCGCTTCCATCTCGATCAATACGCTCTACCAGCTCTTCGACGATGCGGAGAACCGCCCGGAGATGCTGAAGTTCGCCGATAAGTTCCTGCTCATCGGCGACTACATCACCTGGCTCCTCACCGGCCAGGCCCGCGCCGAAGAGACCCTGATCTCGGGCAGCCAGTGCTGGGATACGCGTAAGCGCAATTGGGCTTGGCCCGTGCTGAAAAAACTCGGCATCCCGAAGCACCTCTTCCCCAAACCCGTCGCCCCCGGCGTGAAGCTCGGCAAGATGCTGCCCTACCTCGCCAAGGAAACCGGTCTCGGCCAGGCCGAGGTCGTCACGACCTGCGCACACGACACCGCCGCGGCCGTCGCCGCCGTCCCTGCCACCCCGGGCGACGATTGGGCCTACCTTTCCTCCGGCACGTGGTCACTCCTCGGCGTCGAGTTGCCCAAGCCGCTCGTCAACGAGACCGTCCGGAAGGCCAAGTACACGAACGAGGTCGGCTTCGGCGGCACCTCCCGCTTCCTCAAGAACCTCGTCGGCCTCTGGGTCCTCCAGGAATGCCGGCGCGAGTGGATGGAGAAAGGCGAGGTCTCCGACTACGGCGAGATCGTGAAGCTCGCGCTCCAGGCGCCGTCACTCCGTTCCTTCATCCGCCCCGACGACGTCCGCTTCGCCAAGCGCGGGGACATGGTGGCCAAGGTCCAGGCTTTCTGCCGCGAGACCAAGCAGCCAGTTCCGAAGACGCACGGCGAGATCGCCCGCTGCGTCCTCGAGTCGCTCGCTTTACTCTACCGCGTCGAGATGGACGGCATGGAGAAACTCACCGGTCGCAAACTGAAGCGCCTGCACATCGTCGGCGGCGGTTGCCGCAACGCCTTGCTCAACCAGGCGACGGCCGACGCCACCGGCCGGACGGTCATCGCCGGCCCGGTTGAGGCCACCGCCGCGGGTAACATCTTGGTCCAAGCCATCGCCATGAAGGAACTGAAAAACCTCGATGCCTTGCGCACGGTCGTCCGAAACTCTTTTGAGGTAGTGACTTACAAACCCAATACCACCCCCGCTTGGACGGCCGCTCAAGCCAAGTTTAATGGTTTAAAGAAATCGTAAAAGCCTCTAACCCTCCACCCTCCCCTTTCCAACGAAACGCACCATGTCCTCCTATAAGTACGTCTCCCACCTCTGGAACGATGCCGAAGCCGCGAAACTCGATCCGGTCGCCCGCCTGGTCTACCGCTCGAACAAGCTCGGTGCCGACCAGCGCATCACCAACACCGGCGGCGGCAACACCTCCTCCAAGATCGTCGAGCAGGACCCGCTGACCGGCCAGGACACCGTCGTCCTCTGGGTCAAAGGTTCCGGCGGCGACCTCCGCACCAGCAACCGCGAGAACTTCTCGTCCCTCTACCAGGACAAGCTCCTCGGGCTCCAGCGCTCGTACGCCGCGCGCGCCGACAAGGGCCTGAAGTCTCCGGCCGAGGACGACATGGTCGGCATGTACAACCACGCCACCTTCAACCTCAACCCGCGCGCCTCGTCGATCGATACCCCGCTGCACAGCTTCCTGCCGGGTAAGCACGTCGACCACATGCACCCGAACGCGATCATCTCGATCGCCGCCTCCAAGAACTGCCAGCCCCTCACCCAGTCGATCTTCGGCGGCAAGATGGCCTACGTGCCGTGGATGCGCCCGGGCTTCGAGCTCGGCCTCGCCATGCAGGAAATCTCCCGCCAGCAGCCCGCCATCAAGGCCATCATGATGGGCCAGCACGGCTTCATCTCCTGGGCCGACGACGACAAGGCCTGCTATGAGCTGACCCTCGCGATGATCGAGCAGGCCGGCGCCTACATCGAGGGCAAGTACCAGGCCAAGGGCGGCGACGCCGCGGCCTTCGGCGGCGCCCTTTACCAGACCCTCGACACCGCGAAACGCCACGCGACCTTCGCCGCCATCCTGCCCTGGCTCCGCGGCCAGGTCTCGAACGAGAAGCGTTTCATCGGCACGCTCCAGGACGACGAGAAGATCCTCCGCTTCGTGAACTCGAAGGACGCCCCGCGCCTCGCCGAGCTCGGCACCTCCTGCCCGGACCACTTCCTCCGCACGAAGATCAAGCCGCTCTACGTGAACTGGAACCCGCAGTCCGAGGACGCCGCCGCCCTGAAGACCAAGCTGGCCGCCGCCCTCGAGCAGTAC
>JBEELT010000140.1:0-4737 GCA_041167995.1 Verrucomicrobiota bacterium | reverse complement strand
TGGCGGGCGTGCAGCTCGGCGGAGCGGCGGACGGCGCGGCCGATGGCCGGGATGTCGCCGGCGGCGAGCAGCGGGGCCTCCTTCTCGAGGTTGGCGAAGAACACCGGATCCTTGAGCAGCGAGACCTTCACGGCTTCGACGAGGCCGTCGCGCAGGCCGCGGGCGTCGAGGGAAGCAAGCAGGGCGAGGTCGTTGACGACGGCGGCGGGCACCGCGAAGGCGCCGGTGAAGTTTTTCTTCCCGAAGGTATTGATGCCGTTCTTCACGCCCACGCCCGCGTCGCCCTGACCGAGCGTCGTGGTCGGCATGCGCACCAGGCGCACCCCGCGGTGGGCGGTGGCCGCGGCGAAGCCGACTGCGTCGAGGAAGGCGCCGCCGCCGATCGCGAGGACGTAGGAATGGCGGCAGATCTTGTCGGCCTCGATGGCGGCGAGGGCGGCCTTGACCACCGCGGAGTCCTTCTTGGCCGGCTCACCGCCGGTCAGCACCAGCGGCTCGCGGGTGAAGTTCACGCCGGCGGCGCGACCATAGGCGGCGATCTCCGCGGTGAAACCCGGGCGGGACTGCGCGAGACCCGAATCCACGATCGGAATGACCTTGGCCCCGTCGAAGAGGTCGGCCAGCACCCGGTTGCCCGCCGCGAACGCGCCTTCCGTGAAGAAGATGCGGTGCCGGTAGGTCACCGTGAATTCGAGGTCGAGGGAGTCGTCCATGGCCCGGGGGAGGGGTTATCAGAAACCCTACGACCCCCGCGGGCAAGCCCAGTTCCCTCCCCCGCCCGGCCAAATCCCGCCAAAAGCGCTAGGTCTGCGGAATCCAGCGGCGGAAGAGCAGCGTCAAACCGAAGCAGGCCAGCGGTCCGAGGAGAGCGAGCGCGCCGAACGGAACGAGGTTCGCCACGTGGGTCGGGTGGAACACGACCGCGGCCGGGGCCCCGAGCAGCAATATGGTCCAAAGCAACGGACGGCCAAGGATCAGATAATCGAGGAATGGCGAGGCGGCCAGACGGTCGGACACTCGGCCCGGCACGCCGGTCGGCAGGGGGTGGCGGCGATTGGAGTTCCAGATCCAGGCCGCGAAAAACGCCAACGCCGGCCACGCCCAGAGACCGCTTCCCGCGCTGCTTAAACCAGCGTAGAGGGCAAGCGGCAGAGGCACGATGAACAAAGCCCAGGCGGTCCAAGCCGGCGGCGTCCCATCCGTGGCCTCGTGGCGCGCGACCCAAGTCAACCCGAACGTGTGGGCCCACAAGGTGGCGGCGCCGAGGAGGTAGGGTTCAGCGGGGCCCGTGAGCGTCGCGCCGATGGACTCGCCGGCCAGGGCGGCGCCCAGGATCGGCAGGAGCCCTCGGCAGAAACCCATCACCACCGGAGCCCAGGCGACGCCTTTGTGCCAACGGTCGTAGACCAGCACGCCGGCGACGAGCGCGAAGACGAGGAGGGCGAAGAGTCCGACATCGGACCCCTGCTTGCTGGCCGCGACCTCGGGCACCGCCGCCATGCGCAGCGAACGTACGAGGATCGCACCGGCCGCACCCGCGAAGAGAAGCCCGAACCCGACGACCCCGGCGGCGTTCCGCGAGACCGCGCCGGAGGGGATGGGTCGAGCCGGACGATGCTGCGCATCCCACGCCGCATCGAAGAAATCGTTCAGGATCATGCCGCCGACATAGATCGCGGAGATTGCGATCAGGAGCCATGCAAGCGGCCAGAAGAGGATCAGCGCCGAAGCCGGCCGACTCCAGTCAACCACCTCGGGGAAAAGCGACAGCGAGGACGACTGCCCATCCCAATAGGTGGCGGCGAGCCAACCGACCAAGACCGACGACCAAACGGTCGGCAAGTTGGAACCACGGGAAAGGACCAGCCAGGCGCGGAGGTTCATCGGCGAATCAGCGCGGCTTGATCCCGGCCTTCGCGAGCTCGGCGAGGGTCCAGCGGTACTCGGCCGCGATCATGTCGGCGACGTCGGCGGTGCGGACCTCGGGCGGCAGGACTTCCCAGGTGTACGTCTCGATCTCGAGTTCGCGGCACGCGCCGGGGTTCTTCCCGATGACGGCGATGGCGTCGCGCAGGTGGTCGTTCGTCGTCGAAAGTTCGTCGGAGAGGCGATCGGCGTTCACCGGCACATGGAAGTGCACGCGCAGTTCCTCCAGCGCACGCAGCTGGTCGACCGCGGCCATGGCCAAGGGGATGTCCTTGAAGCGGACGATCGAGCCATCCTGCGCGCGGCCCATCGTCTGGTGCAGGTAGACCGGCTCATGCATCTTCGCCAGGCGCGCGAGGGCGACCTCGGTGGGCTTGAGCCGCAGCGCGGAGCTGAGGTGGAACTTGAGCACGGGGGCGCCGCCGGCGTTGAGGCGGGCGATGGCCTCGTGCGCCTGCTCGTACTGCAGCGCGAAATGGCAGGTGTCGTAGGCGATGCCGAGCGTGCGGTCGACGAGTCCCTTGGACGGCTCTTCGGCGCGGAGCTGCTCGAAGAGGCGGAGCGCTTCGGGCGTGTTCTCGGCGTGGCCGATCGGCTCGGGCTCGAGCGCGAGGCGCAGGGTGACGCCGGTGCGGTCGCGCAGGCGGTCGAGGTGTTCGCCGCACGCGAGCAGGTTGCGGCGCATGACCTTGAGTTCGTCCGCGTTCCGGCCGAAGCCCTTGAAGGAACCCGGCAGCGTGCTGACCGTGCCGACCTTGTCGGGCGGGCCGAAGGCGGCGAGGAGGTCGAAGAGCCGGTTGGTGTACTCGAGGCGCGCGGGCTCGCACCAGTCGGGCGCGAAGACGTTGTCCTTCACCGCCTGGCCGTGGAACGGGCCGAACGGGAAACCGTTGATGCCGGCGACGACGCAGTCCTCCTGGTCGAGCCAGTGGCGGAAGGCCGTGAGCGTCGCCGGGTCGGCGAGCTCGGCGGCGGCGCGGTCGCCGAGGCGCAGGCCGAGGACGTAGGTCTGGCCCGGCGAGACGCGGTCGCGCACGCGCAGCGCGTGGTCGCGCAGGCCCGCGAAGGTCTCGACCCACCCTTCGCCGCGGTGGACGTTGGTGCAGTAGGCGAGGCTGAGGCCGGCGGTGAGCTTCACGGCTTCAGCGGAGGGCCTGCGGGTCCCGGAAGTTCTTCGACTGCGACAGGAAGCGGACGGGGTTGCCGTACACGAGGCTGTCGATGGCGGCGGCGGAGTGGCCGCGGCGGCGCATCTCGGCGGCGGCCTTGGGCACGGCGACCGGATCGCTGTGGCCCCAGTCGCACGCGCTGTTCAGCCAGACGCGCTGCGAGGCGAAGTTCTCCAGCATGTCGACGGCGCGGACCGGCGTGGCCTTGGACTCGGGGTAGAGCGTGATGCCCGCCCAGAAACCCTGGTCGAGCACGCCCGCGATGGTGTGCTCCTCGACGTGGTCGATGATGACGCGCTCGGGGCGGACGCCGGAGTGGGCGCGCAGGACGTCGGTGATGAGGCGCGTGCCCTTGCGCTTGTCCTCGAGGTGCGGGGTGTGGACGAGGATCAGCTGGTCGTGCTTCACCGCGAGCTCGATGTGCTGCTCGAGGATCTTCATCTCGTTGCGCGTGTTCTTGTTGAGGCCGATCTCGCCGATGCCGAGCACGGTGGGCGCGCCGATGAACTGCGGGATGAGCGCGAGCACGTCGGCGGCGAGCGCCATGTCCTCGGATTCCTTCGGGTTGATGCAGAGCCAGCAGTAGTGCGGCAGGCCGTACTTGGCGGCGCGCTTGGGCTCGTGCTGGGTCAGCTGGCAGAAGTAGTCGTGGAAGCCGTCGGCGGACTTGCGGTCGAAGCCGGCCCAGAAGGCGGGCTCGCAGATGGCGGCGCACCCGGCCATGGCCATCGCCTGGTAGTCATCCGTGGTGCGGCTCACCATGTGGCCGTGGGGTTCGATGTAGCGCATGGCGGGGGCTTACTTGAGGCCGGGCCAGACGCCGGAGGCCGACTTCGTGTCGGCCTTCTCGATCGGGGTGAGGCTGGGGTCGCTCCAGAGGTGCAGGATCTTGGCCACGCGGTCGTCGCCGCCCTCGAGCAGGATCGGCAGGGCCTGGCGCAGGCCGCGGACGCGGTGGTCGTCGGCGCCCGAGGCCCGCTCGAGGCGGTCGAGGAAGGCCGCGAGGTCGAGCAGCTTGTAGCGCGCGTCCATGAAATGGAGGTCGGCCACTTGGTCGCGGGAGCGGCGGGGGGTGCCGGCGAGGGGATGGGGGTCGGGCATGGGGACGGACGCCGAAGCGCCTTGGTGTGGTGAGACACCCAAGGTGCGTCAGAGGTCCCGACGGGTCAAGCCGACCCGCCCGAGGGCCGGCGGCTTACTTCTTGGCCGGGGCTTCCTTCTCGTACTCGGCCGCGGTCCACGGGGTCTTGCGGTCGGCGTACTGCTTCTTGATGGCGGCGACTTCGGCGTCGGTCACGGTCGGGCCGGTGTTGCCCCAGGAATTATTCACGAAGGTGACGACGTCGGCGATGTCCTTGTCGGTCAGGCCGGCGACGGGCGGCATCATGCCGTTGTAGGTCTGGCCCTTGACGGTGACCGGACCCTGCATCCCGTGGAGGATGTTGCGGACGGCGATTGAGGCGCCCTTGGCGATCCACTCGGAACCGGCGAGGGGCGGGAAGACGGGGGGCAGGCCCAGGCCGGTCGGCTGGTGGCAGGCGAGGCAGGTGCGGTTGTAGACGGCCTGGCCGCGCTTCATGGTTTCGGCGTCGGGCGCGGCGTGGGCGGCGGCGACGAGGGCGGTCAGGGCGAGGGTCGGGAG
>JBEELT010000139.1:0-4856 GCA_041167995.1 Verrucomicrobiota bacterium | reverse complement strand
GGATCGAGTACGCCCCGGTCGCCCAGCGTCGCGCCGACGCCACCCTCGGCGTCCGCGCCCTCCCGGATTACGCGAAGGCCCGCCGCATCCTCAGCCTCGACGCCGACTTTCTCGGCGCGGGCGACGCCTCTGTCGAGGCCACGCGCGCCTACTCCGCTGGCCGCCGCGCGGACACCGCCGCCGAGGCCGCCCAGATGACGCGCCTCTACGTCGTCGAGTCGACCTTCACCATCACCGGCGCCGCCGCCGACCATCGTCTCCGCGCCGCGTCCTCGCACATCTCCGCCTTGGCCGCGCGCTTCGCCGCCGAGGTCCTGTCGCAGCTCGGCAAGCCCGCCGCCTTCAAGGTCTCCGGCCTCAAGGTCGACGACAAGTGGGTCAAGGAATGCGTGACCGACCTCGTCAAGGCCGCCCAGGGCACCGCCCTCATCGTCGCCGGTGATCACCTCTCCGCCGACGCGCACCGCGCGGTCGCGCTCGCCAACGCCGCGCTCCGCTCCGCCGTCGCCTACGCCGCCGTCCCGTCCGCGCCCGCCGGCACCCTCGCCGACCTCGCCGCCAAGCCGGCCAAGACCCTGGTCATCCTCGGCGGTAATCCCGCCTACGACGCCCCGGCCGATATCAAGTTCGCCACCGTCGCCAAGGCCGCCACCAAGGTCGTCCGTCTCGGCTTCCACGGCCCGGCCTTCGATGAGACCTCCGCGCTGGCCCAGTCCGCCGGCGGCACCTTCATCGCGGCTTCCCACTACCTCGAGAGCTGGTCCGACGGTCGCACCGTTGACGGCACGTATGTGCCGGTCCAGCCGATGATTGAGCCGCTCTTCCCCTCGTTCACCGACCTCGACCTACTCGCCGCCTTCGCCGGTTCGACGCAGGAGCCCTACGCGCTCGTCCGCGAGACCTTCGCGACCCTCGCCAAGACGAAGTCCGACGACGCCTTCGCCGCCTGGCTCGCCGAAGGCGTGCTCGCCGGTTCCGCCTACCCGACGGTCGTCGACCTGACGCTGGCCGTCCCGTCCGCCGCCTTCGCCGCGCCGGAGCTTTCCCTCGAGAAACTCGAGGTCCGCCTCCTGCCGAGCGCCCATGCCGGCGACGGTCTCTACGCCAACAACGGCTGGCTCGCCGAAGCCCCGGATCCCCTCTCCAAGACCGTCTGGGAAAACGTCATCCTCGTGAGCCCCAAGCTCGCCGCCAAGCTCGCCATCGAGCCCGAGGCGATGGTCATCAACAAGATCGGCGCGCTGAACCGGAACATCAACCAGCTCGTCGACGGCCGTCTCATCGCCAAGATCGCCCGCCTCACCGTCGACGGCGTCTCCGTCACCGGTCCCGTCTTCATCATGCCGGGTCTGGCCGACCACACCGTCGGCCTGCAGCTCGGCTTCGGCCGCAAGCTCGGCGGCCGCGTGGCCACCCGCGTCGACGAACGCCTCGCCGGTCGCGTCACCGGCAACGGCTTCGACGTCTATCCTTTCCTCACGACCGCCCACCCGGCGTTCCGCACCGGTGTCACCATCGAGCTCACCGGCGGCACCACCCCGGTCTGCAACATGCAGGACCACTGGTCGATGGAAGGCCGTGACGTCGTGCGCGAAGGCAGCGCCGAGGACCTCCAGAAGAACGCCGACTTCGCCAAGCTCGGCATCGACGGCCACGCCCCCGCGGTCTACGGCAAGGACGGCGCGATGTCGCCGGCCCTCAAGGCGACGACCACCCCGCGCGGCAACTCCGCCTACGAGCATCCCGACCATACCGTCGCCCCGAACGTGGCCGCCTGGAAGGGCCATGAGTCCGAGCTGAAGATCCAGCAGTGGGGCATGTCGATCGACCTCAACACCTGCACGGGCTGCAACGCCTGCGTCACCGCCTGCCAGTCCGAGAACAACATCCCGGTGGTCGGTCGCCAGCAGGTGCTTAAGGGCCGCAACATGCACTGGATCCGCCTCGACCGCTACTTCTTCGATGGTCGCGAGCAGGCCGGCAACGCGATCCCCGAGGATCCTCAGGTCACCTTCATGGGCGTCGCCTGCCAGCATTGCGAGACCGCCCCGTGCGAGACCGTCTGCCCCGCGAACGCGACCGTGCACGACGACCAGGGCCTCAACACGATGGCCTACAACCGCTGCATCGGCACCCGCTACTGCGCGAACAACTGCCCCTACAAGGTCCGCCGCTTCAACTTCCTCGACTTCAACAAGCGCGTGGATGGTCACTACTACGAAGGCCCCCTCGGTCCCGAGAAGGCCGTCAAGGATCCGGCCGACCTGCCCCAACTCCAGCGCAATCCCGACGTCTCCGTGCGCATGCGCGGCGTCATGGAGAAGTGCACCTACTGCGTCCAGCGTATCCAGGAGGCCAAGATCCAGGCCAAGGCCGCGGCCCGCGACTCCGGTCGCACCCAGGTCGCCGACGGCGCCATCCAGGTCGCCTGCCAGCAGGCCTGCCCGGCTGGCGCGATCGAGTTCGGCGACATCACCGACCCGAACTCTCGCGTGTCCAAGGCCAAGGCCTCGACCCGCTCCTACGGCGCGCTGACCTACCTCAACACCCGCCCGCGCACGACCTACCAGGCCAAGCTGCGCAACCTCAACGACAAGATGCCCGGCGCCCTCCGCCTGCCGCTCTCCCGCCGCGAGATGGCCGGTCGCGAGAGCCACGCGCCCGCTCACGGTTCTGGCCACGCCGCCCCGGCCGCCCACGGCGAGTCCGCCCACAAGTAATCCCTAACGCCTCCTCCGTCCCATGGCTCACGCCCCCGACCACTCCTCCGAGCGCCCCGCGATCCTCGATAAGGTTCGCCCCGCCGAGCTTCCGCGTTCCCCGCTGATCCTCAACAACCGCGGCTTCCACTGGATCACCGACAAGGTCTGCGGCATCGTCGAGGAACCGACCCCGCTCTGGTGGAAGGTCACCTTCGTCGTCGCGCTCTTCATCGCCTCGTTCACGTTCATCGGGCTGACCTACTTGGTCTCGACCGGCACGGGCACGTGGGGCCTACGCTCCCCGGTGGGTTGGGGTTGGGCCATCGTCAACTTCGTGTTCTGGGTCGGCATCGGCCACGCCGGCACGCTGATCTCCGCGATCCTCTGCCTGCTCCGCCAGAAGTGGCGCACCTCGATTAACCGCGCCGCTGAGGCGATGACCATCTTCGCGGTCATGTGCGCCGGCATCTTCCCGCTCTTCCACGTGGGGCGCGTGTGGTTCGGCTGGTGGCTCTTCCCGCTGCCCAACCAGAACGGCATCTGGCCGCAGTTCCGCTCCCCGCTGGAGTGGGACGTCTTCGCGGTCTCCACCTATTTCACGGTCTCCGCCCTGTTCTGGTACATGGGGATGATCCCCGATCTCGGCGCGATCCGCGACCGCGCGACCACCTGGTGGCGCAAGACTTTCTACGGCCTGCTGGCCATGGGCTGGCGCAATGGCAATCGCCAGTGGAGCAACTTCGAGATGGCCTACCTGCTCCTGGCCGGTCTCTCGACCCCGCTCGTGCTTTCCGTGCACACCATCGTGTCGTTCGACTTCGCCGTCTCCAACGTCCCGGGCTGGCACACGACCATCTTCCCGCCCTACTTCGTCGCCGGCGCGATCTTTTCCGGCTTCGCGATGGTGCTGACCCTGATGCTCCCGCTGCGCGCGATCTACCGCCTGCACGATGTGATCAACCAGTACCACATCGATAACATGTGTAAGATCATCCTGGCGACGGGCACGATGGTCGGCTACGCCTACGCCACCGAGTTCTTCATCGCGGCCTACTCCGGCAACGCCTTCGAGAAGTTCGCTTTCGTCAACCGCGCCTTCGGCCAGTACGCCTGGGCCTATTGGATCATGGTCTCCTGCAACGTGATCACCCCGCAGCTCTTCTGGTTCAAGAAGGTCCGCGAGAACCACGCGCTGGTCTGGATCATCTGCCTCTTCGTCAACGTCGGCATGTGGTTCGAGCGTTTCGTCATCACCGTGACGTCCCTCGCCAACGACTACCTGCCGTCGAGCTGGGGCTACTACAGCCCGACCATCGTGGACATCTTCACGTTCTTCGGGACCTTCGGCTTCTTCTCGGTCCTCTTCCTCCTGTTCATCCGCTTCCTGCCCCTGCTGCCCATGGCCGAGGTGAAGATGGTGACGCCCCAGGCCGACCCCCACGCCCACTGATCCCGCCGTCCGCATACCCATGAACGAACGCAACGAACGCATCCACGGCGTGGCCTGCACCTTCCGCAAGGCCTCCGATGTCTACCACGCGGCCGAGAAGGTCCGCGACGCCGGCTGGAAGCAGTGGGACGTCCACACCCCCTTCCCGATCCACGGCATGGACCAGGCCATGGGCCTGCCGCGCTCCCCGGTCCCGCGCCTGACGCTGCTCGGCGGCGTCACCGGCTTCCTCACCGGCTGCCTCCTCACCTGGTACACCAATTCGGCCGACTACCCGATCGTCGTCGGCGGCAAGCCCTTCTGGAGCGTGATCTTCCCGTTCCCCGTCCTCTACGAGTGCACGATCCTGTTCGCCGCGTTCGGCACCTTCTTCGGGCAGTTCATCTTCAACCGCCTGCCCCGCCACCATCACCCGCTGTTCGACCACCCGCAGTTCGCGCGCGTCTCCGACGACACCTTCATGATCGTCCTCGAGGCCGGCGACCCGAACTTCCACGTGGATGAATCCCGCAACTTCCTGCAGTCGCTCGGCGGCCAGGAGATCACCATCGTCCGCGACTGAACCCACCATGAGCCGTTACCTCGCTTTCCTCGCCGTCGCCACGCTGGCCCTCGTCAGCTTCCTCGGCTTCCAGGGCAAGACCTCCAAGGACACCCCGGTCATGGTGTTCGACGACATGGACTACCAGGCCAAGTACAAGCCG
>JBEELT010000138.1:0-4912 GCA_041167995.1 Verrucomicrobiota bacterium | reverse complement strand
ACGGCCATGCCGACGATGTTGCCCGTACCCTGGCCGAGCGGGCCGGTGGTGGCTTCGACGCCGACGGTCTCGCCGAACTCGGGGTGGCCGGGGGTCTTGGAGTGGAGCTTGCGGAAGTTCTTCACTTCCTGGAGCGGGAGGTCGAAGCCGGCGAGGTGCAGCCAGCCGTAGATGAACATCGAGCCGTGGCCGGCGGAGAGGACGAAGCGGTCGCGGTTGATCCACGAGGGGGCGGCCGGGTCGTGGCGGAGGAAGCTCCCGTAGAGGACGGAGCCGATTTCGGCGGCGCCGAGGGGGAGACCGAGGTGGCCCGAGTGGCAGGCGGCGACGGCGTCCATGGCCAGCCCGCGGGCTTCAGTCGCGGCGCGGGAAAGGTCAGTAGAGTTATTGAGCGACATGGTCCATATCGGTTAGGGAAAAACGGCCCTTTATTCCAGCCTTGAATGAGCAGGAACCACCCTGCCAAAGTGGCTCATGGCCGATCAAGAACTCGAGGAGGGCTCCAGTCTGCGTCTGGACTTCAAAAAACTGCGGAAAATCGCCTCGGGTGCGGCCGATGTGATCCCCGCCGTCGCCCAGGACGCCCGGACCGGCGAGGTCCTCATCCTCGGTTATGTCAACGAGCTGGCCCTCCAGACCGCCCTCCGGGAAAAGAAGGCCACCTTCTGGAGCACCTCCCGCAACGAGCTTTGGATCAAGGGCCTGACCTCGGGTGATTTTCTCGAGCTCCTCGAGGTCCGCGTCAACTGTGAGCAGAACTCGATCCTCTACAAGGTCCGGCCGGCGGGGCAGGGCGCCTGCCACACCAAGCAGGACGGCAAGGCCCGCGCGGGTTGCTATTACCGCCGGCTCAAGGCCGACGGGTCCTTGGAGCAGGCCTGACCTCAGCGGCCCGCCGCGGCCTGCTCGACCAGCATCACCGCGACCTCGTAGCGCAGGGTCACGACCGCGCGCTGGCGCGCGGCGTCCGTCGCCCCTTCCGGGACGATGAACGCGGCTTGTCCGCCGGGCTGGCGCGCGGTCAGGGCCCGGAGGGCCGCGGCCGCCGCCTCGCCGGATTCATATTCAAAATAAAAGATGGCGATGACCTGCCGCGGGAAGCCGCCTTCGCCGACGGCGACGGTCACGGCGCGGGCGCGGGTCGCGATGGTCGCGACGTCGCCGCCGAACCAGGCGCGCCGGCGGCCGGTGGCCACGAGGTCGGCGGGGCGTGCGGTGCGCACGACCAGGTAGCCGCCCGGGGTGGCGTCGAGCAGTTCCCGGGCCAAGCGCGGCAGGACCGCGGGCGTGGCGGGCCGCGGCGCATCGCCCGGGACGACCGCGAAGGCCGGTTCCGCGAAGCCGAAGCCGAGGTGGAGCTCCGCCGCGTCCGCGCGGAGCAGGGCCGTGCGCAGGCCGTTCCGCGTCGGCAGTGGCGCGACCTGCGCCAGCAGGCTGCGGACCGCGCGGGAACTCCCGGCGGCCTGCGCCGCCTCCGTCCGGAGCAGGCCGCAGACGGCGTGCTCGGAGCCGACATTGAGGTGCGTCGCGCCGGGGCGCAGCAGCCAGGCCCCGAGGCCGACGAGCAGCACCAGTGCCGCCGCGATGACCCAGGAGCGTTGACGCGGGCTCATCGCAGTTCGGCCGCGGCCGCCTCGTCGACGTAAAGCGTCGCATCCGGGTGGTCGCGCAGGAGCGTCGCCGGGCAGGCGGGGCTCCGCGGGTCGCGGAGCGTGGCCCGGACCGCCGCGGCCTTGCGCTGTCCCGGCACGTGCGCGCTCAGGCGGCGCGCGTCGCGGAAGACCGGCAACGTCAGCGTCAGGGCGTGCGTCGGGACGTCGGCCAGCGTCGGGAAGCAGCCATCGTTCACCTGTTGCCGCCGGCACGCGTCGTCGAGCGCCACGACCTTCACGCGCACTGGGTCGGCGAAGTCCGCCACCGGCGGGTCGTTGAACGCCAGGTGGCCGTTCTCGCCGATACCGAGGCAGATGAGGTCGATCGGCGCCGCCGCCAGCAGGGCCGCGTAGCGCGCGCACGCGACCGCGGGCGGCAGCTCGGCCGGTAGCGGGTGGAACGCGCCGACCGCGACGTGGTCGAGCAGGTGCGTACGTAGGTAGCGGCGGAAACTTCGCGGGTGGTCGGCCGCGTAGCCGACGTAGTCATCCATGTGGAAGGCCGTCACGCCGGCCCAGTCGAAGCCGAGCTCCGCCGACCGCGAGGCCGCGATCAGCGTGGCCAGGAACTCGTCCTGCGAGGGCGCGCAGGCGAAGATGACGCGGGCGCCGCCCTGCTTGGCGAGCAAGGCGCGCAGGTGCGCCGCCACGGCCTGTCCCGCCGTCCGGCCCAGCGCCGCCCGGTCGGGGTGGATCTCCACCGCGAGCCGGCCGGCGCGCAGCAGGCGGGGCGGGGTCACTTACCCGGGGTGGCCTTCGCCTTCTGCGCGACGATCGCTTTGACCATCCCCAAGGCCGCCTTCTCGGCGTCGTAGGAGACCATGAAGAGGACGTGGTCGCCCTTGGCCTCGGACTTCAGGGATTGGATCAGCTCCAGCATGACCCGCTGGCTGGCGATCTGGTCGGGGTTCTTGTTGGCTTCATCCATGAGGCCGATGCTGAGCAAGCCCGCCACCCCCTTGAGTTGGCTGGCCACCTCGTTGGCCTTGCCCACGTTGATCATCTGACCGTCGAAGGTCGCCACGAGGTTCGGGCCCGTCTCGCCCAGCGTCAGGACTCCGCGGCGCAGGCCGTTGGGGTCGCCCGGCATCTTGAGCGCCTCGACGTCGGCCTCGATGCGGAGGAAGGGCGCGCCCGGCCCGGAGAGGTCGGCCTTGGGTCGGAACGAGGCCGTCTTGCCGGCGTAGGCCTCCAGCGCCGCGCCCAGCTTGGCGCGGCTGCCGACGAGCGCGGTGTCCGCGGAGACGAAGACGATTAGGGTGGGGTCGGCCTTCGTCGCGCCGGCCGTCGCGGTGCGCTCCTTGCCCTCGAGGGAGCTACCCAGCTGGTCGACGTCCCAGCCAGTGAAAGAGCCCAGGGCGGTGGCGTCGACCTTGGCCGACTTCGCATAGGCCTCAATCTTGGCGACGTCGAAGCGGCCCCGGATCACGCCGGCGATCTGCGGGCTCTTCGCCTCGATGCCCGGGTAGAAACCCACGACGACGTCGTTCAGGTCCTTCTCGAAGTCGAAGCCCAGTTTCTCCTTGAACGCCCGGAACGTCGGGTTGGCGCGGAGGTCGTCACCGAAGGCCTTATCCAAGGTCTGCCCGAACTTGCTGTCGTCCAGTTGGCGGACGCCGAGGTGGAAGAACCCGCCGATCTCCGCCGCGGGGACGCCCTTGGTGTCGACGGCTTGGGCGGAGGCGAGGCTGAGGGTCAGGGCGGCGAGGAGTAGGAGCGGCTTCATGGCGGGGTAGGGAGTATGATTAATCTTTGGCGCGGGACGCCTCCAGCCCATTCCCAATAAAAAGGGCGCCCGGTGGGCGCCCTTTTGAGGTCTGTAAAACGACCTTACTTCGTCGTCGGCGCACCGACCGGCTTCTTCTTGCCGCCGCTGGCCTTCACGGCCGGGGTCGGGGTCGCCTGGGCGGCGGCTTGACTCTCGATCATGTCGATGGCCTGGTCGGCGACGGCGATCGCCTTGGCGGTCTCGATGGACAAGGCGAAGGAGGCCTGCTTGCCCTCGACCTTCACCGGTTGGATCGCGGCGACGAACTCGGCGACGATTTTCATCATGACCTGCTGCTCGAGCGGTTCAGCGGGGTCGATCGCGAGCAGGCGGGGGGCCGCGGCGAGCAAGCCTTGGAGTTGCTGCGCCGAGAGCTTGGCTTGCGCGGCGGTCGCGAAGTGGCCCACCAATTCGGCGCATTGCAAGGGGCCCTTTTCGCCCGCGGCGAGGTTGACGACGTCCATCTTTTGCCCAACCGCGTCGACGATCTCGTTCGGCAGGCGGCTGAAATCGACGGTGGCGAAGAGGTAGCCTTGGCCGGTCCGGGCCACCTGCGCCTTCTGCACCGCGTTCAGGGTGAAGGAGGGCGCCTTGCCCGCCAGGCTGGCGAAGCAGGTCGCGGCGTCTTTAGGGTCGCAGATTGCGATCGTCCGGTTGTCCAAGATGAATACCCCCAAGGAGGGCGGGCCCGGTTCCTCGGGTACCTTGCCCGCCTTGGGCTGGGCGAGCGCGTCGATGAACGTGAGGGCGTTCCAGCCGGTCCGGCCGCCGGCGGTCAAGGGGGAGATACCCCGCTTCCGGGCGTAGGCTTCGATGCGAGCCGGATCCACCTTGACGCGGAGGATACCGACTCCGGTGATGTTCTCGGGGCCCGCCATCTTGAGGCCGATGGCGATGGCGTTCTGGCTGTCGTTCGTGTCGATGCCGAGCTCGGTCCGGAGGGCCTTCTCCATGTCCGGTCCGACGTTCCCGTCCGCCACCGCTTGCGCCGCGAGCTTGTCGAGCCGTTCGCGCAGGGCCTTCATGGCCGGCGAGCCGTCGCTGATCTGCAGGCCGGTGGTCGGGGCCGTCACCAGGACGATGGCCGCGTCCACGGGCAGCCCGCGCGTGTCGAACTGCTCCTGGGCCGGCAGGGCGGGGCCGACGGCGGCCAGGAGGGCGGCTAGGAGTCGGCGCATGCGGGCGGGGACGGGCGCTTACTTAGTCGGCGCGCCGACCGGCTTCTTCTTGCCGCCGCTGGCCTTGACCGCCGGGGCGCCGGAGGCCGCGCCGCCTTGGGCTTCCATCTGCTTCTCGGTGAGGTCCATGATCTGCGCGACCATCCCCATGAGCTTCTCCGTCTCGAGCGAGATGGTCATCGCGGCCAGGTTGCCTTCCACCTTGACGGGCTGGATGGCCGCCACGAGCTCGGTGCCCATCTTCTTCATGGCCTGCTGTTCCGCCGGTTCGGTGGGGTCGATGGCGAGCAGCAACGGGGCGGCGGCGAGGAAGC
>JBEELT010000137.1:0-4948 GCA_041167995.1 Verrucomicrobiota bacterium | reverse complement strand
GGAATTTCGTACCGGCGAGCGTGGCGTCGGCCACGGCGACCGAGAGGATCAGCTGGTCGGCGGCGTCGAAGAGCGGGGGCTTGTCGTCTTGCAGGTCGCGGTTGTACGTGAGCGGCAGGCCCTTGGTAAGGGCGAGGAGGTGCGTGAGCGAGGCGTGGAAGCGCGCGGCCTTACCGCGCAGGAGCTCCATGGAATCAGGGTTGCGCTTCTGCGGCATCAGCGACGAACCCGTCGAGAACTCGTCGGGCATGCGCGCGAAGCCGAACTCCGCGGAGGACCAGAGGACCATGTCCTCGGCCAGGCGGGAGAGATGGACGCCGCAGAGGGCGGCGGCGAAGCAGAACTCCGTGGCCGGGTCGCGGTCGGCGACGGCGTCCATGGAATTGTGGGTGACCTGCGGGCGGCCCTTGGCGTCGACGAAGCCGAGTAGTTTAGCGGTCACCTCGCGGCGGATCGGGAGGGTCGTGCCGGCGATGGCGCCGGAACCCAGCGGGCACCAGTTAGCCGAAGCCTTGGCGGCGGCGAGGCGCGTGCGGTCGCGGCCGAACATCTCGGCGTAGGCGAGCAGGTGGTGGGCGACGGAGACCGGCTGCGCGCGCTGCAGGTGCGTGTAGCCTGGCAGGATCACATCGGCGTTGGCCTCGGCGAGCTTCACGAGGGTCTTCAGCAACGACACCAGGGCCGCGTCGGCGGCGTCGCACTGATCCTTGATCCAGAGGCGGACGTCGGTGGCGACCTGGTCGTTGCGGGAGCGGGCCGTGTGCAGCTTGGCGGCGGCCGGGACGCGCTTGGTGAGCGCACTCTCGATGTTCATGTGCACGTCCTCGAGGTCGCGGCTCCAAGCGAACTGGCCGGCGGCGATCTCCTTGGCGATGCCGTCGAGGCCCCGCAGGATGGCGTCGCGCTCGCGCTTGGTCAGGATGCCGGCCTGGGCGAGCATCGTAGCGTGGGCCTTCGAACCGCGGATATCCTGGGCCCAGAGGCGATGGTCGAACGAGACGGACTCGCCGAAACGCAGCATCAATTCGGCGGGACCGGCGGTGAACCGGCCGCCCCAGGTTGCCTGAGCCTTCTTCCGTGCGGACATGACGAACCAATGCCCCCGGCGAGGCGGGCAGGCAAGCAAGGATGCTTAGCGGGCGGCCTTGGCGGCCTTATCCTTGGGGGGCGCGGCCTTCGGCGCCGGCCCCTTGGGCGGCGTGGCCGGGGGATTCGGCACGGTGGCGACGACGCGCAACGGCGCGCCGGCCAGGCCGCCGCCCTCGATGCGGATCACGATCTCGCCTTCCTTCGCGACGCCGAGCCGCTCGCGCGCCTGGTCCTGCACGAACTCCGGATCGCGGCCCATGCGCTCGATGTAGCGCGCGGTCTGCTCACGCTGCCGCTCCAACGCGTCGAGCTGCGCCTTCTTCTGGCGCTCCGACAAGCCGAGCGCCTCGAGCCGCTCGGTCTCGTCCGCGTAGGTCGAAAGGGTGAAGGCGAGCACCGCAAGGAACAGGAAGAAGACCGCCCACAGGATGAGCTTCTCGGTCTGCGGGCTCGCGGAAGTTTCGGCGCTCTCCATGGGACGACCCGCAGTGAACCCGAAACCGGCGGACGAGCGAGGGGAAAGTGGCCGACTACTTCACAGCCTGCAGGGCCGCCGCTGCCAGGGAGCCGCTGAACTCCATGAAGGCCCAGACGACGACGCCGGTGACGGACACGTAGAGCCAGACCGGGAAGACCCAGCGGGTGAGCCGCTTGTGCTCCTCGAAGCGACCGACCTTGGCCAGCCAGACCGCACGCAGCACGAAAGGGGTGACCAGGATGGCGAGGATGACGTGCGGGATCAGGATGATGAGGTAGAGCGACTTGAGGCCCGCCCAGACCGAGGCGGGGTCGGGGGCGTAGGTGATGTTGGTCCGTTCGAGGGCGACCCAGAGGTGGACCTTCGAGGCAAGGTAGAGGGCCAGGAAGAGCGCCGAAGTGATGACCGCCCACTTCATCGCCTTGCCATGGCCTTCGCGGTCGCCGGCCTTGATCCGGAAGATGCCGACCAGGAGGAAGACCGTGGCGAGTCCGTTGAGTCCGGCGACGGCCCGGGAGAGGAGTTCGGTGGTGGAGGCCATGCCCCAGCAGAAGGGGTTTTACGGAAAAAGCCAACCCTTCCCCACCCTGGAGCCTCCGCTCACCCGCAACTAATCCCTACCCCCGTGGTTTGATAATATATCCGATGAACGCCCCACTCCTCACCCTGCTGGTGGCCACCCTACTGGCGGCCGGTCCGGCGCTCAAAGAAGCCGATAGTGCGCCCCCCGCCCAGAACAAGGTCACGATCACCGTCCGCGGCGACAAGCGGGTCATCGAGTCCAACGGCATCCCAGACCATAAAGTAGCCTCGTTCCCTAACCGCGGAAACCCCAACGCTATCTCCGAGCAGAAATACCACCTCGAGGTGCCGGCCCAACCCAAAGCCGCCGCCGGCGGGGCGACCGGCCGGATGATGTCGGCCTGGGGCGTAGCCCTGAACGGCGTGGTCTTCGACCCGGGTACCGCCGAGGTCTACAACGACGGCGACCGCTCCAACCCTTGGCATTACGAAGCCCTGCGGAGCAACACCACGATGGGCACCACCCCCCGCATCCCGACCGGTCTGGGACTCGACGATAACCACGGGCACGTCCAGCCCAACGGCGCCTACCACTACCACGGCCTCCCCACCCTGCTCGTCGAGCGGCTCTCGACCGGCGAGAAGCAGATGGTACACGTCGGCTGGGCGGCGGACGGCTTCCCCGCGTATGCGGTCTATGGTTACGCCGACCCGACGGACCCGAAGAGCGAGCTCAAGAAGATGAAGAGCAGCTACCGCCTCAAGACCGCCGACCGCGGGGGCGACGGCAAGGAGACCCCGACCGGCAAGCCCGACGGCTCCTACGCGCTCGACTTCGAGTACGTCGCTGGCTCGGGCGATCTCGATGAATTCGGCGGCCGCACTGGGGTGACCCCGGAGTTCCCGAAGGGCACTTACTATTATGTCCTGACCGAGGACTTCCCGTTCATCCCCCGCAAGTTCAAGGGCACGCCGGACCCGTCGTTCAGCAAGCAGAAGATGGATCCGCACGCGAACCTCGGCGGCCAAGGTGGCGCCGGCCAACGCAAGGTCGGACCCGGCCCGGGCAAAGGTGGTCCCGGGATGGGCAAAGGCCGGCCCGGCGGACCTCCGCCGTTCGACGGTCCGCCCAAGGGCGAAGCGCCCGCCGCCAAATAAAGTAAATTAAAAGGCCTCCCACCTGGGAGGCCTTTTCGTTCACCCGCGGGTCGGGCTCAGGCGCCTTCCTTGGCGTCGCGCTTCTTCTTCGGCTTCTCCTCGGCGGGGGCCACGCCGCCCTTGGCCTTGCCCTCGGACTGGAGATTGGCGCCCGGACCATTGAAGCCAGGGATCGAGAAACCATTGCCTTCGACGAGCTTAAGCCGGCGGCGGACTTCCTCGGGCAGGGCCGCGCGCTGCTCGGGGGTCGTCACCTCGCCCTCGAAGACCACCTTGCCCGCCGGGTCCTTGATGGTGGCGTGCTTCTTGCCGTCCTTCTCCTCGAGGGAGACGGTGCCATCCTGGTCGGCAGCCATGGAGCTGGAGGCAGCGCCGTTGCCCGCACCGAGGCCGAAGGAAAAAGTCTTGGAGAACGACTGCGACGTGCCGCCCGGGGCGACGGTGACGGAACCGCCGGCGCTGGATAGGTCGACCTGCGGGATGGGCAGGCCGCGGGCGCGCATCTCCTCGAGGCGCTTCAGCACCTCGGGCGGAAGCTGCTGGTTGTTGGGCCCGATCACGATGACCTGACCTTGGCCCGTCTGGGTGCGGCCGCTGTTGAGGTCGATCTCGATCGGCTGGCCGTTGATGGTGATGGAAGCCCGGGCCCCGGAAACCCCCGACGGATTCGTCGGATTGACCGGGGTCGCGCCGGTCGCGGCGCGCGGCGTCACCGGACGGGAGGCGAACGCCTTGGGCACGCGGGCCTCGAGCTTCACCTCGGCGACCTGCACCTCGGCGCCGCGGACCAACGTCAGCTTCACGAGGTCGCCGGCCTTACGCAGACGGACCAGCGACTGAAACTGGGAGGTGTTGACCAAGATCTGGTCGTCGAAGCGCGTGAGGATGTCGCCTTCCTCGATCTTGCCGGCCGCGGGACCGGTCGGGTCGACGAAGCCGACGAGCACGCCGAGCCCGGCGGGGATCGCGGACTGGGAGTGCTCGGTGCGGACCTTCTCGGACAGGTAGCCGAGGTTGACGCCGGCGTAGGGCTGCGGCTCGGCCGGAGCGGTGGCGGAAGCGGAGGCCGCGGTCTGGGCCGGGAGTACGGCCGGGGCGAGGAGTCCAGCCAGCAGGAGCGTGTGGAGGGGGATGTTCATGGCGGAGCGGAGGTTTGTTAAGAAGCGAAGCGGCGGCTGGGATTTGTTCAGTAAGTCTCCAGCGGAAGCAAGGTCGTCTGCTCGTTGGGGCGGTAGTTGATGAAGCGGGTCCGGGTCCGGGGGTCTTCCCACTGCGTGGTGTTATCCCAACGGACGCGGACCGGGCGGGCGAACGAGCCATCCTCAAGGCGCACCGGGCGGAGCACCTCGATGCGGGCGGGCGACTGCTCCGCGCGCACGAGCTGGTAGGCGGGGGCCTCGTCGGCGGCGGGACGGGCGAGGAACAGGCCCGCGGCGAGCGCGGCGGCGACCGAGGTGACGCCGGCGGTCCAGGCGAGGATGACGCCGCGCCGGGAGACGGGCGGGTCGAGCTCTCGGGCGAGCGCGGCGGTCACGGCGGGTCCAGGTGGGCGCGGACGCAGGCCGGCGAGGGCGCTTTCGAGGTCGTGGTCGGGGTCAATCATGGGCGCGGGCGGTGATGAGTTTGCGGAGGGCCTCCATGGCATAGCGCCACCGGGAGGCCGCGGTGTTCGGGGAAAGCTGCAATTGTTCGCCGATCTGC
>JBEELT010000136.1:0-4951 GCA_041167995.1 Verrucomicrobiota bacterium | reverse complement strand
GCTCTACCACCGCGACTGGGACCACCATAGTCTACTGCGGGAAGAATTGCCGCTCCGGGCCCGGGAGGTCGACCGCGCCTGCATGGCGCTCCTGACCGACCTGAAGCGCCGGGGCCTCTTCGAGGACACCCTGGTCGTCTGGAGCGGGGAATTCGGCCGGACCCCGATGAAGCAGGGCGACAAAGGGCCGGTCGGGCGCGATCACCACAACAGGGCGATGTCGATGTGGCTGGCCGGCGCCGGCGTGCGCGGGGGCCTGACCTATGGCGCGACCGACGAGCTCGGCTACGCCGCCATGGACAAGGTCTGCACGGTCCACGACCTGCACGCCACGATGCTCCACCAATTGGGTGTCGACCACGACGCCTTCCGCTTTAAGTTCCAGGGTCTCGACGCCAAGCTCACCGGCGTCGAACCCTGCAAGGTAATCAAGGACATCCTCGCCTGACTTTCCCCATGAAAACGTTCCTCCCCTCCCTCCTCCTCGCGCTCGGCCTCGCCGCCCCGCGCCTGACCGCCGCCGACCAAGCCGCCGACCTGTCCAAGCCCGTCCAGGTCTTCATCCTGCTCGGCCAGTCCAACATGGTCGGCCTCGGCAAGGTCACCGGGCCCGACGGCTCCCTGGATTTCGCGGTCAAGAACAAGAAGAAGTACCCGCACCTCGTCGATGCGTCCGGTAACTGGTCCGAGCGCACCGACGTCCGCAACGTCCGCGTGATGGTCGGCCGCAGCGGCGGCATGCAACTTTTCAACAACGAGTTCCTCAAGGTCACGGGCAAGTCGATGGGACCGGAATACGGCATCGGCCATCCGCTCGGCGACGCCGTGGAAGCCCCGGTGATGCTGCTTAAGAGCTGCATCGGCAACCGCAGCCTCGGCTGGGACCTCCTGCCGCCCGGCAGCGAACGCTACCTCTTCGAGGGCAAGGTCTACGCCGGTTACAAGGACCGCCCCGACACCTGGCCGGCCGACGCCGCCAAGGGCACGGGTACGACGCCCCCGCCGTGGGTCGATAAGGCCGGCAAGCCGATCGAGTGGTACGCCGGCAAGCAGTACGATGACGATACCGCCAACGCGAAGAAGGTCCTCGGCGAACTCGCGAAGTACTACCCCGGCGCCAAGAGCTACGAGGTCGCCGGCTTCTTCTTCTGGCAGGGTGAGAAGGACGGCGGCAACGCCGGCCACGCCGCCAAGTACGAGGAGAACCTCGTCCGCTTCATCAAGCAGCTCCGCAAGGATTTCGACGCCCCCCGCGCCAAGTTCGTCTTGGCGACGCTGGGCGAGGCGACCAAGGGCTCGACCGGCAACGGCGGCAAGGTCCTCGAGGCGCAGCTGGCCGTCGACGGCGCCAACGGTAAGTACCCCGAATTCAAGGGTAACGTCGCGACGGTTTACGCCAACCCGCTCTCCAAGGGCGGCAGCGGCAACAGCCACTACAACGGCAACGCCGAAACCTACATGGACGTTGGTGAAGCCATGGGTAAGGCCATGGCCGATTTATTGAAGAAATGATGCGCGCCCTGCTGCCGCTGCTCCTCAGCGTCGGCTGCTTTGGCGCCGATCCGGCCAATCTTCCCCTCCTCCAGCTGACGGCCAAGGACGCCATCAAGGCGGAGGTGCGCGTGCCGTGCAGCGCCCGTTTATTGACGCCGGCGGGGCAAGGCACCAGCGACCGGACAGCCGGCTTGGCGCAAATCAAGATACGCGGCGCCTCCTCCCAAGTTTACGAGAAGAAATCCTTTGCCCTTAAACTCGCCCAGGAAGCGGGCTGGCTGGGCCTAGCCAAGCACCAAGAATGGGTGCTGAACGCGGCTTTTGTCGATGCGTCGATGATGCGACATAAGCTTTCCTATGACTTGTTTCGCTCGCTCGGCACCAACGCCGCCCCGCGCTACGCAGCGGCCAGCCGCTTCATTGAAGTGGAACTGAACGGGAAGTACCATGGCGTCTACCTGTTGATGCAGCCCGTCGATGATCGGCTGGTGGGCTTCCAGACGACCAACTCCGCCGCCACCTCGCCCGGAGTTATTTACAAGGCCGTCGACCATGAAGCCAACTTTGGACAGCCCGGTCACGGTGGCTTTGAACAACGCGAGCCCGACCCAGAAAAACAACCCTTCTGGGGGCCACTCGACGAGTTGAACCGCTTCGTCAGCCAAGCGTCCGACCAAGAATTCTTCGATCCTGCCAAGGGTATCACTTCGCGGCTAGACGTGGATAACGCCATCGACTTCCACCTACTGGTGCTGATGACGTCCAACCTCGACGGTATCACCAAGAACTACAATCTCATCCGGGCCGGCAGCACCACGGTCACCCCGAACCCTAAGTTCTCCTTCGTCCCGTGGGATTACGACGGTACCTTTGGCCGAAACTGGGACAGCTCGCCGGTCGATGCCAAGACGTGGCTCTCGAATCGTCTCTTCGACCGACTACTCGGTCACCCTCTTTATAAAGCCAAGTATGCCCAACGTTGGCGCGAGCTCCGCACCAAAGCATGCACGACCGCAAACCTCGGCCGTATGATGGATGAAAATGCGGCAACCTTGGGTCCGGCCGCCCTCCGGAACGAACGCCGCTGGAAACAGCTCAACTACGCCGACCCGCAAGCACTCACCTTGGCGAATGATATCCGCCAGATGAAGCGTTGGACAGCCAGCCGACTGGAGTGGCTGGACACCGAACTCGCCCGGCGCACACGCAAATAATTTCCCGACACCTACCCCATGCACTCAGCCCTCTTACTCGTTTTTGCCTGCGCCGCCGCGGCTACCTTGAATGCGCTCGAACCCGTCACCACTAAAGCCGCCGGCCACCCGCCCACCATCACCGGAACAAAGGTTGAAACGTACCGTAAAATCGGGGAGACGGAACTCAAAGTCTGGATCTTCAATCCTGCCACCAAGGCGGACAAGCCCCTGCCCTGCGCCGTCTTCTTCTTCGGCGGGGGCTGGTCCAGCGGGACACCCACGCAGTTCGAACCCCAAAGCCGACACCTCGCGAGCCGCGGGATGATCGCTATCGTGGCAGACTATCGAGTGAAGAGCCGACAGAACGCCTTACCCGCTGATTGCGTGAGCGACGCTAAAGCCTGCGTGCGCTGGGTGCGGGCCAATGCTCCGCGCCTCGGCGTCGACCCCACACGCATCGCGGTGGGTGGAGGTTCCGCGGGCGGACACTTGGCCGCCGCCGTAGCCACGGTGCCGGGCTTAGATTCGGCCAAGGACGACAAAGCGGTCTCCTGCCGACCCGACGCCCTAGTGCTCTACAACCCAGGGACGGTCATGGCCCCGTTCCCCGGCCTGGAACTGAAAGGCTTCGGCGCCGGACTGAATAAGGCCAAGTTCGGCTGCGAGCCGACGGAAATCTCGCCCATCCATCACGTCAAAAAGGGGCTACCGCCAACCATCATTTTTCATGGTAAAGCGGATACCACTGTGCCGTACGCCACAGTTGAAAAATTTACCGAAGTCATGAAGGCGGCAGGTAACCGTTGCGAGCTGGTCGGCTTTGACGGCCAACCGCACGGCTTCTTCAATAAGGCGAAGTACCCCGAGACCCTCGAAGCCACCGACGCCTTCTTGGTCTCGCTCGGTTACCTGCCCGCCAAGAAATGAGCCGATGGGCCGCCTCCTCCTGCTCCTTGGCCTCCTCGGCGGCGCGGCCATCGAAGCGTCCGCCCGCCCGCCCAACGTGGTCGTGCTGCTGGCCGATGACGCCGGCTGGGGTGACTACTCGTTCAACGGCAACCGCCAGCTCGCCACGCCGCACATCGACGCGATCGCCCGGAGTGGCGCGCACTTCGACCGCTTCTTCGTCCAACCCGTCTGCTCCCCCACCCGTTCAGAATTCCTGACCGGACGCTACCACCGGCGCCTCGGCGTCACCGGCGTCTCGACCGGACAGGAACGCATGGACCTGGCGGAAAAGACGGTCGCCGACTCCTTCCGGGCGGCGGGTTATGCCACCGGGATTTTTGGCAAGTGGCACAACGGCAGCCAGTGGCCCTACCACCCGCTCGCCCGCGGGTTCGACACCTTCCGCGGCTACTCGTCTGGGCACTGGGGCGAGTATTTCGACGCGCCGCTCGAGCACGACGGGGTCATGCGTCCGTCCCAAGGCTACATCGTGGACGTGCTGACCGACCACGCCCTGCGGTTCATCGCCGAACACCGCGCCCGGTCGTTCTTCTGCTTCATCCCGTTCACCACGCCACACTCGCCTTGGTCCCCGCCCGCCGCGGACTGGACGCGCTTCCGCGGCAAGCCCCTCGGGCAGCTCGCCACGCAGGCCGATAAGGAACAGCCCGACCAGACCCGCTGCGCCCGGGCCATGCTCGAGAACCAGGATCGCAACGTTGGCCGCATCCTCGCGCGGCTCAAGGAACTCGACCTCGAGGGAGACACGATCGTGGTTTATTTCTCCGATAACGGCCCGAATAGCCACCGCTGGACCGGCGGCATGAAAGGGATCAAAGGGAGCACGGACGAAGGCGGCGTGCGTTCCCCGCTGTTCATCCGTTGGCCCGGCAAAATCACCGCCGGCTCACAGGTGAAGCCGATCGCCGGCGCCATCGACCTCAGCCCGACCCTCCACGCCCTCGCCGGCGTGAAGCGCGTCGGCGACCGGCCGCTCGATGGACGCGACCTCTCGGCGCTGCTGCTCAAGGGGGTTGACGCCGACTGGGCTCCGCGCCGGCTTTTCCAGACCTGGGGCGGACAGGTCAGCGTCCGCACCGAGACGCATCGGCTGGATGCGAAGGGCAACCTCTTCGACCTCACCCAAGACCCCGGACAGACCGAGCCGCTCCAGTCCCGCCTGCCGAACCTGGCCCAGGAGCTGACCGCCGCGGTGACGGACTGGCGTCAGGAGATGAACCTCGGCGCTGGCAACAAGGGCAAGGGGGCCGGAGCTGGCGGGGTCGACCCGCGTCCCCTGGGGCTCGGATACC
>JBEELT010000135.1:0-4972 GCA_041167995.1 Verrucomicrobiota bacterium | reverse complement strand
CGGCGGAGGCTTCAAGTTCTCGAACCCCCACGCCAAGGCGAGTTGTTCCTGTGGGGAAAGTTTTTCGCTTTAGCGCGAAGGCGGTGCCTTCGCGAGGGGGCACGTTGTCACGCTGGCACGTGGGCAAGGGTGGTGTCCGCGGCCGAAACACGCGGTCTGGCTTCACCGAGGGCTAGGTCGAGTGGTGGATCGAGTGCAGAGTACGGAGCACGGATTACAGAGTGCGGAGTCGAGGCAAGCACCTGAATGGGAGGCTGACTTGGGTCGGAACTCCTTCCCCTGCCGACTGACCCTGACCCTTCTGTCTCTTTGCCTCTAGGTAGGGACGAGCGTCCCTGCTCGTCCGCGGCCAAAACACGGGGTCTGGCTTCGCCTCGCGACGCGATGGCGTGCCTGACCTCGTGTTGAAGGCCGAAAACGGCAACGGGGTCAGGCACCATCACGCTGCGCGTACTGAAGCCAGACCCCATGTCGGCGGCCGACCGAGGACGGTCAGCCCTACCGAGATACAAAGAGACAGAAGGGGCAGGGTCCGGCGCCAGGGACAGGGACAGGAATGCAGTTTCTCCCAAGGCCCTCGCGCCTCCTAACACCTAACGCCTGTCCCTAGCCCTAGCCCTATCCGTATCTCCCTTGCCCCCGCGCCAGCCTGCCCCCTAGTTTCCCCGCGTGTTCACCCTGCTCAAGACCGATACGACGACGGCCGCTCGCCTCGGCGTCCTGAAGACCCCCCACGGTGAGGTTCGCACGCCGGTCTTCATGCCGGTGGGCACGCAGGCCACGGTCAAGGGGCTCTCCCCGCAGCAGGTCGCCGATACCGGCGCCCAGATCCTGCTCAGCAATACCTACCACCTGAATCTCCGCCCGGGTCGCGAGATCGTCCGTGCCGCGGGTGGTCTCCACAAGTTCATGCACTGGGACAAGCCGATCCTGACCGACAGCGGCGGCTTCCAGGTTTTCTCGCTCGCGAAGCTCCGCACCATCACCGACGAGGGGATCCATTTCAGTTCCCACCTCGACGGCAACAAGCTCTTCCTCGACGTGAAGGACTGCTTCGAGATCCAGGATGCGCTCGGCTCCGACATCGCGATGGTGCTCGACGAATGCCCGCCGTACCCGTGCGACCGGGCGTCCTGCGAGGTCGCGGTCACCCGCTCGATCCGCTGGGCCAAGGAGATGCTCCAACTCGCCAAGGACCGCGGCTTCCTAGCCTCGGGCCGCCATCTTTTCTGCATCAACCAAGGTTCGGTCTACGACGACCTGCGCATCCGCTGCGCCGAGGAGCTCGGCGGGCTCGACTTCCCCGGCCATGCCATCGGCGGCGTGAGCGTCGGCGAGCCGGAGGAGCACATGCTGCATCAGGTCGGGCTGGTCGCCCCGCTTCTGCCGAAGGATAAGCCTCGCTACGTCATGGGCGTCGGCACCCCGCCCCAGCTCCTGCGCATGGTCGCGCTGGGGGCCGACATGTTCGACTGCACCATGCCGACCCGCATCGGCCGCCACGGCGGCGCGTTCACGCCCGATGGCCCGATCAGCGTGAAGCACCTCCGCTACCGCGAGGACCATCGCCCGCTGGTCGAAGGCATGGACAACTATACCTGCCGCCATTTCTCCCGCGCCTACCTGCGCCACCTGCACCACGCCGGCGAGCAGCTCGGCGGCACCCTGCTCGCGCTGCACAATATCCACTTCCTGCAGGACCTCATGGCCCAGGCGCATGCGCATATCGCCGCGGGCGACTTCGCCGCGTGGTCCAAGGCTTGGTGCGAACGCTACGAAGCCGGCGCGAAGGACGAAATCCCGGCGGACTAACTAGGTGTGGGCGGGGGCAGGGCAGGCTAGGGCGGCACGCGGTGCCGGCCCTACCTCGGTCTCAGCGCACGTTCCCGTCGAAGGTCAGCCGCTGGCCCTTGGGGGCATCGGGGCGGACCTGGCCGTTTTCGTAGACGCAGACGCCGTTGACGAAGGTGCGTTCGATGCTGCTGCCGAACGTGCGGCCCTCGAAGGGCGACCAGCCGCACTGGTAGAGCAGTCCGGCCTTGGTCACGGGCTGGGGCTTGGCGGGGTCGACGACCACGAGGTCGGCCCAGTAGCCTTCGCGGATGTACCCGCGCTGTTCGACGCCGAAAAGGATCGCCGGCGCATGGCAGGCTCGCTGGATGGCCGTCTCCAGCGTGAACGCACCTTGGCGCGCGAGATCCATCAGGATGAGGAGCGGGTGCTGGATCAGCGGCAGCCCGGCCGGGGCCTTGAAGTAGGTCTGGGACTTCTCTTCCCAGGTGTGGGGAGCGTGGTCGGTCGCGATCACGTCGATCACGCCGCTCGCCACGCCGGCCCGCACGGCGTCGCGGTCAGCGGCGGTCTTGATGGCGGGGTTGCATTTGATCTGGTGGCCTAGGCGCGCGTAGTCGGCGTCGGAGAACCAGAGGTGGTGCACGCAGGCCTCGGCGGTGAGGCGCTTGCCCTTGAGCGGCGCCGCGCTGAAGAGCGAGAGCTCCTTCGCGGTCGTGATGTGCAGGATGTGCAGGCGGGCGTCATGGCGGCGCGCCAGTCCGGCGGCCAACGACGAGGATGCGTAGCAGGCTTCGACGTCGCGGAGGTTCGGGTGCTCGGCGGCGGGCACGTCTTCGCCCCACTTGGCCTTGGCCACAGCCTCGGCGGCCTTGATGCGCGGGGTGTCCTCGCAATGCGTCAGGATGATGGCGGGCGAGTGGCGGAAGATGCCCTCCAAGGTCGCCTCGCGGTCGACGAGCATGTCCCCGGTTGAGGAACCCATGAAGACCTTGACCCCGCAGATGCGGCGCGGGTCCATGGACTTCACGACCTCGAGGTTGGTGTTGGTCGCGCCCAGGAAAAAGGAGTAATTGGCCACCGAAGTCGCCGCCCCGATGGCGTATTTCTTCTCGAGCTCGTCGAGCGTCGCCGCCGGCGGGTTGGTGTTCGGCATCTCCATGAACGAGGTCACGCCGCCGGCCACGGCGGCGCGGGCCTCGCTGGCGATGCAAGCCTTGTGGGTCAGGCCGGGCTCGCGGAAGTGGACCTGGTCGTCGATCAGGCCCGGGACGAGTAGTTTGCCGGTGAGGTCGTATTCCTGGTCGTAGGCGGCACCCGCCGGCACGGCACCGATACGTTCGATGCGACCGTCGCGGATGAGGACGTCCGCGTGGAAGCGTCGCCCCTCGTTGATGATTGCAGCGTTGCGGAGGACGACGGTGGGCATGTCGCCCATCTCAAGCCCCGGCCGGAAGACCGCAAAAGGAAAAAAGACGTCCGCCTCAGCCGCCGACCTTGACGATATCCGAAAGGTCGGCCTTCTTCACGCCTTCCGGGTTGATGTTCACGGCGGTCACGCGGAACTGGGCACCCTTGCGGTGGCTGAACTTGAGCACGAAGTTGGTCACGCTGAGCTTCTCCTCGGGGAACAGCTCGTTCTTGCGGGCTACCATGGTGGTCACCAGCTCCTCGACCTGGGTCGACGTGGCGCCGGGAAGGGTGGCCAGGGTCTTCTTGGCGGCGGCGATCTTCTCCTCGCCTTCGATGGCGGCGTTCCAGATCAGGATGGCCACGTTCATCGCGCCCTTGGCGGCGGTATGGTTGTTCCCGGCCTGCTCCAGGATCGGCTGGGAATACTGGATGAGCTTGTCGGCGAAAGTCGGACCCTTGGGCTTATCGTCGATTGGCTGGGGCTTGGGGGCGGGGTCGAAGACGCGACCGATGGGGCGGGGCTTGTTGGTGCCGAAGGCGCCGTGACGATTGCGGGAGGAGGACATGGCCGGGGGGTGGGGCTCCAAGGGAAGCCCGCTTCAGGCGGTCGGCAAGCCCTTTCACCCGCCGTCCCTTGACACCCCCCTCGCCGCCCCTCAGCCTTCGGCCGTTCCCTGCCCCCGTGTCCGATTACAGCGAAGTCATCCGCAAGCACCGCCGAGACCACCTCGCGACCCCTCACTCCCTCCCGCGCGGCGTGCACCGCTACTTCGAGAGCACCCTGCTGGCGATGCCGATCGAGCAGGTCTTCGATTTCTTCTCCCGGGCCGCGAACCTCGAGGCGATCACGCCGTCCGAACTGCAGTTCCGGATCACGACCCCGCTGCCCATCGTGATGGGGCAGGGCACGTTGATCGACTATCGGCTCAAACTCAACGGCGTCTCTTTTGGTTGGCGCACCCGCATCAGCGCCTGGGATCCGCCCTACGCCTTCGTGGACGAGCAGCTCAAGGGGCCTTATGCCGTCTGGCATCACACGCACACGTTCGCGGATGAAGGCGGCAAGACGCGCATGGACGACGAAGTCCTCTACAAACTTCCGCTCTGGCCGCTCGGCGAGGTCGCCTACCCCTTCGTGAAGTCCAAAGTCGAAGGAATCTTCCGTTATCGCCGCGCCAAGCTCCGCGAGATTTTAGGGGTGTGAGGGAGGGCGCAGGTGGCACGCGGGCAAGCTGGCACGTGGGCAAGGGAGAACCGTTTGCCTTTTAGTTAGGGACGAGCGTCCCTGCTCGTCCGCGGCCGACCGAGGACGGTCAGCCCTACCCAAGGCACAGTTGATTGGTTGGCCCGAGGCTAACGCTGCGCCCTTGCCAGCATGCCCCCTGGCCAGCGTGCCAGCTAACTAGGCCTACTTCTTTTCCAGCGTCTCTACCGGCTTGCGGCCGGCCCAGGCGATGCCGCGGAGTAGCAGGGTCTGGACGTCGGGGCGGGAGAAATTCACGTAGGTGTGGCCGGGGATGAAGACGAAGGCGCGCTGGGCACCTTCCTTCTCGTACGTCCAGATTTGCGTCTGCGCCTCGAAGCCATCGCCCTTCTTCTTGGGCGTCGGTGCGGTCGCGAGCGAGTGGATGCCCGGGAGCATATCGAGGTCGTAGTAGATCTCGTCCTTCATCCCGAAGTCGGCCACGCCCTTCGTGATCGGGTGCTCGCGGTCCACGAAGTTCAGCTGCATCGGGCCCTCGCGCCACTTCGTGACCTTCTGGCGCCA
>JBEELT010000134.1:0-4977 GCA_041167995.1 Verrucomicrobiota bacterium | reverse complement strand
CGCTGGCTTCGGCCAAGGACATCCGCGAGACCTTCGCGCGCATGGCCATGAACGACGAAGAAACCGTCGCGCTCATCGCCGGCGGTCACTCCTTCGGTAAAGCCCACGGCGCCGCCAAGCCCGAGGGTAATGTCGGACCCGAACCCGAAGGCGCCCCGCTCGAACAGATGGGCCTCGGTTGGAAGAACAAGTACGGCAAGGGCAACGGCGCGGACACGATCACCAGCGGCCTCGAAGGCGCTTGGACGAGCACCCCTGCCCGCTGGTCCTACCAGTACCTGACCAACCTCTGGAACTACGAATGGGTCCTCACCAAGAGCCCGGCCGGCGCCCAGCAGTGGACGCCCAAGGACGGCGCCGGTGCCGGCACCGTGCCCGACGCGCATGACAAGTCAAAGCGTCACGCTCCGATGATGTTCACCACCGACATCGCGCTGAAGATGGATCCGGCTTACGCCAAGATCACCAAGCGCTGGGCCGAGAACCCGAAGGAGTTCGAAGTAGCCTTCGCCAAGGCCTGGTACAAGCTCACCCACCGCGACATGGGCCCCTATGTCCGCGGCCTCGGATCGCTCGTCCCTCCAGCCCAGCTCTGGCAGGACCCGCTCCCGTCCGTCGACCACCCGCTGGTTGACGCCGCTGACGTCGAAGGCCTGAAGCAGGCCGTGCTCGCCACGGGCCTCGCCAACTCGCAGCTCGTCTCGGTCGCCTGGGCTTCCGCCTCGACCTTCCGTGGTAGCGACAAGCGTGGCGGCGCCAACGGCGCCCGCATCCGCCTCGCTCCTCAGAAGGACTGGGAAGTGAACAACCCGGCCGAACTCGCCAAGGTCCTCGCGGCCCTCGAAAAGGTACAGGCTTCCTTCAACGCCTCCGCTAAGGGCGGCAAGAAGATCTCCATGGCCGACTTGATCGTCCTGGCCGGCAACGCCGCCGTCGAAGCCGCCGCCGCCAAGGCGGGCACGCCGGTCAAGGTGCCCTTCCACCCCGGCCGCACCGACGCCACCCAGGAGATGACCGATGTCGCCTCCGTGAGCGTGCTCGAGCCCAAGCATGACGGCTTCCGGAACTTCCTCGGCCGCAAGCTTGACCGCCCTGCCCCGGAGAACCTCGTCGACCGTGCCCAGCTCCTGACGCTCTCGGCCCCGGAGATGACCGTGCTCGTCGGCGGCATGCGCGCGCTGGACACCACCGTAGGCTTCCCCGGCCTCGGCGTGATGACCAAGCAGCCCGGTGCCCTGACCAACGACTTCTTCGTCCACCTCCTCGACCAGTCCGTGGTCTGGGAGAAGGCGAAGATCTGCGAACACTTCTTCGAAGGCCGCGACAGCAAGACCGGTCAGGTGAAGTGGACCGCGACCTCCGTAGACCTCGTCTTCGGTTCCAACTCGCAGCTCCGCGCCCTCGCGGAAGTCTACGCGAGCGCCGACGCCAAGGAGAAGTTCCTCCAGGACTTCGTCGCCGCTTGGACCAAGGTCATGGAGCTCGACCGCTTCGACCTCGCCAAGAAGTAAGCGATCCGTCCATCGCCTCCTCACGGCCCGCCCTCACCGGCGGGCCGTTTTGTTTGGCGCCTATCCATAAGAAGAACGGCTGATCGGCGTCCACCAAAGCCCACGCAACTCCCACCGGCCGACGGGGTTGCATGTAAGTAAAACGTCCTGCATAACGTATTCACCAGGCTTACTCACCGTACAAGAGCACTCATGAGAAAATCCGTCTTCCTCGGCGTCACCGTCACGGCTATTGCCGTGACATTCGCCCAATCCGCCGATGGCGTGTTCCAGAAATATGACCTCGACCGAGACGGCAAGGTCACGACCAAGGAACTATCCAATCCGCAGGCCTTCGAACGCTTTGATACGAATAATGACGGAGTGATCACGCTGGAAGAATACAACAAGCTCGCCGGCGGAGCGGCGGCGAAGCCCTCGACTTCGTCCGCCGTCGCCACCGCCGCGCTCAAGTTGCAGATTGAGGTGATGATCAAGGCGGCCGATAAGAACGGCGACGGCAAGATCACCAAGGAAGAAGCCGGCGAGGCCGCGTGGTTCGCCCGTCTAGACCAGGACGGCGACGGCGTCATCAGCCCGGAAGAACTCTCCGTCATGCGACGCATCGTCGAACAGCGCGGTGGTGCGGCCGGCGGACGGGGCCTGCCGGCAAACGCCCCTTCGATCAAACCCGAGGACTTGAAGAAGATCACCAGCGGGCCCGAAGTGCTCAAGCCGGGCGAAGTGGGCATAGGTCGCATGATCCCGGACGTGGCGTTCACGGATCTCGCAGGGAAATCGCATCGCCTGAGCGACAGCCGAAAAGGCACGGTCATCATCATGACCAGCGCCACCTGCCCGGTCAGCAAGCGCTACGCATCCAGCATCGCCGAGCTTCATAAGGAGATCGCCGGCCAAGGGCTCACCTTGTTGCTGGTGAATCCGCTCGCCAGCGAGAAGCCGGAAGAGATCAAGGCCCAGCTCGCCGCCGCCGGGCTCACCGCCACCTACGTCCACGAAAAGGAAAAGGCCCTCGCCGGCGCCCTCCAGGCCCGCACGACGACGGAGGTCTTCCTCTTGGATGCCGCCCGCACGCTCGTCTACCGCGGCGCCTTCGACGATCAATACGGCATCAACTACAATCTAGACGCGCCGAAGCACCGCTACCTGCGCGATGCCATCGCGGCCTTCCTGAGAGGCGATAAGCCCGCCGTCCAGGCCACCGCCGCCCCGGGCTGCGAGCTCGACCTGCCAGAAAAACCCGCCAGCCAGACCACCACCGCCGTTTCCTACCATCGCGACGTCGCCCGTATCCTCCAGCAGAACTGCGTGACGTGCCACCGCGACGGCGGCGTCGCCCCTTTCGCCTTGGACGACCTCGAAGAAGTTCAGGATCGCGCCAAGACAATCCGACGCGTCGTCACCGAGGGTACGATGCCTCCGTGGTTCGCCGGCATCGAGAAAGACGCGGCCAAGAATCCTTGGGCCAACGACTGCAGCCTGTCGCCTCGCGACAAGGCGGATCTCCTGGCCTGGATCGACTCCAAGGATCGGCCGTTGGGCAATCCTGCGGAAGCCCCGCTCAAGCGTACCTATCCGGCTGAGTGGAGTATCGGCAAGCCCGACATGATCGTTCAGCTCAGCAAAGCCTACGACATCAAAGCCACCGGCTTCATGCCCTATGCTAACGATATCGTCGAGACTGAGCTGACCGAAGACCGTTGGGTCCAATCCTACGAAATCCTGCCCAGCGCCCGTGACGTCGTGCACCACGTCATCGTGCGGGTGCATGCCAAGGGCGAGGCCGTGCGGAAGGCCGACGAAGGTTCGGAGGGATATTGGGCCATCTACGTCCCGGGCAACGGGGCCAGCGTCTATCCCGAAGGATTCGCCCGCAAGATTCCCGCCGGCGCGAAGGTGAGCTTCCAGATCCATTACACGCCCAGCGGAGTCGCGAAGAAGGAGCGTCTCAAGATGGGCCTGGTGTTCGCCAAGCACCCGCCGACCTACGAAGTCAGGACAGCCCCTCTGGCCAACATCCGGCTGGCGATTCCGCCTGGCGCCCCCCGCCACATCGAGACCCATTCGCAACGCGTACCCTTCGACATGCCGGTCACCGGCTTCATGCCGCACATGCACACCCGCGGGGCGGGTTTCCGCTACGAGGTGACCTATCCCGACGGCAAGGGCGAGGTGCTGCTGGACATCCCGCGGTATGACTTCAACTGGCAGCTACGCTACGAACTGAAACAGCCTAAGCTCATCCCCAAAGGCAGCACCCTCAAGATAACCGCGGCCTTCGACAACAGCGCCGGCAACAAGGCCAACCCTGATCCGACGAAGTTGGTCAAATGGGGCAGCCAAACGGTCGATGAGATGATGATCGGGTATGTGGAATACTTCCGCCCGCTTAGCCCCTGACTAAGCCCCACACCCGCGCCCTTACCGGCGGGCCGTTTTGTTTGGCGGTGTCGGGATACTGACGGACATCGCTCATATCATTATTAAAACAGAGGTTTTATTACTGTAACCTGAGCGGCGGGGGCTTGTCTCAAACCTATCCCTCCGACCCCTCGGAACCATGGCCTTTCCTTTCCGCCAATCTCCCCTGCTGCTGGGCGCGTTCCTCGTCGCCTCCACGGGACTACGTGCAGCGGAAGTGCCAAACTACGAGACGCAGATCCGCCCGATCCTCAAGGAGCACTGCACGCACTGCCACGGCGAAGAGGAAAAGCTGAAGGGCGGCGTCGACCTCCGCCTCCGTCGATTCATGGACGGGAAGACGGAAGACGGTGACGCTATACTCACGCCTGGCCATCCGGAGAAGAGCGCTCTCTGGACGCTCGCCCGCGACGGCGAGATGCCGAAGAAGGGCAAGAAGATGCCCGAGCACCAGCTCGCTCTCCTCGCGGCTTGGATCAAGGCCGGCGCGAAGATTTCCGAAACCGAACCGACCGGTATCCTGCCGCCCGGCGTCTACGTCTCCGCCAGCGACCGGAAGTTCTGGTCTTTCCAGCCAGTCACCAAGCCGACCATCCCGCGCTTCGCCGACACGCCGGAACTCAGCCCCATCGACGCGTTCGTCCGCGCGAAGCTCAAAGCCAAGCAACTAGACTTCGCTCCCGAAGCCGATCGCGCTACCCTCATCCGCCGCGCGACAATCGACCTGACCGGCCTCCCGCCCACGCCCGCGGAGACCGCCGGCTTCGTCGCCGACGCCTCACCGGACGCTTACGCTAAGCTCATTGAACGCCTGCTCGCCTCCCCGGCTTACGGCGAGCGCTGGGCGCGACACTGGCTCGACGTCGCAGGCTATGCCGACACCAACGGCTACGCCGACGCGGATTCGATCCGCCCCTACGCCTGGCACTACCGCGACTACGTGATTCGCTCCCTCAACGCCGACAAGCCCTGGGACCGCTTCATCCAAGAACAGCTGGCCGGCGACGAGCTCAACGCCGTCACGAGCACGACGGTCGCCGCGGCC
>JBEELT010000133.1:0-5073 GCA_041167995.1 Verrucomicrobiota bacterium | reverse complement strand
GCGCACCCGGCCGCGCACCCGGCGCTGTCGACCGAGGAACTGTCGGCGCGCCTGGCCGACCTGCCGCTTTTCCTGCCCGCGCGCCAGCCGCTCCTCGCGGCGCTGCGCGCGGCCGACGCCGCGAAGTTCGCCGGCGCCCCGCTGGAGCCCGCCATCCTGATCGCCGCCGTGCGCGAGGCGGCGACCCGCGTCGAAGACGCCCGCCGCGCCCTGGGAGGGGCCGCCTGACATGGAACTGGGCTTCGAGTTCGAACATCCCTGGGTCCTGCTCCTGCTGGCGGCCCTGCCGCTCTACGCGTGGTTGCGTGGACGCGTCGGTCGGACGTCGGCCCTGCTCTTTCCGGATGCCGCGCTGCTGGCTGGCCTGTCTCGCCGCGTCCGCGAAGGCGCCGGCGGCCTGCGCCTCTTCCTGCGCCTCGCCACCGCCGCCCTGCTGATCGTGGCCCTCGCCGGGCCGCGGACCGCGAGCAAGGAGATCGAACGGGAGACCGAGGGCGTCGACATCCTCCTGGTGGTCGACCTTTCCTGGTCGATGATGGCCCTGGACATGAGCCCTCCGGGCAAGGAGACGACGCGCTGGGAAGCCAGCCAGCAGGTCATCCGCGAGTTCCTCTCGCGCCGCCCCGACGACCGCGTCGGCGCCGTGGTCTTCTCCGGCAAGCCCTACCTGCTCAGCCCGCTCACGATCAACAAGGGCTGGATCGAGAAAGGCGTCGACCGCATGCACATCGGCGTCATCCAAGAGACCGGCACCGCCATCGGCGAGGCGCTGGCGATGGGCGTCGACCGGATGAAGAACGTGAAGGGCAAGGGCTCCAAGGTCATCATCCTGCTCACCGACGGCGACGACAACCAGAGCAAGGCGATCCTGCCGATCCCCGCCGCCGAGCTGGCCGCCGCGATGGGCATCAAGCTCTACACGATCGGCCTAGGCAAGGATGAGCCCACTGTCCTGCCGCAGTTCGACCGCCGCACCGGCAAGCTGAACCGCGACGTCTTCGGGAAGATCATCCCGATGATGACGATGAACCCGGCGAACTACGAGATGCTGGAAAAGATGGCCAAGATCGGCCAAGGGCGCTTCTACCGGGCGCTCGACCGCGACCAGCTCCAGCGCGTCTACGCGGAGATCGACCGCCTGGAGCGGACGGAGGTCAAGATCCGCGAGACCGTCACCTACGAGAGCCATCGGCAGGCGTGGATGCTGGCGGCCCTGCTCTTCCTCCTCGCCGAACTACTCGGGGCCCTCGTCCGCCCCCGCGCGCCCTGAGCCATGGACTTCGCTGACTTCCATTTCGAGACCACGTGGCTGGCGATCGTCGCGCCGTTCGCCGGTGCGACCCTGTTCGCCGGTCTGCGCTGGACGGAGCTCCGGCGGCGGCGCGGCCTGGCCGCCTTCGCGGCGGAACGCCTGCTGGCCCGGCTGACCGCCGGCTACTCCGCGACGCGGCGCCTCACGAAGGATGTCGCGCTGGCCCTATCCGCGGCGCTGCTCCTTGCGGCGTTGGCCGGGCCGCGCTGGGGTCGGGAGACGACCGAGGCCAAGACCGCGGCCGAGGACGTCGTCTTCGTGCTCGACGTGTCGAAGTCGATGCTCGTCGCCGACATGCGGCCCAACCGGCTCGCGCGCGCCAAGGCCTCGATCGGGAATTTCATCCGCCGCAAGGGCACGGGCAGCGTCGGCCTCGTGGCCTTCTCCGGGTCGGGCTTCCTGCAGTGCCCGCTCACCCGGGACTACGACGCCTTCTTCCGGACGCTCGAGGAGACCGACACCACGAGCATCCAGGTGCCCGGCACCGACGTCGGTCGCGCGCTGGACGAGGCCGAGCTGGCCTTCGCGCCCAACCGCAACCGTAAGTTGGTGATCATCCTGACCGACGGCGAGGACCTCGAGGCCGGCGGTGTCGACACCGCCAAGAAACTCGCGCGCCAGGGCCTCGTCGTCCACACTGTCGGCGTCGGCACGCCCGCGGGCGGCACCATCACGGTCATCAACGACGTCGGCGCGGCCGACACGCTCAAGAGCGGCGGCGAGGAAGTCCTCAGCCGGCTCGACGAGGACACGCTCGCCAAGGTCGCCGAGGCGACGAACGGCCGCTATGTCCGGCTCGGTCAGGCCGGCGAAGGCATGGAGGCGCTCCGGCTTGCCATCCAGGCCGGGACGGACGCCACCGGATCCGCCCGCCGCGGCGTCCCCCGCGAGGAATGGTTCCTCGCGCTGGCCCTCCTCCTCCTCGTCGCCGAGTCACTCCTCTCCACCCGCCGTCCCACCGCGCCATGAAGTCCCTGCTGCCCCTGCTCCTCGCGGCTTCCCTCCTGGCCGCCGAACCGCCCGCCGACGACCTCCGCAAGCTCGACGCCCGCGAACTCCACAACCGTGGCACCCGCCGCCTCGCCGAGGGCGACCTCGCCGGCGCCGAGGAGGCCCTACGCGCCTCGCTCGGCCGCGACATCGACGACCTCCGCCCGCCCGCGTTGCATAACCTCGGGCACGTACGCTTCGGTAAGGGCCTCGCGACGCTCGGCGGCAAGACGACCGCGGACGTGACGGAGCTTTCCATCGCCCGCTCCTACCTCGAGGCGGCCGACGCCGATATCCACGATATGCAGGACCAGATCACCCTGCTCGACCGGGCGAAGGCCGCGAACAAGGAGCCCGACTACGTGCCTGCCGTGGCCGCCCTCGGCCAGGGCATCGAGACCTACCGTACCGTCAAGAAGCTGATCCCGAAGGAGGAGGCCATGCTCGCCAAACGCGCCGGGGTCGTCGCGGCCTGGACCCGTTCCGTGGGCGACTTCCGCGGCGCCCACGAGCTCGCCCCACGCGACGCCGAGTCGCGCACTAACGCCGACGCCATCGACGAGCTGCTCCGCGCGCTGTCGCGCGAGACCCGGGAACTGGCCGAGGCGGTGGCCGCCCAGCGCCGGAAGCAGGACGAGCTGCGCGAGGTGATCAAGGAACTGATCAAGCGCATCCCCGACGACAAGCTGCCGCAGAACGCGGAAGGCGACGGAGAGGACGACGAGAATTTTCTGCCCGAGGACCGGCAGAAGCCGGGCTCCGGCAGCGGCAAACGCGAGCCGAAGTCGGGCGAGGAGCAGAAGATGACCGAACAGGAGGCCCGCGGCGCACTCGAGGGCCTGAAGAACGAGTTCGGCCGCAAGATGCCCGCCGGCGAAAAGCCCGGGGCGGACGGCGGCGGCAAAGCCGGCAAGCCCGACGCCAAGAAAGGCAAGGATTACTGAGATGACGCGCTGCCTCCGCCTGCTCGCCTGCTTCCTCGCGCTCACTTGCGCGCGGGCCGAGGACTATGTGAGCTGGGAGATGACCCCGCCGGTGGCCGGCCCTGGCCAGCCCTTCAAGCTACAGGTCCGCATCGAGTCCGACGTCATCCTGGGGCCGGCGGACCGCGTGGGCCGCGAGCTCAAGCCGCCGAAGGGCATGGCGCTGCGTTTTTCCGGCCAGCTCTTCCGTGCGAATACCACCGAGGCGACCCTCAACTTCTCCGGTGTCGCACCCGAGGAGGAAGGCGCCCACGTGATCCCCTCCTTCAATATCCGCTTCCCGGCCAAGCTCATCAAGGTCCCCGCGATGACCGTGAACGTCAGCGCCGCCACTGGCTTCCGGCGCGAAGGCCAGGCCCGCGCCGAACTGGCCATGCCGGTCCGCACCTACTACGTCGGCGAACGCATCCCCGGCGCGATCCTGCTGAAGGGCAGCGAGCAGGAGATGGTGAACGGTTCCTTCGGGCTCGAGTGCGAGGCGGAAGGCTTCACCTTCCAGCAGGTCGGGGCCCGCAACGAGGAACTGCCGAACGGCCAAGGCATCCAGACGGGCTTTGAGCTCACGCCTTTGCGGACGGGGACGAGCGAGGTCACCATCAATGGCATCATGCTCGTCAATACCGGCGGCCTCGGCGGCTTCACCGCCAGCGGTCGCGACCGGCCATTCACCTTCCGCCGCATGGTCACGGTCGAGCACGTACCGGAGACCGGCCGCCCGGCGGAGTGGACCGGGGCCATCGGCCGGTTCCTCGCGGAGTCCGTCAGCGTCTCCAACCCGAAGCCCGAGGTCGGCGAACCGATCCGCCTGCGCGCGATTCTCGCCGGCGAGGGTAACCTTGACCGCATCCTGCCCCCCGAGATCGGCAGCAGCGAGACGTGGGACGTCATCCCGAGCAATGACCGCCGCTTCCGTCGCGCCGAGGACCAGCGTTCGTTCACCTACACCTTGGTCCCCCGCCTGCCGGGCAAGCAAATGACCCCGGCGATCCGCTTCGCGGTCTTCGATCCGGAGACCCGGACTTTCCAGCGGCTGGAGTTTGCGCCGCAGCCGGTGACGGTCACCGGCAACGCCCCCTCGAAGGTCGACCTCGTCTCGGCCGATCCGGGCGCCGCCGCCGGCACGCCCGCCGCGAAGGCGCTCATCGGTCTGGCGACGCCCGACCCGCGGGCCCGCGGCCTGCTCGACCCCGGCGCCCAGGTCGTCGCGCCGCTCGCCAGGTCGCACCCCTTCTGGACGACCAACCTCACGTTGCTCACGCTGAGCGCGACGCTCTTCGCGGCCGCGGCCGGGAGCGCCTACCTGCTCGCCCACCCCGAAATCCTCCGCCGCGCCCGCGCCCGGCGCGAAGTCCGGACCGCGCGTCGGGCCGCCACCTCCGCTGTGGACGACGCCGGCTTCGCGGTCGCCTGCGTCCGCGGCCTGCGCGCTGGCTGCGCCCCCTGGATCGAGGCGACCCCCGAGGCGCTGACCCAAGGCGATATCCGCCGCGTGCTGCCCGCGGCCGACGCCGCGATCCTGGACCGCATCTTCCGCCGCGCCGACGGCGCCAAGTTCGGCGCGCCGAGCGACGCCTCCCTGCAAGCGGAGAAACCCGCGCTCCTCGCGCTCCTCGCCGAACTGGAGGCCCGTCTATGAGGACCCTCTGGCTCTGGCTGGCCGGCTTGATCGCCGCGCCCCTGCCCGCCGCCGAGCCGGACGCCGGCCAGGCGGCCTACGTCGCCGGCGACTACGTCGGCGCGATCGAACGCTGGCAGGCGCAGGTGGTCGCCGAAGGCGCGACCGCCGGA
>JBEELT010000132.1:0-5105 GCA_041167995.1 Verrucomicrobiota bacterium | reverse complement strand
ATGCCCGTCACCACGGCCGCCTTCATCGCCGCCACGCTGTCGAACTGCGCCGTGCCCTTCCTCGCCGGCTGGTACTCCAAGGACGCGATCCTCGAGGCCGCCCACGCGAGCAACCTCTACCTCTTCACGCTGCTCGGCTTGGCCGCGGTCGCGACCTGCCTCTACAGCGCCCGCATGGTGCGTCTGGTGTTCTTCGGTCCGGCCAACTCGGAGGCCGCCGACCACGCCCATGAGTCGCCGTGGACCATGACCGCCCCGCTGGTCGTCCTCGGCCTTGGTTTCTCCGTCGCCGCCGGCTTCGCCGCCGACGCGCTCATCCCCGCGGCCGCCCTCGCCCGCGTCGCCGAGCCGCTGCGCGCGATGGCCTTCCACGCCACCTCGGCCGCCACGATCGTCGGCCTGGTCGCGCTGGCGCTCGGCGCCCTCGCCTTCCGCTACTACGGCCGCGCCGCCGGCGTCGACAGCCTGCGCGTCGACCTACCGCGCTTCTACGGCGTGCTCGAGTTCCGCTGGATGGATGCGGTCTACGGCTGGTACGTGGACCGCGTGCAGCGGCGCCTCTCCGAATTCCTCGCCTTCCTCGACCTGCTGCTGATCAACGGCGTGGCGGTGCGCTGGCTCGGCGCCGGCGTGCCGGCCGTCCTCGGCTACCTCACAGGCCGGACCCTGCACCGCGGGCAGACCCGCCTGTACGCCCTCAGCCTCGTTGTGGGCACCCTTCTCCTGGCCTGGTACTTCCTCGCCCGCTGACCCATGGACTCCCTCGACTTTCTCCACGCCAACCTCGCGGCCGTCGCGGTCTACACCCCGATCGTCGCCGGCTTGGTCCTGCTCGCCGGCCGCCGCCTGCCCGCCAGCTTCGCCTCGGGCTTCGCCTTCGCCGGCTTCGCGCTGCCGTTGCTCCTCGGGGTCTGGCTCGTCGCCCCGTGGCCGGGCCAGCGGATCGCCTACCAGCAGCTGACCTCCGTGGGCGCGCCCTGGGGCTTCGACTTCGGCCTGAACGGCCTGAGCGCGCCACTGTTCCTGATGACCGCCGTCGTCGGCCTCGCCGCGGGGATCAAGGCCCTCGTGCAGCAGGTCGAACGCCGCAACACCTACCTCGGCCTGCTGCTCTTCATGTTCGGCGGTACCCTCGGGACCTTCGGCACGACCAGCGTGCTCGGGGCCTACTTCTTCCACGAGTTCGCCCTCATCCCGACCTTCCTGTTGACGCTCTTCTGGGGCGGCGCGGGCCGCCGGCCGGCCGCCATGCAGATGGCGATCTACCTCACCGTCGGCGCGATGGTTTCGCTCGCCGGCCTCCTGCTCGTCCTCGGCGCCGCCAAGACCGGCTACACCTCCACTTGGAGCGAACTGCTCAACACCCTCGACCTGCGCGTCGTCCCCACCGCGGCACTCGGGCTCACGCTCTTCGGCTTCGGCGTGCTCGCCTCGCTCTTCCCCTTCCATTCCTGGGCCGCGCCCGGCTACACCGCCGCGCCCACGCCCGCCTCGATGCTCCACGCCGGCGCCCTCAAGAAGTTCGGCCTCTACGGCATCATCCTCGTCACCCTCAACACCCTCGGCGGCGCCCACGGCGCGCTGGCGGACTGGTTCCTCGTCTGCGCCCTCGCGAACGTCGTACTCGTCGGCCTGATCTGCCTCGCCCAGCGCGACCTCAAGGAGCTGCTCTCCTGGAGCTCCGTCGCCCACATGGGCCCGATCTTCCTCGGCCTCTGGGTGACCGGTGTGACCGGCCGCCCCGACGGCGTCGCCGCGGCGCTCTTCCTGATGGTGGCCCACGGCCTCTCCTGCGCCGCGCTCTTCCTGCTCGCCAACGGCGTGCGCGCCCGCGCCGGCACCTACCGGCTCGACGAGCTCGGCGGCCTGGCCAAGCAGGCGCCCGTGCTCGCCGCGCTCTTCGTCGCCGCGACGATGGCCTCGATCGGCCTGCCCGGCTTCGGTAACTTCTGGGGCGAGATCGGCGTGTTCCTCGCCCTGCGCGACCAGTCCCTGTGGCTCCAGGCCGCCGTCGCCTCGACCGTCGTGATCTCAGCCGTGTACGCGCTCCGCGCGGTGGCCGCGACCTTCTACGGCGAGCCCACCGCCGCGCTGCGACAGCGCCTCGCCGTCGCCCCCATCGCCGACCTAGGCTGGGCCGAGCGCGTCGCCGCCCTGCTCCTGCTGGGCGCCTCGCTCCTCATCGGTTTCCAGCCGGGCCTCGTGACCTCGCAGACCCAGGACTACTGCAAGGACATCGCCAAGAACGTGGCGGAGACCCTGCCCGCCGCCCCCCCCGCCCCTTCCGCTCGATGACTTCCCTGCTCGCCAACATCGATCCCGCCTTCAAGGCGCTCGCCCCGCGCGCGGCCGACTGGCTGTCGATCCTCCCTGAGATCGCCGTCGCCGGCCTCGCCCTGCTGTGCCTCCTCCAGGCCCTCGTGCTGCCGCCCGCCCAACGCTGGCTCCAGCCCGCCACGGCGCGCGTCGGCCTGCTGCTCGTGCTCGTGATGTCTCTGACCGACGGGACGCCCTGGAACCTCCCGCACGGCGTCGAGAATTTCCCGGCCCGCTTCTTCACCGGGGCCGACGGGCTGCCGGCCTTCCACGGCCTGCTGCGCGTGCAGCTCGAGAACAGCGAGGCGGTCCGGCTGGTCTTCCTCGCTTGCGCCCTCGGCACGAGCCTCCTGGCCGGACGCTTCCTGCGCGACCGCGGCGTCTCGGTGGCCGACTACCACCACGTGCTGCTGATCGTGACCGCGGCGTTCATGCTCCTCGCCCGCGCGAACCACTTCGTGGTCTTCTTCCTCGCCCTCGAGACGGCCGCCGTGGGCCTGTACGTGCTCGTGGGGAACCTGCGCCGCAGCGCCGCGTCGCTCGAGGCCGGCGTCAAGTACCTCGTCGCGGGCGGGCTCAGCTCCGCGCTGCTGCTGATGGGCATCGTCCTGATCTACGGCTCCCTGGCGACTCCGACCAACGACTCGCTCGGCTTCGCCGACATCGCCGCCGCCCTCGTGGCCACCCAAGGCAACGTCAACCCCCTCACGCTCGTCGGCGTGGCCCTCGTGTTCGCGGGCGCCGCCTTCAAGCTCGGCGCCTTCCCCTTCCACACCTGGATCCCCGACGTCTACCAGGGCGCCCCGACCCCGACCACGGCGCTGCTGGCCACGGCCTCCAAGGCCGCCGGGGCCCTCGCCCTGTTCGTGCTGGTCACCGGTCCCTTCGCCGCGCTCGGCGCGAAGCTCGGCCCGCTGCTGGCCGGCCTCGCCATCCTCACGCTGCTGGCGGGCAACCTCGCCGCCCTCGCCGCGACCGACGTCAAGCGGACGCTCGCGCTCTCCGGCGTCGCGCACGCCGGCTTCCTGCTCGCCGCGCTCGCCGTGGCCGTGGTCGCCCCCAACGTCCACTTCGAGACCATCGGCGGCCTCGCCATCTCGGCCGAGCACGCGATCTACTTCTACCTCTACGCCTACATCCTCGGCACGTTCCTGACGTCGGCGGCGCTGGTGAGCCTACCGGTCGCGGAGGACCATGACCGCCCGCTCCTCGGCCTGCGCGGCCTGCTGCGCCGTTCCCCGGTGCTGGCCTCCGCCCTCGGCTTCGGCATCGGCTCCTTGGCCGGCATCCCGCCCTCGGCGGGCTTCGTGGCGAAGCTGATCATCCTGGCGCTCCTCGTGAAGGCCAAGCTCTGGTGGGTCCTGGGCGTCGCCCTCGTCGGCGTGGCCGTCAGCATCCACTACTACTTCTCCCTGCTGCGCGAGGCGTTCATCCGCCCGACCGAGGACGGCGAGGAACTGGCCCCGCTGCCCGTCCCGGCCGGCACGCGCTTCCTCATCGGCGCGCTCTGCGCGGCGACCCTCGCCCTCGGCGTGGCGATGCTGCTCTAAGCCTTCCGCCCGCGCGGGTGGTGGCGGCGGTGCGCGTCGGCGAGGGCCGAGCGCTCCACCGACGCGTAAATCTGGGTCGTCGCGATGTCGGCGTGACCGAGCATCTCTTGGATCGAACGCAGGTCGGCCCCGCCCGCCAGGAGATGCGTGGCGAAGGCGTGCCGCAGCAGGTGGGGCTTCACGGAGGGCGGCAGACCCGCGCGGGCCGCGGCCTGCTTGACCGCGAGCCAGAAGGTCTTGCGCGAGATGGCGACGCCCCGGGCGCTAAGGAACAAGGCGCTCCCGGTCTTCGGGCGGACCAAGGCGGGCCGGCCGGCGGCGAGGTACGCGCGGAGCACCGTGAGCGAGGTCTCGCCGACGGGCACGAGCCGGTCCTTGGCGCCTTTGCCGCGGACGCGGACGATGCCGGACTCCTCGTCAATCGCCTGCAGGTCCAAACCGCAGAGCTCCGAGACGCGCAGGCCCGAGCCGTACATCAGCTCGAGCATCGCCCGGTCGCGCAGACCCTGCGGCGTGGCGGCATCCGGCGAGGTGACGATGCGGGCGACCTCCGCCGGGCTGATCAGGCCGGGCAACCGGCGCTGGAACTTGGGCCCGCGAGCCAGCTCGGTGAAGTCGTCGCGCCGGAGACCCGCGCGGACAAGATGCCGGGCGAACGAACGCACGGCCGAGAGTCGGCGGGCCAGCGAGGCCGGGGCCTGCCCGCGGCGGTCAAGGGTCCGCACCCAGGCGTCGACCTGGGCGAGGCCGACATCGGGCCAGCGGGTGAAGCCGGCGCGGCCGCAGTGGGCGGCGAAGGCGAGGAGGTCGCCCTCGTAGGCCGCCACGGTCAGTTTGGCCAGACCGCGCTCGAGCGACAGGTGGCCGAGGAAGGCGTCGACCCCTTCCTGCAGGTCGGGCGGCACGGCGGCGGCGCGGGCGTTCCTCGGCATGACGCATCAGTATTGCCCCCGCCCGCGCGGAGTCCATAAGGATTGGCATGTCCAGCCAGCGCGAGCGCGCCATGAAGCCCACCGACCTGCGGGGTATCCTCCGCTACGTCCCGATGTTCCGCGACCACGTCTTCGTGATCGCGGTCGACGGCTCGATCGTGGCCCACGAGAACTTCGCGAACATCGTGACGGATATCGCCGTGCTGCGCAGCCTCTCGATCAAGGTCGTGCTGGTGCACGGCATCGGCCAGCAGCTGGTCGGCCTGGCCGGCGGGCACAACATCGCGCTATCCGACGTCCAGGGCGA
>JBEELT010000131.1:0-5108 GCA_041167995.1 Verrucomicrobiota bacterium | reverse complement strand
CGACCGACCCGACCCTCCCGAGCCCCGACGCTCCCGCTGGCTCGCTCCACCCGCTCTCCCGCACCCGCGAGCGCATCCTGGCCTCCTTCCGCAAGCTGGGCTTCGTCGTCGCCGACGGTCCTGAGGTCGAGACGGAGTGGCATTGCTTCGACGCGCTCAACACGCCGGCCGACCACCCGGCCCGCGACATGCAGGACACGCTCTACATGCCGAAGGCGTTCCGCTCCGCCGACGCGCCCCGCAAGGCCGACGAGGCGATCCTCCTCCGCACGCACACCTCCAGCGTGCAGGTCCGCACGATGCTCTCGCGCAAGCCGCCGTTCCGCATCGTCGCCCCGGGCCGCTGCTTCCGCCGCGACGCGGTCGACGCGACCCACTCCGCGAACTTCCACCAGGTCGAAGGGCTCTGGATCGACCGCCACGTGACGCTCGCCGATCTCCGCGGCGTGCTCGACTTCTTCGTGAAGGAGACGTTCGGTGCGGACGCCGAGATCCGCCTGCGCCCGTCGTTCTTCCCGTTCACGGAACCGTCCTTCGAGATGGACCTCCGCTCGCCTAACCTGGGTCGCCTCTCCAACCGCTGGCTGGAAATCATGGGCTGCGGTCTCGTCGACCCAAAGGTGCTCGAACTCTGCGGCCTCGACCCGAAGGAGTGGTCGGGCCTCGCCTTCGGCCTCGGCCTCGAACGCATCGCGATGCTGGTCCACGGCATCGACGACATTCGCCACTTCTACAACAACGACACGCGCTTCCTGCGCCAGTTCGCCTAAGCCATGAAAGTCTCCTTCCAAGCCCTCTCCCGTCACCTCGACCTCGCCGGCGTCACCGCCGAGCGCGTCGCGGAAGTCCTCCCGATGCTCGGCCTCGAGGTGGAATCGGTCACGACCTTCGGCCTCGCCCCGCTGCCCCTCGTGGTGGTCGGCGAGATCAAGTCCTTCGAGAAGCACCCGAAGGCCGACCGCCTCAGCGTCTGCCAGGTCGACGCAGGCGAAGGCTCGCTCCGCCAGATCGTCTGCGGCGCCAAGAACTTCCAGGCGGGTGACCGCGTGCCGGTCGCGCTGCCGGGCACGCTGATGCCGGGTGGTTTCGAGATCAAGGTCTCGAAGCTCCGCGACGTCGACTCGGCGGGCATGATGTGCTCCTCCGAGGAACTCGGCCTCGGCAAGGGCGAGGATGGCCTCCTCATCCTGACGCCGCGCCAGCCGGCCGTCGGCACGCCGCTCAACTCCCTCTACGGCGCGCCGGATACGGTGCTCGAAATCTCGGTGACCCCGAATCGCGGTGATTGCCTCGGCATCCGCGGCGTCGCCCGCGACCTCGCTGCCGCGCTGGGCCTCACGCTCAAGCCGCTCACGGTGAAGACGGCCGCCGGCCTCGCCGCCGCGCCCTCCGCGTCCGATGCGGTCAAGTTCGTCCGCTCGACCTCCGAGTTCTGCCCTTACTACACGTTGCGCACGCTGAAGAACGTGAAGGTCGGCCCGAGCCCCGCCTGGCTCCGCCGCGACCTCGAGGCCGCCGGCCTCCGTCCGATCAACAACGTGGTCGACATCACGAACTGGGTGCTGCTCGAACTGGGCCAGCCGCTCCACGCGTTCGACGCGCAGAAGGTCTCCGAAGGCATCGAGGCCCGCCCGGCCCGCGAAGGCGAGGAGATCGTCCTCCTCGACGGCAAGAAGGTGAAGCTCGAGCCCGGCGTCTGCGTCATCGCCGACGCCCAGCGCCCGCTCGTCGTCGCCGGCGTGATGGGTGGCGTCGATTCCGGCGTGACCGACTCGACGACCGACGTCCTCCTGGAAGCCGCGTGGTTCCGCCCCGGCGAAATCCGCCGCGTCGCCCGCCGCCTCGGCGTCTCCACCGATTCTTCCCACCGCTTCGCCCGCGACGTGGACCCGTCCGGCGTCGAGCTAGCCTCGCGCCTCGCCACGGACCTGCTCGTCGAGCTCGCCGGCGCCCAGGTGGTCGGCCCCGCGATCGCCGTCGGCCAGCCGCCGCGCGCCGATGTCATCATCGACCTTCCCGCCGGTTACGTCGCCGCGAAGCTCGGCACGCCGGTCGCCGATGCCGAGGTCTCCGCGGCCTTCGCCCGCCTCGGTTTCACGGTGAAGCCTGCCGCCACCGGTTCCTCGGTGCTCGTGCCTTCGTTCCGCTCCGACGTGACCCGTCCGATCGACCTAGTCGAGGAGTTCATCCGCATCCACGGTACCGACAAGGTACCCGCCGGTCGTCCGATCGCGCCCCTCCCGGGCGACGAAGACGCGCTGACGTCGGTCTTCACCCGTGAAGTCTCGGCCCGCCTCGTCGGTGCCGGCTTCACGGAGTGCTGCCACTACTCGCTCCGCGACGCCGCGGAACTCGAACGCACCCTCGGCGCCGATAAGGCCGCCCTCGTCGCGATGGATAACCCGCTCACGGCCGAACAGACGCACCTCCGGGCGTCCCTCGTCCCTGGCCTCGCCGGCGCGCTCGCCCTCAACCTCTCGGTCCATGCCGACCCCCGCGGCCTCTTCGAGGTCGGCACGGTCTTCCGCCCGCAGGCTGATGGCACGGTGCGCGAATTCCTCTCGGTCGCCTTCGCGATCGTCGCCGACCCGGTGACGCGTTCCTGGAAGTCCCGCGAGGCCTTCGATGCCCTCCGCGCCAAGCGCCTGCTGCAGGACGCCGCCGCGCTCGCCGGCGTCGCCGCCGTCCGTCTTTCGTTCGCCGCCGCCACCGGCGGTCTCTGGCAGGCCGATCACGCCGCCGCCCTCGTCGACCGCGGCCGCGCCGCGGAAGGCGCCTGTGGTGTCCTCGATCTCCGCTGGACGCGTTCGCTCGGCCTGAAGAGCTCCGTCATCGCCGGTGAAGTCTGCTTCCCGCGCGCGGCCTTCGCCGAAGCCCGCAAAATCCCCCGCTTCGAAGCGTTCTCGTCCTTCCCGCCCGTCACCAAGGACGTTGCGGTCATCGTCCCGGTCGGCGTCGCCGCCGCCGAGGTCGAAAGCCGCGTCCGCCAGGGCGCGTCCAAGGCCGCCGGCAAGGAGTTCGCGCTGGAGTCGGTCAACTGTTTCGACGTCTTCACCGGCCCGGGCCTGCCCGAAGGCCACCGTAGCCTCGCCTTCGAGATTCGCTGGCGCCATGCGGCCCGCACGCTCACCGACGAAGAAACCAACCAAGCCCTCGGCGTGGTCATCGCGACGCTCGAGAAGGGCGCCGGCTGGACCGTCCGCCGCTGATCGTCATGGCCGAAGGTTTCGACATCGACCACCTCGCGAAGCTTGCCCGCCTCAGCCTCACGGCCGAGGAGAAGGCGCTCTACTCGGCGCAGCTCAACCAGATCCTGGGTCACTTCCAGGCGCTGGCCGACGCCGACCTGCCCGCGACGATCGACGACGCCCGCGTCGTTGACGAAGCCGCGCTCCGCTCCGACGAACCAGGCCCCGTCCTCGGTGCCGAAGCCGTCACCCGCATCGCTCCCGCCTCGCGCGATGGGCAGATCTCCGTCCCGCGCGTCGTGGACGACGAATCCTAAGCCATGGCCGACGCGCTCCATACGCTTTCCGCCGCCGAGCTCGGCCGCCGCCTCGCGGCCGGCACGCTCACGTCCCGCGCCCTCTGCGAAGCCCTCCTCGCCCGCTATCAGGCGGTGAACGATAAGGTCGGCGCTTTTACCCACCTCGACCAGGCCGACGTGCTCGCGCAGGCCGACGCTTCCGATGCCCGCCGTAAGGCCGGGCAGGGTAGGGGTCCGCTCGAAGGTATCCCGGTCGCGATCAAGGACAACATCGCGGTGAAGGGCCAGCCGCTCACGTGCTCGAGCAAGATGCTCGCGCCGTTGGTCTCGCCTTACGACTCCCACGTCGCCGAACGCCTCCGCGCCGCCGGCGCGATCCTCTATGGTCGCCTGAATATGGATGAGTTCGCGATGGGCTCCTCCACGGAGAACTCGGCGCTTCGCAAGACCTTCAATCCTTGGGACCTCGCCCGTATCCCGGGTGGTTCTTCCGGCGGCAGTGCGGCGGCCCTCGCGGCCGGCCTGGTCCCCCTTTCGCTCGGTTCCGATACGGGCGGCTCCATCCGTCAGCCCGCCTCGCATTGCGGCGTGGTTGGCCTGAAGCCGACCTACGGCCTGATCTCCCGCTTCGGCCTCGTGGCCTTCGCCTCCTCGCTCGACCAGATCGGCCCGATGGCCCGCAGCGTCGAGGACTGCGAGCTGCTCCTCAACGCGTTGGCCTCCGCCGACGCGCGTGACATGACCTGCTTCGGCCCGTCCGACCGCGCGCTCACGCCGGCCGGCGACGCCAAGCAGCTCCGCATCGGCATCCCGAAGGGTTTTCTCGGCAAGGGCGTCGCCCCCGAGGTCGCCGCCGCCGTCAACGCCGCCGTCGAATTCTACCGCGCCCAAGGCTGTGCGGTCTCCGAGGTCGAACTGCCCTCCGCCGACCTCGCTGTGCCGACCTATTACGTCGTCGCGACCGCCGAGGCTTCCTCAAATCTCGGCCGCTATGACGGCGTCCGCTACGGCCATCGCTCCGTCGTCGCCGGTACGCCGGTCGAGATGATGACGGCCAGTCGCTCCGAAGGCTTCGGCCCCGAAGTGAAGCGCCGCATCCTGCTCGGCACGTTCGTGCTCAGCGCCGGTTACGCCGACGCGTATTACGTCCGCGCCCTCCGTGCTCGCGCCAAGATCCGCGCCGAATACCTCGCCGCCCTCGCTGGCGTCGACGTGCTGCTTACCCCGACCGTCCCGACGCCCGCCTTCAAGGTCGGCGAGAAGGCCTCCGACCCCCTGCAGCTCTACCTCGAGGACATCTTCACGATTCCCGCCAACCTCGCCGGCCTCCCGGCGATCTCGGTGCCCTGCGGTAAGTCCGGCCACCTGCCGGTCGGTTTTCACCTCGTCGGAGCGCCGCTCTCCGAAGCCAAGCTCCTCGCCGCGGGTCGTCTCTTCGAGGCCGCTCACGGTTTCGCCCACCAGCAAGCCGCCCTATGAGCAACGCACCTTCTGATTGGGAAGTCGTCATCGGCCTCGAGGTCCACGTCCAGCTGCACACCCGCGCCAAGGTCTTCGCGTCATCCCCCTGGGGCTTCGGCAAGGAACCCAACGAGCAGGTCGACCCTGTCGTCCTAGGCCT